>JBCBJZ010000021.1:0-32370 GCA_038522635.1 Pseudomonadota bacterium | reverse complement strand
CTGACATCGGCTCAACGCGCGTCATCACCTACGGTGACACCCACGCCGACCGCATCGAACAGGCCCGCACGGTCATCGAAGCGAGCCTGCGCAACACCCTGCTTGCGCAAAACACCGACAGCCTGGTTCACACGCTGATCGGCTCCCTCAAGGTTGCGCGCACCGCGCATCCGCTCAACCGCCAGGATGTGGCGCTCTTCACCACGCCAGGTCTCGACGGCAAAGTGATCGGCTATGTCACCGGCGACATCGCGGACATCGATTTCGTCGACCTCTGGGTGAACCCGGAAAACACCAAGATGCAGATGGCGCGGCTGCACGACGACAGCGTCTCCGCCTGCATGCGGTATCACGGCGCGCGTAAGAGCCATTCAGGCTCCGTCACGCAGGACACGATCGCCGATGAACTGGAGCGCCTGTGCGGGCGCCATCAGGGCGTTGAACCGGGCACGGTGGTGGTGACCGGGTCGGGTGAACTGGCGCGCTCCAACAACGTGCGCGGCCTGCTGCACGTGGCGGTCATGCATGGTGAGCCCACAAAGGGTTATCAGCTCATCCGCAACTATGCGGCCGGGCTCACATCGGCGCTGAAAGAGGCCGAACGCCTCAACGCCACCTACTTGCATCGCGGGCGCCCCAACCGCCATCGCGGCCGGCAGCGCTCGCTGCTGGTGCCACTGTTTGGCACACGCAGTGAGGGCCACGACCCCCAATCGGTGGTCGATAACCTGATGGATGCGGTGCTCAACTACATGGAAACGGTGCCGCAAACGGCGATCCGCCAGGTTTACTTCCTGGCCTACACCGATCTTGACCGTGAACTGCTGCAGGGCGCCGTCACACGCGCGCGCCTCCTGCCCGTCCGGATCGCGCCAATCGTCGAGGAGGACGCCACCGAGGTGACATCGGCCAGCACCGCACTTGCGCCTGCTGAACCGCGCCACCACGGCTTTGGCGGCAGTCCCGCCATGGGTACATCGATGAGCGCATCGGTCAGCGCAGCCGTACCGCCACCGCCACCGGCCGACGAAAGTGAGCGCGGGGTACGGCCACAAATTCTGCAAGGGCTGTCAGCGCTGATCAGCTCATCGGAGCGCTCTTCGCGCCGCCTCGCCGAAGACGCGGACATCCTGAGCCACGATGCCATGCGCGGCGATGTGATGGGCGGCGATGCGCGCCATGATCCCTTGACGCCGATCAACGGTCCGACGGGTGACGACACCAACCCGGTGCCGCGCATCTTCTCGCAGACCCGCGCCACCGCCCACAACGACGACGCGGACGTGCCGCCCCTGCCGCCGGTGTCTAACGGTGCAACCAACGGGGCCGCGCGCCCCAGTGTTGCCAGCCATGGTGCTGCGAGCAACGGTTCAGCAAATCATGGGGCCGATAAGCTGACCAAATTCTGAGGTGATGCGTTGCGCGCTGCGCTGCTTTGGTCGCCTGGCAGTGCACGTGATAACGCCCTGCGCCCTCACGGCGCGCCCTCACGACGCCTTGTCGGGCGCGTCGCCGTGATCATCCGCGGCGATGCCTTTGGCCACGGCTTCAAGCTGCGTACACGCCTGGCCCCAACCGCCTTCAAAGCCCATCGCCAGGTGCCGTTCCTTGTCTTTCGCGCTCGTGTGCCGTGCGCCCCAGACCATCGCGGTCCCACCGGGCGTGTCAGCGAGCCGGACGAACGACGTCATGAAGCTCTCAGCCTGCGGGATGAACCCTTCGCGGTAGGCGTCGGTGAAGGTGAGCGCGTCCATCGGCTCAACCTGCAGCCACATGCCGGTGGTCTCGATCGGATCGCCTTCAGGTCCGCGCATCGTAAGGTTGAAACGCCCGCCCGGCTGCGGGTCCAAGGCGATCTCGGTGACCTTCCAGGGCGCAGGCGCGAACCAACGCTGCAACAGCGCTTCTTGCGTCCAGCATTGCCAGACCGCAGCGCGCGGGGCTGCGATCACGCGCTCGATTTTCAGCGTATGGGGACCATCATCGACAGCATCGTCTTGGGTTGCGTTTGTCATGCGTCAAACTCCCTGCTCCATGGGCGGGCTTTCACCGCTAAAGCCAGAGCAAAGGGTGCAAAATGCGAGAACTTGCACCTGCACTTTTGTTCAGGCTTCGTTCGCCCTAGTTTGGTCGAACCGCCGGGCTTTGGTGTGCCCGTGCAAAGCGCGCGCTCCTGTTGGCGCGGCGTCGAGGTGCGAGCCTCAAGCGTTCGAAGTTGCGGAAACGAGTTTCAATGTCAAAGCGTACGCGAAGCGTCTCCCGGGCGGCGACGACCCTGCCCCTGGATGAGGTCATCATCGGCGATTGCCTGGAAACGATGGCAGCCCTGCCCGATCGCAGCGTCGATCTCGTGTTCGCCGACCCGCCTTACAACCTACAGCTCGAAAGCGCGCTGCTGCGGCCGAACAACACCCGCGTCGACGGCGTCGATCAGGACTGGGACAAGTTCGATGATTTTGCGAGCTATGATGCCTTCTCGCGAGCATGGCTGGCGCAGGCCAAACGCGTGCTGAAGAGCGATGGCGCGCTTTGGGTGATCGGCTCGTACCACAACATCTTCCGTCTTGGATGCGCGCTCCAAGACCTTGGATTTTGGGTGCTGAACGATGTCGTGTGGCGCAAGACGAACCCGATGCCGAACTTCCGCGGCCGTCGCTTCACCAATGCCCATGAGACGCTGATCTGGGCCTCGCAGGGTCCCAAGGCGAAGTACACGTTCAACTACGAAGCGCTCAAAGCCTTCAACGACGACATCCAAATGCGCTCCGACTGGTTGATCCCGATCTGCAGCGGGCCCGAACGACTCAAAGACGGGGCGGGCGCCAAAGCGCACCCGACGCAAAAGCCTGAAGCGCTGCTGCATCGGTTGATGCTCGCATCGACAAAGCGCGGCGATGTCGTGCTCGATCCCTTTTTCGGCACAGGCACCACCGGAGCGGTCGCCAAACGCCTACAACGCCGCTTCATCGGCATCGAACGCGATGCCACCTATGCGCGAGCTGCGCGCGAGCGCTTGGCGGGCGTGACGCCGCTTCCCGCCGACAGCCTCAACATCATGCCATCCAAACGGGCTGAGCCGCGCGTGCCCTTCGGAACCATCGTTGAATTGGGCATGCTGACGCCGGGTGCCACCCTTTACGACCAGCGCCAGCGGTTTGCAGCGCGCGTTCGCGCCGATGGCACGCTGGCGCTCAACGGTACGCAAGGATCGATCCACCGCCTGGGCGCACACGTGCAGGGCAAGGCGGCGTGCAATGGTTGGACGTTCTGGCACTACAAGCGTGATGGTAAGTTGGAGCCGATCGATGCCCTGCGCCACCGCGCCCGTGAAGCGTTGGGGCTGACCGGTTTGGCAGGCAGCGCGGTGTGATGGCGGCGCGCCCATGGCGTGCCGAGCGCGGGCCTGGGCATCGCCTTATCGCGAGGGTGAACCGTCAACCGCGCGCGCAAGGCCGGGGAACCTTGGCCGGGAACCTTGGTCGTTCTCTCAGCTTCGTGGTAATCCACGCCGCGCTTCCCTTCAAATTTCTCTCCCGCGAAGCCTGATCCGATGGATGTTCTCGTCAAGCTGACCAACTGGGCGATCGCCGCCCTGCCCAATCTCGTTGCTGCCCTCGTGCTCTTGTTCGTCGGCTGGCTGCTGTCGCGTTGGGCGGCGGGCGCGACCACCCGGTTTCTGCGCCAGCGCCCCGGCTTCGATCAAACGCTCAACAGCGTGCTGCGCTCCATCGTCGGTGCGATCGTCTTCATCATTTTCCTGGTGGCGGCGATCGGCCAGTTGGGCATCGAGACCACCAGCGTGATCGCAGCCCTGGGCGCTGCCGGCCTCGCGATCGGCCTCGCCTTGCAAGGGACCCTCTCCAACATCGCTGCGGGCATCATGCTGCTGTGGTTGCGCCCGTTCCAGAACGGCGACCATATCGACGCCGAAGGCATCGACGGGACCGTGGTCGAGATCGGTCTGTTTTCCACCGAACTACAAAGCTACGACGGGCTCTTCCACTTCGTGCCGAACGGTCAGATCTGGAACAAGCGCATTACCAATTACACCCGCCATCCGATCCGCATGGTCGAGATCAAAGTGGGCGTCGCCTACGATGATGACATCGAGCTGGGCAAGGGCGTGCTGCTCGAACTGGTGCGCCGTGATCCTCGCGTTCAGGAGGATCCGCGGCCGAGCGTCTTCGTGGACGCGCTTGATGATAGCGCGGTGACGTTAAACATGCGCGGGTGGGTGGCGACCAAGGACTACTGGGTGACGCGGCGCGATCTGACGGAGCGGGCTAAGCTTGGGCTTGAACGCGCGGGCCTTTCTATTCCCTTCCCGCAGCGCGATCTGCACCATCACGGGCTTGGGAGTTTGCGCAGCGAGACCCGCCCCTCGTGAGGGCGGCTCGGCGTGGCCGACACACCGCCCGTTGGCTGGCAGGCTGACTGCTGACTGCTGACTGCTGACTGCTGACTGGCCAACTGACGGATTGGCCACATTAACCCAAACCGGCGGCGGCGAGCACTTTCCGCATCACGCTTGGCAACGCTTGCGTGGCCAGCGCGTCGCGCGCCACCCAGCGGCAGCGCTCAGGTTGAGCAGCCGCGGTCAAGCGGGCGCTGTTGCGAACGCGGGCGGTGTAGACCTCAAGCGTCAACGTGAAGTGCGTGAACACATGCGACACCGGAACGGGCGTCACGGTCCAAGGGGCCTTGACGGGCGCCTCTTCGGCCGACGCCTCTTCGGCCATCGCGCGCCGCGGCGCGGCCTTCGGCTCGTCCGTTTCGACCCAGTCGCTGCCCGGCACCTCCATCATCCCGCCCAGCAGCCCTTCAGGTGGCCGTTGGCGTAACAGCACCGCACCATCTGCCCGCACAACAACATAGGCCTGCCCGGCCCGATGCGGCTTTGGTCGTTTCACGGCCTTTCGCGGCAGCGTTGCCGCATGGCCCGCCAACCGCCCCGCGCACGCCTGCATCAGCGGGCAGATGCCGCAGGCGGGCGACTTAGGCGAACACACCGTTGCACCCAAATCCATCACCGCCTGCGCGTAATCGCCAGGGCGCGCTTCAGGCGTCAGCACATCGGCGTGCGCCTTGAGGGTGGCTTTGGCCCCCGGCAACGGATCTTCGACGTTGAAATAGCGCGCCATGACGCGTTCGACGTTCCCGTCCACCACCACAGCGCGCCGCTCGAAGGCGATCGCGGTGATCGCAGCGGCCGTATAGGCGCCGATGCCGGGCAAGGCGCGCAGGGCCACCTCATCGGCCGGAAAGGCGCCGCCGTGATCGCGCACCACGGCTTGCGCACAGGCATGGAGGTTGCGCGCGCGACGGTAATAGCCGAGCCCGGCCCAGCGGCTCAGCACCTCATCGAGCGGGCTCGCGGCCAGCGCTTCGACCGTCGGCCAGCGCGCCACGAACGCGTTGAAATAGGGAATGACCGTTCTAACAACAGTCTGCTGCAGCATGACTTCCGACAGCCACACTTTGTAGGGATCAGCGGCGACCCCCGGCGCCATCCGCCATGGCAGGTCACGGCGGTGTTGATCATACCAGGCGAGCAAACGGTCGGCAGGCGTATCGGAGGAGCGCGCAGAGACGGGCGGGCCAGCGCGCACGCCGGAGGCTGAGCTTTTGCCACGCGCTGACCGCGAAGGCCGCTTGGGTCGTAAGGGCTTTGGGGATTGCGAAGGCTTTGTGGGTTGCATGGCTTTGTGGGTTGCTTGGCGAAGTGAGCCCCGTCGGTCGCCTCACTGACGTGCGAATCGCTTAAACGAACGGTCTCATCAAAGCCACGCCGGTGACGCGCACGCCATGCCCAACCGCCTATCCCCCGCTCAGGACCCCTCCGCAGCACGCCGTCCCGTTTCAGGACGGCCCGCCCCAGCGAAGCGGCTTGAGCCCGGCCAGCGCCGACCCGAGGCCGCAGGCGAACCCGCGCTCATCGCTGCGCTGAACCGTCGCCCGGTACGCCCCTGGCAACTGGAAACACCAACGCGTCCCCCCCGCCGCTGGGACGGCGTCAGCGCCAAACCGATCGGTGCGAGCGTCGCGTCCGCCAGCGCCAAAGCGCTCAAGACCTACGGGTTTTCAACATCCCAACTCATCACCGACTGGGCTCATATCATCGGCGCCGACCTCGCGTCCGCCTGCCGCCCGGAGCACCTGCGCTGGCCACGCCAGTCGCAAAGCTACGACAACGGCGTTGCTTTGGGAGCCGCGCGGGGTGCCACTTTGACGTTGCGGATCGCACCCGAGCGCGCCCTCGATATCCAGTATCAAGCGCGCATCATCGCCGATCGGATTAACCGCTACATGGGTTATCGCGCGATCGAGACCGTGAAGCTTGTACAAGCCCCGCTACACGTTGCCACGCCTGCAGGACCCGTCGCCCCACCGCTTGAAGCGCGCCCCAGCGCCCGCATCCAGGCGACGCTCGAGGCGGTGGAAAACCCAACCCTGCGGGCCCATTTGACGACGATGGCTGCTGGCGTTCAACGGCGGAACGGCCCCCGCACCGGCTGAGGCCACGCCATCACGGTCGCGTCATTCAGATGGTGTTCAGGCCGCTTTTGCCTTACTCCGGGGCCGCATCATTGGTACGAGCCAAGCCGTGACCGGACAACCGCGTGGTGGCTTTCGCTGATCCCCTCACGCCCCACTTCCAGGAGTGCCCGTATGAACGACTTTTTTAACCAAACGGCCGCCACGCGCCGCGGCGTGCTTATGGGCGGCGCAAGCGCTGTCGCCTTGATGAGTTTGCCCACGCTCGCCCACGCGCAGGCCGCTGATCAATTCCCGGTCGCAGCCTTGGCAAAGCCTGGCGCCGATTTGCCCGACATCGTGTTGGGCGATGAAAACGCTCCGGTCACGATCATCGAGTACGCTTCGCTGACCTGCGGGGCGTGCGCCGCGTTCCACAGCCGCGTGCTGCCGGACCTCAAGAAAAAGTACATCGACACCAAGAAGGCCAAGCTGATCGTGCGCGAATTCCCGCTCGACAGCCTGGCTGGTGGTGCGGCGATGCTGGCGCGGTGCGCTGGCAAGGACCAAGCCTACCCGCTGCTCGAGATCCTGTTTGAAAAACGCCGCGACTGGATCACAGCGGACCCGGTGCCGGCGCTTGAAAAAATCGCCAAGCAGGTCGGCTTCACCAAGAAGGCGTTCGACACCTGCCTCGACGATCAAAAGCTGCTCGATAAGATCAAGGCGATCCGCGCCCGCGCGAGCCGGACGTTCCAGGTGAGCTCCACCCCAACGTTCTTCGTGAACGGCAAGAAGCTCGTCGGCGTCATCCCGCTGAAGCGGTTCTCCGAAGTGATCGAGCCGATGCTGAAAGACGCTGAAGCGAAGAAGAAGTAAGCGCACCCTCGAAGGGTGCGACGGCGGCGGTGTTGGGTGTTGCCTTGCGCCGCTGCCGATCAAGCGACCGGCGGTGGATGAGCGAAACGCCCAGCAAACCGCGAACCGTGTCTGAGACGCGTGGGGGAAGGACGCCAATGCAGCCGCGATGGCCCATGCAAAGACGTTCGAAAGGGCACACCCGCGTGGCGAAGCGTGTGTGCGGCGCGCTAGCGATCGCGAGCCTGCTCAGCGCCTGCTCCGCCGCTTCCCTTTCTTCGGGCCTTGAGCCGACCGCGCAAAATGCCGGCGCACCGCTGACAACCGCGTCCGTGCAGCCCAAGCGCGCGCCCTTCGACCCCTTCAAGCAGGATACCGGCAGCTCCTACCAGCCCCGCGAGGTCATCAAGAACCCCACCCTCGCGCAGGTGCTCCAGAAAGGTCCGTTACCCGAATACGCGCTAGGCCGCACCGATGCACCGGTAACGGTCATCAAATACGTGTCACTCACCTGCCCGTTTTGCCGCCGCTTCCAGAAGACCGTGTTTCCGCCTTTCAAGCGCGCCTACATCGACACCGGCAAGGTGCGTTTCATCATGCGCGAATTCCCGATCGGCCGGCAGTCGGGCACGGCGACGATCGCGTGGCGTTGCGCGCCCAAACGCCACTACTTCAAGCTTTACGATGCGTTCTTGTTCTCGCAGCCCCGCTGGGTCAGCCAGGAGGTGCGGACCGGGCCCATTCTCAAGGTCGCCGCGCGTTACGGTCTGACTGCGGCGGCGTATAACGCCTGCCTCAAGGACCAGAGGCTGGTCGCCGGGCTGAAGGCCGTCAAACAACGCGGCCGGCTGCTCGGCGTGATCGGAACGCCCAACTTTTTCATCAACAACAAGCTCGTCAAACGCGTGCTGACCCTCGATGGCCTGCGCGCCCACATTGACCCGCTGCTGCAGGGCGCCGCGGCCGCACGCAACGCCTCGGCGCGCTAAAGTCCGCCCGCCGTTGCGATGCAAATCATCCGCCTCCGCCTGCTCGGTTTTAAATCGTTCGTCGAACCGACCGACCTGCTGATCGAGCCGGGCCTGACAGGCGTCGTCGGCCCCAATGGCTGCGGCAAGTCGAACCTGCTCGAAGCGCTACGCTGGGTGATGGGGGAGACGTCCTATAAATCGATGCGCGCCTCGGCCATGGAGGATGTGATCTTCGCGGGCACCACTGCACGCCCTGCGCGTGAGGCCGCCGAAGTGACGTTGTTCCTCGATAACACCGCGCGCGAAGCCCCGGCCGCCTTCAACGACGCGGATGAATTGCAGATCGCGCGGCGCATCGAGCGTGATGCCGGCTCCACCTACCGGGTCAACGCCCGCGAGACCCGTGCGCGCGACATCAAGCTGCTGTTTGAGGATGCGGCGACCGGTGCGCGCTCGCCTGCGCTGGTGCGCCAGGGGCAGATCGCCGAAATCGTCAACGCGAAGCCCGAGCAGCGCCGTCGCGTCCTAGAGGACGCCGCCGGCATCGCCGGGTTGCATTCGCGCCGGCACGAAGCGGAACTGCGTTTGCGGGCGGCCGAAGCGAACCTTGAGCGGCTCCAGGACGTGCTTGGTCAACTGCGCAGTCAGGTCGATAGCCTGAAGCGGCAGGCGCGCCAGGCACGCCGTTACCGTGAACTCAGCGATGAGATCCGCAGCAGCGAAGCGATCGTGCTGCACCTGCGCTGGACGAAGGCGCACGGCGAAGTTGGCGACGCTGAGAGTGCGCTTGAAGAGGCGACGCGGGTGCTTGCCACGCAGACCGCCAGCGACAGCGCGGCCGAGCGTGAGGCCCAGACGAGGCAAAGCGCGCTGACACCGTTACGCCAGGGCGAAGCGGAGGCGGGGGCGGCGTGTACCCGGCTCGCCCGCGAAGCGCAGATGCTGGAAGAGGATGCAGCGCGCAAAGCCGCCCGACGCGACGAGCTGACGGGGCGGGTCGAACAGATCAGCCAAGACATCAAACGCGAACGCGATGTCCTGCGCGAACAGGCTGAAACCCAAAACGCGCTCGAGGCCGAAGCCAAGGCGCTGCACGCGCATCAGGCGAGCGCGGCGCAGGAGGATGCGACCCGCAGCGAGGCGCTCCGCGCCGCGCGCACCGCGCTTGAGACCGCCACAACGTCTCAGCGTGAAGCCTCGCAAGCGCTGATGGCCCACACCGCAGAGCGCCAACGGCTCGAGCAAATCCGCGATCGCGCGACTACGGATATCGAACGCGAGTCCCGCCGGGTCGAAGAGGGCGTGCGCAAGGTTGAAGAACTCATTGCACAACGGCCCAACCACGCCGCGGTTGCGGCTGCCCTCGCGCTTACGCAGACCGCCATAACAAGCCGCGACGCCGCCGATGAAGGCGTGCAGCACGCGCAAAACGCAGTCGCGCAAGCGCGCAGCAGCGTCGAAGAGACCCGCATCAAAGCGCAGGAGGCCCGTCTGGCCGCCGGCCGGCTGGCAGCCGAAGTGCAGGCGCTCCAGACCATCTTGCTGCCGGCAAGCGACGAAGCCTTCACGCCAATCCTTGATGATCTTGACGTGACGCCCGGCTTTGAGATCGCGTTGGGCGCGGCACTCGGTGATGATCTCAACGCGTCGGCTGATCCGCACGCGCCGATCCATTGGGCAACGCACGCTGCAGCATCGTCACCCGAACATGAGACGCCGGCGAACGCGGCCGACCTGCCGCCTGCCATATCCGCGCCGCCTCCCTTGCCCGCACCACCTGCTTTGCCCGCGCTACCTGCCGAAGCAACGCCCATGAGCGCTTACGTGAAGGGTGGAGACGCGATGGCAGCCCGCCTTGCGATGACGGGCATTGTCGCGGCGGAAGAGGGTGCGCGGCTGGCACGCGCGTTGGCGCCGGGGCAGCGGCTCGTCTCACCACAAGGTGACCTGTGGCGTTGGGACGGGTTCACGGCGGCTGGCGATGCACCGACCGCGGCGAGCGTACGCCTGCGCGAGCGCAACCGCCTCCAACGCCTTATCGCCGATCTGGCCACAGCCGAAGAGCGCGCCAAGACCTTAAGCGATCACGATGACAAGGCCGCCGATGCGTTGACCAAGACAGAAGTCGCGCTGGCGAAAGCGCACACAGCCGCGCGCGAAGCTGCCAGCGCCCACGCGCAAGCGCACGAGGACGCCGAACGCCTGACAGCCCGCCGCGATGAAGCGGCACGCCGGCAAAGCGAACTGGAAGCCGCATGCGATGAAGCGCGAAGCGCTTGCTCACAGGCTCAGCGCAATCGCGATGAAGCGCGCCACGCCCTTGACGCCATGGCGCCCATCGAAGGCCTGTCAGACGCGTTCGAAGCTGCACAAGCGCTGTGCGATCGCTTGCGCAACGAGCGGGCCACCCTCGAAGCTGCCGCCACGGCCGCCTCCCGCGAAACGCTACAACGCAAGCAGCGGCTCGAGGCGATCGCGCAGGCCCGCACGCGCTGTGAGACGGCGGCAGCACGCGCGCAAGCGCAAAGCAACACGCTCGAAGCCCGCCAGCGCGACGCGCAAGACGAGATCGAAGCGATCGGCGACGTCGCAGCCGCTTTGGCGCAAGCGCAAGCCCCGCTTCGTGAGGCGCGCGAGAAGGCCGAAGCGGCCCACCGTCAGGCCGGTGATGCGCTGGCCGAAGGAGAGCGCGCTGCCAAGGATGCGCAGGATATGGCCCGAACCGCGCGCGAAGCGGTCAGTGTGGCGCGCGAGACCCGGGCCCGGGCTGAGGCCCGTCTTGAGGCTGCGCGTACCAAACGCAACGAAGAAGCGCGCGCGATCCGTGAAGCCTTCGATTGCGCGCCTCAGGAGTGCCTGAACGTCGTGGGCAATCCGCAGGGGCAAACGGCCTTCGCGCTCGACGATGTGGAGAGCCGGTTGACGCGGCTGCGCACCGACCGGGATCGCTTGGGTGGCGTCAACCTTCAGGCGGAAGCCGATCTGGCAGAGGCGACCACCGCTTTCGAAACGGTGGAGACGGAGCGCATCGACCTAGAGGCCGCGATCGCGAAACTGCGCGGCGGCATCTCAAAGCTCAACAAGGAAGCCCGCAAACGCCTGCTCGAAGCGTTTGAGACGGTCAACGCTCACTTCCAGACGCTGTTTGCGACGTTGTTCAGCGGCGGTGAAGCGCGCCTTGAGATGATCGAAGCCGACGACCCGCTGGAGGGCGGCCTTGAGATCATCGCCAAACCGCCCGGCAAGAAGCCCGCAACGCTGTCGCTACTTTCAGGCGGTGAGCAGACGCTGACGGCGCTATCGCTCATCTTCGCGGTCTTCAAGACCAATCCGTCGCCGATTTGCGTGCTCGACGAAGTGGATGCGCCGCTTGATGACAGCAACGTCGACCGCTTCTGCACTATGCTTGAGACCATGCAGGCCGATACCGCAACGCGCTTCCTGGTGATCACGCACCACCCGATGACCATGGCGCGGATGGATCGGTTGTTCGGTGTGACGATGGCCGAGCGCGGCGTGTCACAGCTTGTCTCGGTGGATCTGGCAGCGGCCGAAGCGCTGATCGATGACGCGGTGGCGGTTTGACCCGGCCACCCTCTTCCTGCGTCCAGTGCTATACGTGATGGCGACCACCTTCGGCAGCCGCGCAAATGTGGATCAGCGGCTGCGGTTCTTGCTGACCAGCGTCTCATCGCGCTTCGGCATCGCCGGCAACTCACGCTCGCCACGCAGCACTTTCGCCACCCGCAGCCCCACCGAATTGCGCGCCTGGCCGAACGGCAGCGACGCGCGCGCCGATGAGCGCACCTGCAGTAACGTGCTGACCCAACTGCCGCCGCGCACACTACGCCGCGAGCAGTCAGCCTTGTTCGGATCGGTCCAGGCGATGATCCCGTCGGGGCCGCCGGCAAGCGAGGGGTGCCAACAGTCTTCGACCCATTCAGCGACGTTGCCGTGCACCTCGCGCAAGGTAAAGCGGTTTGGCCCAAAGGTCCCCGTCGGCGATGTGCCGGTCCAGTTGCGATCGAAATTGACGTTCCTGGCGTTGACCACCGCGCCCATCGCGAACGGTCCGCTGGCACCGGCCCGCGCGGCATATTCCCATTCCGCTTCGGTGAGCAGGTGATAGGTGCCGCCGGTCTTGTCGCTCAACCACCGCACGTAGGCTTTCGCATCGCTCCACGAGATGCACACCACCGGATCGGTGCCATCCTGGACAAAGCCCGGCTTGCGGTAATTCAGTCCCTTGGTCGGTTTGAGCGGCTTCTTGGGCGTGGCCCGCACGCTGTCGTTGATGCAGGCGTTGGCGGGCTTGTAGCCGGTCTCAGCAACGAACGCGTGGAACTCGCGACGCAAAATCTCAAAGCGCGAGACCGCGAAGTCCTTCGGGATCGCCACCGGCGTTACCGGGCCTTCCGTCGGCTGCGCGCCCAGGCTGCCGGACCCGGCGCCCATCGCATACTCGCCCTTGGGCAGCTTCACCATCAGCGGGCAAAGCTTGCAGTCGCGGAAGGTGTCGAACAATGCAACGTCGTTCTCTGCGCCCGCGCCACCCTTGCCTTTGCCCTTCTTCTTGCCATCGCTCTCAAGGCCACCGCCAGTACCCTTCTTGCCGTCCTTGAGGTCGGCCTGGGCCTGCTTGCCATCTTTGCCGTCTCGTTCCGTTGGCGTCCCGCCCTTACCGGTTTCAGCAGCGCCGACCTTTTTCTTCTTTTTTTGCCCGCCTTCGCCCTGCTCGGCCTTGATCTCGTCGCCCCAGTCGATCTTGCCTTCGCTGTCGACCGTGAAATAGGCGACGAAAGCCCCAGCGCACAGCGTGCTGACGCTGACCACGGCCTTGATCTTGTGGGCGGCGAGTGCGCCTGACTCAAGTCCGACCAACACACCGCCTGCACACAAGAGCAGGCTGATAAACAGGATGTCGACGATCGTCACAGACATGGGGGGAAACCTTGCAAACGCTGACCTCTGCTTTGTGCAAGCTTCGCAGGCTAGATTTGCACTTTGCTTAAGCGGCCGTGAAAGGAGCGTTGTGGGCTGTACCAAACCTGTGCGATGACGGATTGTCGCAGCGCACTTAAATCCATAAATTCAGTTTAAAATCATATATTTAGCGCTATCGCAGGCGCTTGACTTGTGCAGATGCGAAACCTAACGTCCGGCGCAATTCGATCATGTTCGACGTAAGCTCCCGGGCGCCCATCGTGGGTGCGTCAGAGCGACACCCCCGCGCATCAGGGCACAGGCCTCCATGAGCGACGACAAACCCGACGCGCCCGATGAGCGCGGCCGCATCAGCGAGGCTGAGCGCGACGCGTTTCGCTCGCGTTCGTCGCAGCTTGGCGATCGCCTGCGCTCCGCGCGTGGAGAACAAGAACCCAAGGTCGCACAAAAGGGGCCGTTCGGCAGCGCGACAGCGCAACCCGGCGCAACGGGCACGTCGTCGGACAGCTCAACCGCGGCGCGCGGGGCCGCTATCGGCAAGGCATTGCGGGTGTCCACCGAATTGATCGGGGGCATCGTGGTCGGCTGCGTGATCGGCTGGCTTTTAGACGAATGGCTTGGTACACGACCGTGGCTTTTCATTCTTTTCTTCATGTTGGGCTCCGCTGCCGGCATGTTGAATGTGATCCGCGCAGGTATGAGCACGAAGACGGGGCCGGCCAATCCGAGCGCCGGACCGTCCGTTCGTGATGATGACGATGACGCTTAAGGGCAGCGCGAACGCTCGCGCGCCACAAAGCAGGCAGGGTTAAGGGGACGACCGGTGGGATTTCTCGCAGGGCCAATCGAGCAGTTTGAGATCAAACGGCTTGCCGAATTCACGTTGTTCGGCATCGACGCGCACTTCACCAACTCGGCCGCCTACATGCTGGTCGCGATCGCGATCATCTCCGCCTTCATGATTCTCTCGATGCGCGGGCGCTCGCTGGTGCCAACCCGTCTGCAGTCGATGGCGGAGGTGTTTTACGAGTTCATGGCGACCACGGTGCGCGAGAATATCGGGCCGCACGGCGTGCAGTTCCTGCCGCTGGTGTTTTCGCTCTTTATGTTCGTACTGGTGGTCAACCTGCTCGGCATGTTCCCGATCCCCGGCATCACCTTCACAGTGACGAGCCACATCGCGGTGACGGCGGCACTTGCCGTCCTGGTGATGGCGATCGTGATCGGCTACGGGATTTACAAGCACGGGTTGGGCTTCTTCGGCATCTTCGTGCCGTCGGGTGTGCCGGCTGTGCTGATGCCGTTGCTGGTGCCGATCGAGATCATCTCGTTCATCTCACGGCCAATCAGCTTGTCCGTGCGCCTGTTCGCCAACATGTTGGCCGGGCACATCGCCCTCAAGATCTTCGCGGGCTTCGTCGGGGTGCTGCTTGGCGGCGGCATCTGGGCGATCCTGTCGCCTTTGCCTTTGCTGCTGACCGTGGTGCTGACCGCGCTTGAAATCCTGGTCGCGGTTCTGCAGGCCTACGTCTTTGCCGTCCTCACCTGCGTCTACTTGAGCGACGCGGTCCACGGAAGCCACTGATACCCAAACACATCGAACACCGCCGGGCGTCACCTGATCCCGCGCGTCCAGCAAAACCCAAGATCAAACGTAAGGAGCCTCATCATGGTCATCGATCTCATCGCCCAATCGACGCAGCCCGACGCCGCCGTCGCCGCTGCCGCCGCAACCACCAACGCGGCCAAATACATCGGTGCGGGCATCGCCTGCCTCGGCATGGCCGGCGCCGGCATCGGCCTTGGCAACCTGTTCGGCCAGTTCCTGTCCGGCGCACTGCGCAACCCGTCGGCCGCCGATGGCCAGCGCGGTACGCTGCTGCTCGGCTTCGCGCTGACCGAAGCGCTCGGCATCTTCTCGCTGCTGATCGCGCTGCTGCTGCTGTTCGTGGTCTAACATCGAAGCGTTGTTGCCGAGCCTCCTTGAGGGGGCCGGCGGCACGCGGTCGACTGCGGAACGCCGCTGGCGGTGCGGGCGTCTGATCGTACGCCGTCGCACCAGCCTCGCAGGTGATTGGCTCCCGCATCGGGCCACCGTCGCCCGATCATGGACCACCCGGCAACCAACCAAGGCTGCGAGCCCTTCGTCGGGCTTCGCTTGGCCACCCTCCCGCTGACGCGGACATCGCGCGGACCTAAATTTATGGCTGACGCCCCCTCTTCGACCTCCACCCTCAAGACGGTAGGCGGCTTCCAGCCGACGGCCAGCGTCGGCGCCAAGCCTGGCGAAAGCGCAGCCTTCCCGCCGTTCAACGTCGAGACTTTCGCGCCGCAGCTCATCTGGCTCGCGATCTCGTTCACGCTGCTCTACCTGCTGATGTCACGTGTGGCGTTGCCACGCATCGAGCAGGTGCTGTCGGCGCGGCGTGAACGCATCCGGCGCGACCTGGACGAAGCTGAGCGCCTGCGCGGCGAGACCGACAAAGCGCTCGCAGATTATGAAAAGACGCTGGCCGATGCGCGTTCCAAAGCGAGCGCCACCGCGGCACAAACACGCGAGCAGGTCGCCGGCGAAGCCGACAAGGAACGCCACCGCGTCGAAGAAGACCTCGCCGCAAAACTCGCAACAGCCGAAGCGCGGATCACCGAAACGAAGGCGGCCGCGCTCGCCAGCGTGGACGAGATCGCGACCGACACCGCAACATCGATCGTCAAGCAGCTCGTCGGTACCGACGTGTCGCCTGAGGACGTGCGCAAAGCGCTGCAACAGGCGAGCTGACGATCGCGGGCTCGTGTCATCCGGTACGAACGTGCGGTAACGAAGCGCCGAACCGGTCTTCGCCCGCGAGACGAGAACCTGACCGGCTGGAACGCTAACCCGAGCCACCCGTCTCCTGACGAGCTAGCACGTAAGAGCGCTGGCACCTGAAACGCCGAGGACCATCATGGCTGACATCATCGCCAATCCCGAGACCTGGGTGCTGGTTTCGTTCCTGATCTTCATGGGCATCCTGATCTACGCGGGCGTGCCCGGCACGATCACCAGCGGCCTCGATAAGCGCGCCGATAACATCCGCAACGAGCTCGATGAAGCGCGCAAACTGCGCGAGGAAGCACAGCAGCTTCTCGCCGACTACCAACGCAAGCGCAGCGAAGCCCAAGCCGAGGCCGACGAGATCGTGGCACAAGCCCGCGTTGAAGCGGACGCCATGGCCGCGCAAGCCCGCGCGACGCTGCAGGAAACCATCGACCGCCGCACGCGCATGGCCGAAGAAAAGATCGCGCGCGCCGAAGCCCAAGCCGTCAGCGACGTACGCACGGCAGCCGTCGAACGTGCGGTCGCGGCCGCATCAACGCTGCTCGCCGACAAGGTCGATCCCGCAAAACGCGATCAACTTGTGAGCGCGTCCATCGCATCGCTCAAAGGGAAACTGAATTGAGCGAACAGGCGCCCCGCTCCCGCCTCGATTGGCGTCTAACGGATCACGTGTGAACGATAAGGGGTACGGTCGCACGTCCGGCCATCGCCCGCGTATAGAGCCAGAACGGCCATCTTATAAGGATCGAGCGCAAAGGGCCGTAACCTTTGACGCGCGACCACGAAGCCCAAGTCGTTAGGGAGGGTCTTCGCCGGACAGTGTCCGGCGTTTTTTTTTGCGCGGTGGGCGCATTGACCCTGAGACGTCGAGGCGCGCACTCTGGTTGCCGTTCCTGCCCGCTCGCCGTGAGAACCGTCCATGACATTAACGCCGCCCGCATCGCCGCCGCCGCCCATCTCTCCCGCGCCCACACCTGAACTGCTCGCCTACGCCGATAAGATGAGCGTACGCCCCGGCGAAACCATCGCCTTCAAGCTGAGCGCGACAACGCAGGCCCCGATCACGCCACGCCTGGTTCGCATCGTCTGCGCTGATCCCAACCCGGCCGGGCCCGGCCTGATCGAGCATGCCGTCAAGGCAGACCTGCCCGAGGCCATCGCGCCGCGCCATCAGCCGTTCTATCCAGGCTCCTACGCGCAAGTGCCGCTGCCGGCCGATGCTCAGGCCCTTGAGAGCTTCACCGCTCTCGCCACGCTTTGGCCCACCCGGATCGGCCATGGGCCGCAAACCATCATGTCATGGCTTGATGAGGCGGCCGGCACCGGCGCGGCCCTCGCCCTGGATGAACACGGGCATCTTGCGTTACAGATCGCCACCGCGAACGGCATCGCCACCGTCACAACCGAGCAAGCCTTAAGCGAGCGCCGTTGGGTGCATGTCGCCGGCAGCTACGATGCCACAAGCGGCCTGATCAGCGTTCTGGTGATGCCGCTCAAAACGCGGCGCTGGCAAAACCGGACCGGAGATCGTGATGCTGCCTTCTCCGCCAGTGCCCCCACAAGCGATGCGCATCCTGAGCCCTCACGCGGGGAACTTCTGATCGCCACCGCGACAACCGCGCCGCAGCACGCATGCTTCAACGGCAAGATCGAAGCCCCGCGCTTGCTCGCAGCGGTGCCCGATCCAGACGCCTTGATGTGGATCATGGCTGCCACCGAGGATGACCTGTCGGCCGTCAACGATGTCGTCATGTGGATGGATTTCGCGCGCGCCACGCCGACAACAATTGTCGAAGACATCGGCCCGCACGGGCTCGTTGGCCAGCTGATCAACCACCCAGCGCGCGGCATGACAGGCTCGCTGTGGAACGGCCACCACCAGAGCTGGAGCGCTTGCCCCGCCCATTACAACGCCATCCACTTCCACGATGACGACATCGTCGATTTCGGCTGGGACACGGACCTCGCCTTCGCTGTGCCGCCGGATTTGCCGTCCGGCATCTACGCGATGCGCTTTGCATCCGCCGGCCACGAGGACGCCGTCCCGTTCTTCGTTCCCGCCGCGAAAGACGCGAACGCCGCGCCCATCGCCGTCCTGATGTCGACCTTCACCTACGCGATCTACGGCAATCACGCGCGGCCCGACTTTGAACCGGCGTGGGAAGAGCGGTTCCAAGCCTGGAACGCGTACCCGCACAACCCGGCGCGCCACCCCACCTTCGGCCTGTCGACCTACAACAACCACAGCGATGGCAGCGGCATTTGCCACGCGTCTCACCTGCGCCCCTTGTTCAACGTGCGCCCCGGCTACGTCACTTTCGGCTACGGCGAGGGTTCGGGCCTGCGTCACTTCCCAGCCGACACGCACCTGATCGCGTGGCTCGAAGCGAAGGGCTTCGCTTACGACATCGTCACCGACGAATTGCTGCACAACGAAGGCGTCGATGCGCTTGCCCGCTACAAGACGGTGCTGACCGGCAGCCATCCCGAGTACCACACACACCAAACGCTCGACGCCCTGCGCCACTACCGCGATGGCGGTGGTCATCTTTGTTACCTTGGCGGCAATGGCTTTTACTGGCGCATCGCCACCCACAGCGAAAACCCGGGCATCTTAGAAATTCGTCGCGGCGAGGGCGGCATTCGCGCCTGGGCCTCGGAACCGGGCGAGTATTACAACGCATTCGACGGCGACTACGGCGGGTTGTGGCGCCGCATCGGGCGTCCACCGCAAGACCTCGTCGGCGTCGGCTTTTCGGCGCAAGGCAATTTCTCAGGCTCGCACTACATCAAGCGCGATCCACCGCCCCCGTCTGCGTCCTGGATCTTCGAAGGGATCGAGGGTGAGCGCTTCGGCGGCTACGGCCTGAGCGGGGGCGGCGCGGCTGGCTTTGAACTTGATCGCGCCGATGAACGCTTAGGCACGCCCGCCCACGCCCACGTCCTGGCAAGCTCGGCTGACCACGACGACACCTTCATCCTGGTGCCCGAAGAGCGGCTAACCCACCTCGTCACCTTGCCGGGCGAGCCGGAAGCCGATCTGATCCGAGCAGACATGATCTATTATGACGTGCCGGGAGGCGGCGCGGTCTTCGCCGTGGGCTCGATCACCTTCTGCGGCAGTTTACCGATCAACGATTTTGACAATGATATTTCACGGCTGCTGGAAAACGTTGTTCGCCGATTCCTGCAATAATCCAGCAAAATCAAGCCTATGGCGTGTACAGACCTGTAAGATGTCGAGACAACGTGTGAATTGACGGCCACATTTCGATGGCTAGGTTGGAGATCTCAGGCGTCGCATTCCGTTCCTCGTCGGCGCTCTGTTTTTAAACGTCCTCGGTTTTTATCCAGTCATTCCACACCGCATTTCGTGTCAGGGGTCTGCGACCTGCACTGACACGACCCAAAGCGCCCAGGGCGCGGCCTGCCCACGTTTCGGACGGGGAGGGAGCGGGAGAGAACGGCGGGGGATAGCCGTTCTCTCCCCACGCGGCCGCCACGCTGTTGCGTGCTTGGACATCGAGCCGTAAGGCCACGAACGCTGAGGCGCCGAACGGTACCCATCCAAATCAGCGAAGCGATGATGGCCCGAAGCCGAAGCGCGCCGCCAATCAAATCCCCACGCGCACCGTCAACTCACGCGACCGCAGCAGCGTAACGCGCGAACACCACCCGCGTGTCGCCGATCACCCGGTCACTCAGCACCGTGAAACCCGCCGGCACGTCAAGCGTCGCCCGCGCGGCTTCCTCCCACACGGTCACCGCACCGTCCGCAAGCCAGCCGCCGGAGGCCGCCGCCCGCAAAGCACGTTCGCCCAACCCTTGCGCGTAAGGCGGGTCGAGAAAAACCAGGTCGGCCGGAATGCGTGTGCCCGCTTCGCCAAGCGCGGTCGCGTCGCGGCGATGAATGCGCGTGCAGCCCGTCAGTTCGAACGCCTCGATGTTGCGGCGGATGATCGCCCGCGCAGCAACGCTGGTTTCCACGAACAGGCAAAAGGCGGCGCCATGCGACAGCGCTTCCAGGCCAAGCGCGCCGGTGCCAGCGAAGAGGTCAAGCACTTGCGCGCCCTCAACGTCGACATCGGCATCGTTGAGGCCGTGGGCCAGCACGTTGAAGATCGTCTCGCGCACCCGGTCGCTCGTCGGCCGGATCGCGTGATCCTTTGGCGCTGTAAGCGCGCGTCCGCGCAAGCGACCGGCGACGATCCTCATCGCTTCCCGCCCCGCTTCGAAGGCGAGGAAGCCCCGCGCCACGCAGACGCCGCCGCTGCGGACGGCTTTGCGCGATCCCGCGCCGACGGTTTCGTCGGCTTGGACGCCTTCGCACCGCCCCGCCGCTCCATGCCAGGCGTGGTCCCTGTGGCGCTTCGACTGCGCGCATCGCCCGCCTTCGATGCCTTGCCACCGGACGTCACGTTGCCCGTCACCTTCGCACCAGGCGTCTTGCCACCCTTCGGAGCCGGTTTCGGGCCAGCTTGGCCCGCGGCCTTTGCAGCCTGCGACGGCGCCGCCCGCGCACGTGCGCCCGGCCGCCGTGGCGCCTGCTCCTCAGGTTCCTCCGGCGGGCCCTCATCAGCCAAACCAAAGCGCGCGGTCAGCTTCGGCCCCAACTGGTCGATGAGCGTGCGCCGGCGGACCAATGCGGCTGTACCAGGCGCCATATCATTCAGCTGAAACGGACCGTAGGACACCCGGATCAGCCGATTCACCTCAAGATCGAGCGTCGCCAGAACGCGGCGGATCTCGCGGTTCTTGCCCTCACGGATCGCCATCGTCAGCCACACGTTGGCGCCCTGCTCCCGATCGAGTGTCGCTTCGATCGGACCGTAGCGCACGCCCTCCACCGTCAACCCGTCCTGAAGCGCCTCAAGCTCGCTCTGGGTCACGCGGCCATGCGCACGCACGCGATACCGCCGCAACCAGCCGGTCGCCGGGAGCTCCAGGTAACGCGCAAGATCACCATCGGTGGTCAACAGCAGCAGGCCCTCGGTGGTCAGATCGAGCCGGCCCACCGAGACCACCCGCGGCAATTCAGGCGGCAGGTGCTCAAACACGGTGGGGCGCCCTTGCGGATCGCGGTTCGTGGTGACCTGCCCGCGTGGCTTGTAGTAGCGCCACAAACGCGCCGGCTCCTGCCCGGGCAGCGGCGCATCGTCCACCAGGATGCGATCGGTCGCATCAACGTCGCGGGCAGGGCTCGCGAGCGTCTTGCCGTTGACCTTGACGCGGCCCTCTTCGATCCAGCGCTCGGCGTCGCGGCGTGAACACAGCCCTGCGCGCGCCATGACCTTCGCGATGCGGGTCGGCTCGGCGGGGCCGCGACCGCCAACGGGAGCGCCGCGGCGTTGCGAAGATCTCGCCGGGTGCGGTCGGGCCGCACGTGCAGGCCCTGCGCCATCACCGGGTCCGGCGGCACGCTGCTTGATCGCAGGCTTGCTGGGGCGGCCAGCGGTTTCGCTTGCTCTCGTTTGGCTGGGACCTCTCGTTTGGCTTGCACCTCTCCTTTCGCTTGCACCTCTGGGGCCTGAGCGTTTCGAGCGCGGTTCGCGATCTCTGCCGTCGTCTCCCTTGTTGGCGTAAACTCTGTTGCCACCCCCTTTGTTGGCCGCGGCTTTGGACGCCGAACCGGCGGTACCGGCTCCCCTGCTGCCGGCGCCCTGGACGCCGGCGATTTTGGCGCCAGCGCTCTTGCCGCCGACCCGCTTGCTGTTCGGCTCCTTTGCGCCAGGCCCGCGCTTCGCTGCCGCGCGCCCGTGCGCACCTGCACCGGCGCCGTCTTCAGTGACGCCTTGTCCAGAACGCCGGCGATGTCCCGGGCCTTGCTTGCGCCCCTGAGAAGCGCTGCCGCTGCGCCCCTCACTGGGCACCTGAGCGCGCCCGCCGCCCGATCGCTTGCCTTTGCCGATGGGGCCAGCGCCGTTCACGGTGCCTGTTCGCTTAACCATGGTGTTTCCTGGTGCAAGGGCTTGCAAAGCCCGCGGGTCGGACGCTTTACCGCGCAGGCGGAGGGCTCAAGCGCGCGCGCGGACCGGACGACAGACGCCGTAACGTGATAACGTGATGGAGCGGCAAAGGCGCAACAAGCGGTTGCGCGTTGGCCTGCGCAGCGGCCGAAACGACCGCGCCACGCAACACTGGTGACTTGGACCCACACTGCTATGCCATTGCGCAGGACCACACAACCACGGGCGACCTGCGCCGGCGAGGGTCGAGGCGGCAGCGGCGTGGGTCGTGGCGCGCGGCCAGCCACGCCACATTCAGATCAGAGCGCAGCGCCCTTCCATCAAGCCGCCGCGCCCAGGGACGCATCCCCACCAGTGGGCGTCAACGCCAACACGCCTGCACCAGCCACCGCACCAACGACCGTGCCGTCCCCCGCCGGCGCTGCAGCCCGCGGCGCCCTTCACGCACCCGACACACCGATGGCGCATGCGCTTGCCCAGGCCCGGGCGGCCGGCGCGCGCGGCGAAGTCCCCATCGGCGCCGTGCTGGTCGATGAGACCGGGCGCATCCTCGCCGCCGATGGCAACCGCACCCGCGCCCTCAACGATCCCACCGCGCATGCTGAAGTCCTCGTGATCCGCGCCGCCTGTGCGGAACGCGAAAGCGAGCGCCTGCCCGGCTGCGACCTCTACGTTACGCTCGAACCCTGCCCGATGTGCGCAGCAGCCATCTCCTACGCGCGCATCCGCCGGCTCTATTACGGCGCAACCGACCCCAAAGGCGGCGGCGTCGATCACGGCGCACGCGTGTTCGCCCAGGCGACCTGCCACCACGTCCCCGACGTCTACAGCGGCATCGCCGAAACCGAAGCCGCAGCCCTCCTCAAAGCGTTCTTTGCCAACCGCCGTTGACGCGCGCCCGCGGCGTTGCGCCACCGGTCCGCCGATGAGCCGTTCACGTTAGATCTGTACGAGCACAGCACCACGGCGCAACCGCAAGGCCCTTCATGGCGCGCCTTACAAACAGCGACGGACCGATCGCCAATGCACGACCTCGCCGCCCTGATCGCGATGGCCTCCCTGGGGGGTATGCTTTTCTTCTCAGCCGTCGTGACGCCGAGCCTGTTTCACGCGCTGAACGCAGAACAGGCCGGACGCTTTTTGCGCTTCGTCTTTCCGCGTTACTTTCTGGTGCACGGCGCGATGGCAGCGATCGCTGGCGTGCTGGCGCTCAGCGCGAGCGCATTCGTAGCGGCGGGGCTGATGTTCGCTGCCGCTTGCATCCTCTTTGCGACGCGCGCGTTCGCGGTACCGATCATCAACGCCAGCCGCGATGCGATGATGGCTGGCGACGGTCAGGCCACCGCGCGGTTCAACCGCTGGCACGGGGGCTCGGTGGCCGCAAACCTCGTTGAGATGGCCGCCCTCGCGATCGCGATCTATCTGCTGATCACGGCCTAACAGATGGCATCACCGTTTTCCGGACCTCAAGTCGGTTCCATTCAGCTTGAAGCAGAACCCGCATCAAAGCTTTGGGTTTCTCGTGCTTCGTTCGCATCATGTGAGTGCACCTGATGCGGACCAATCCCAGGCCCGCGCTGATCGCCAGGATCGAAGCGCTCCTCACCCCGATCCAACCGCTGACGCGCATCTTGCAAGCGCAGCCGCGAGCACGCACGCGGGGCGACGTGATCGCCGATCTTGTCATCGCGGGCCTATGGGGTGCGGTCTGCCACGTCATCTTCGCCCTCGCCGTCGCCGCGATGATCATCGCCATGTGGTTCGGCATGACGCAGAGTTTCGGCACCGTCCCACAGCCCTGGGCCTGGCTCGCCAACATCGCGCTGCTGGCGCAGTTTCCGGTGGTGCATTCCGCGCTGCTCACGTCGAAAGGGCGCGCGTTGCTCGCTTGTCTTGGACCGCGCAACCGGGCGGGAACACTCGCCACAACCACCTACGCCATCATCGCTGCATGCCAGTTGCTGGCACTCTTCGCGCTTTGGACCCCAAGCGGCGTCGTCTGGTGGGAAGCGCAAGGTTGGGCGCTGTGGCTCATCGCAGCGCTTTACACGGCCAGTTGGCTGCTGTTGATCAAAGCATCGTGGGACGCGGGCGCCGAAGTGCAAAGCGGCCTGCTCGGATGGGCTTCCCTGGCCAGGGGCATCCGCCCACCGTTTCCCCCGATGCCGACACGCGGGCTGTTCCGTTTGATCCGCCAGCCGATCTACCTGGCTTTCGCGCTGACCACCTGGACCGTACCGGTGTGGACGCCGGACCAGCTGCTCGTCGCCGTGGTTCTAACGGCCTATTGCGCCGCCGGCCCGCTCGCCAAGGAGCGTCGCTTCGCCCGCCAGTTCGGGGATGCCTGGACACGCTACAAAGCCCGCCACGGCTATTGGTGGCCGAAGCGGGTTTGAGGCCAAGCCAAGATCTTCCGCACCAGGTTGAAGCACGTGAGCCGAAAGCTGAATTCGCTTCGACGCAGTAGGCGCACCGCCTTTAGCGCTTGGGCTTCGGTACCGTTTGCACAGACCAGCCATCGGAAAGTTGCGGCGTCCGGCGCACCTCGTTGTCCTGGTAGACCTGCCGCGGTGCCCACCGGCGCGGGCGGGGTTTGCGCTCTTGCGACGAGCGCACCTGCGGCGTCTTGCGTTTGCGCCGTGACTTGCCCGCCGCACCCGGCTTGCGGCGCGCCCGGACCCTCGGGTTCTGCGGTGACATCTCCATCAGGCCACGGAAGATGCCGGGCGTGACGAGCGACAGCGGGTTCACGATCACCTGCGGCTGATTGAGCGGGCCCTGCACGGCGAAGGTCACACCAAAGATGCCATCGCAGCGCGGCCCCGTTAGGATCGGGCCAAACAGCGGCACGTTGCACAGCGCCGAATTGATCTCGCTCAACGGGGTATAGGTCCCGCCCAGATCGATGCGCTTGGCCTGGAAGTCCACCTTCCCGCGCACCGACGCACCGATGACGGGCCCGCGCAAGTAACTATCGCGCAGCACGAACTGGCCCGAACCCAGCAAGAAAGGCACGCGCATTTGCGTGACATCGAAGCGTTCGCGCACGACCTCCCCACGCCGCCGCCGTGCCCGCGCAATCGCCGGGCGACGCTCATCGGCATTCTGGAGCACTTCGGCAACCACCGGATCGCCCAGGATGAAGAATTTGCGCACCTTCAGGAGCCCGGTCTTCTCGACCGCGCCCGTGCCATCCAGGTTCACCCGCAAGTTCGCCTGACCACCGACCGCGTTGTTGTAAAATCCGATCAACTTGAACGCGCGCCCGGCATCTGCGGTGTTGGCGAAGATGATGCGGTTGCCCTTGCGCGCGGTGCGCAGGTTCACCTCAAGCCGGCGCCGGTTCTCGAATTCACCCGAGGCCGTGATGCTCGTGACGCGGCTTTTGCGCCGTGTGACACGCACATCCACATTGCGCAGGCTCGTCTGCTCAAAGCCCAGGAGGTTGTCGATCGTCGCGCGCAGCAATACGCCTTCCGACGGCTTTTTCTGCGTGGAAGCGAAGCGATCGAACACGCTGCTGTCGAGCGCGAAGAGCGAGCGGAAGAACGTGCGTCCATCGAAGGTCGCCCCCTTCGCCTTCACGTCCCACACGCCATCCTTGCCAAACGTGCCTTGCACTTCGAGCCGGCTCACCACATCGAGCGTGAACTCGGGGAAGACGAACTCACGAACCACCTGCTTGTCATCGATCGCGATCCAGCCATCGATGCCGATACGCTCACCGTCGAGTTTGAAGTTCTGCAATTCGATCGGATAGACCGACCCACCCGCAACATCGAACGCCATCACCGCGCGCTGACCGGCCGGTTTCAGCCAAGCGAGCGGGCGAATGGCGAGGGCGGCCGTGGTCAGATTGGCGCGCACCTGGATCAAGGGCGGTTGGGGCTGCGCGCGCGGCTTCACGATCAGTTCCACGGGCACCACGCCATCGACGAGATGGTTGATGTCGATGCCCAGCGCGTCGCGGTCCGCGTTGTCGAGCTTCATGGTCACGCGCAACGGCGGTTGCTGGCCAAGCGGCACGTTGAACAGGCGCTGGACGCCGGCCTTAGCGGGCACCCCGTTGATCAGCATGGTGCCGCGCCCGGTCAAAGCCTTGGCCGAGACCGCAACGTCGATGCTGCCGGCGCTGATTTTGAGCGGCGCGCCACGCACGTTGAACGCGGCTTTGGTGACGCGTGCGCTGCCCGTCAAGACCGGCGCCGTGGAGGCGAGTTCGACCGGAAAGGTCACCGTGAAAGCGCCGCGCACCCGGCCTTTGATCGCATCGAATGGCAGCGTCCTACCGGCAAACGGTGTTCCAGGCATCGCGCTCATCGTGTCGAGGAACGCCTTGAGCGGGGTGTCCATCGTGAATTTGACGGCTGTCGCTGCGGGCTTGGCGTTCGGGTCCCAGACGAGCGGTATGCGGTAGGTGATCGCGCGCAAGGCAACGCCGTCGGCGTCCGCCGCCTGACCTTCGGCCTTGATCAAAGCCCGCGGCATCGTGATCTCGAAATGATCGTTCGTCAGTTGGACGAGCGCACGCGGCACCCGCGCAGCAGGCAGCGAGGGAAGGGTGCGCATCTTCAGGTCAGACGCCTTCAGGGTGAGGCTGACACGCGGATAGGCAGGTTGACCGTTTGCACCCACCTGACCATCGGCTTCGATCTTGAAGTGCCCGCCATCGACCTGGCCCGCGGTGATGTTGTGGCCCGCCCATACGCGCGCATCAGGCTGCACGGCCGCCGGCCATAGCGCCTTAAAGGCATCGACACTCATACGGCCGATGCGCCCCTCGACCCGCGCGCGCGGCACCGTATCGAGGTCAACGATATCCGCCGCAACGGCAATTTCGGCCGGCCCCGCTTTCACGTAGAGCTGCTCAATCTGGACACGGCCCCGCGCCGGCGTGATCCACCCCGTCCAGCGCAGCCGCTCCAACCGCAAGGGCGCTGTGTTGAACGCGTCGGCCGCCATCACGCCATCGAGCGCGCGCACCTCAAAGCGCCAGACCTCTTCGCCATCCTGCGCGGGCGCCGGCACCACCCGTCCGGCCAGACGCACGTGCGATCCACCCCAACGCAAGATCGAAGGCTTGATCTCGAGCGATTGCGTTGCACTGACGTAGCGCAAGTTGAGCTGACCGCTATCGATGCGCAGCGGGCGGGCGGCCAGAAACGGCAGATTGATCGTGCCTGCGCCAAGCTTGAGCATGAAATCACCGCTCACCACCTTACCGTCATTGGCCAACTGCACGCGGCTGCGCGCGTTCACCGGCAAGCGCAGCGCTTTGAGGATCGCGAATTGCGGCAGCGCAGCAGCCAACTCACCGGGCGGCAAGTTCTCGACTTCTCCCATCAGCGCAACGCGCTTGGTCTCGCCGCTGTCGATGGTGCGCAGTTTGACCTGCCACGGTCCGGCCTTGGTTTGGAACTGGGCCACCGCCGTCACCTGGCTGGTGCGCTCGGCTGCCTTGTGGGTCAGGCGCACGTCGATATCAGGTGCACGCCACACCTGACGCTCTCGGCCGCGCTCAAAGATCACCACCGCATTGCGCAAGCCCACCGAACGCAGGAACGACGAGGCATCCACGCGCTGACGCGCCCGCGCCGCCGCATCGGCGATCGTTTTGGCAAGATCGATACGGCGCAGCAGCAGCGGCAACGAGGTGCGCGGGCGGGTCTCGGCGGTTTCAGGTTTCGCAACCCGCGATTCACTGAAGCGGGCGATCCGTCCCCGATCCGCCGCCGACGGTGTGGGCTTGGTCGCTGATGGCGTCGCTTGCGCAGGTGCGGCGTCGGCCGTTCCGCTGAAGCTCAGCGATACCGAACCGTCGGGCCGCGTCACTAAAACCATGCGTGGCGCGATCAGGTTGATGCGTGATGGCGCCAACCGCGCCCGCATCAAGGCAAGCCCGCTCAGTTCGATCGAGGCAAGCGGTGCGATCGCAACGATGTCGCCTTGGTTGTCGAACAGGCGAACGTTGCGCAAGCGAAACTCAAACGCGCCTCGCGTGCTGGCCTGGACCACCGCATCCTCGATCCGCACCGTCAGGTCGGAGAGTTCCTTGTTCATCGCGCGCTCAAGCGGGGCTACGAGGAAGCCGACCGAGATCGGCCCCTGCTGCAAGCGGAAATAGCCCATGCCTGCCACCAGCACGCCCAAGACGAGCACAAGCGCGGTACAGCGCAACAGCCAACTGAAAGGGCGGCGCGCCCGTTTCAGCCCGTTGAGGGACAACGTAGCAAGGTTACGCGGTGCGCGTGGCAGCGTCGCTGGGACACCTGCTGGCGGCAGCGGCACGGGCAACGGCGCGGGTTCGCGCGTCACCGGCGGCGGACCGGCCTGCGGATGGTGATCCGCCTGCCGCCCCTCCGGCAGGGCAGAGCCATACCGTTGTCCACCGTTTTGGCCGTCGGGCCTGTCCACGTTCGAAAACCTAGTTCATGTCGTTCAAGGTTACGTCAGGGGCGCGCCCAACCGCTGCGATCACGGTGCAGAGCGCCGCCCTCTTCAAGGCAACGGATCACAACCTCACGCCACACCCGCGCTGCTAGCGACATCGCGCGCGCGTTACGAACGCTTAAGCCCCGCGATCGCCACGCCGCGCAGCACGGCGGCAAACAGCTATGAATCACGCGCTTGAACGCCTCTGTTCGCACCAGTATCAACGGGCCTACGCTGCAAGTTTGCCCAAAAGGCGACGTGCTTCGCGCGCGCGTCCCCCGCGCTCCCTTATCCCCCAACGCGAAAGGCTGATCGATGGTCGAAGATGGCAAAAAAGCTCCTAACATCAAGCTACCGGCCGACGATGGCACGCAGGTCTCGCTGACCAAGCTGAAGGGCCAACAGGTCGTGGTCTACTTCTACCCCAAGGACGACACGTCCGGCTGCACAAAGGAGGCGCTCGCCTTCACCGAGCACGCGGCCGCCTTCAAAGCCGCGAACACCCTTGTGCTTGGCATCTCACCTGATTCGGTTGCTAAACATGAAAAGTTCAAGGCCAAGCATGGCCTTGACGTTCTTTTGTTAGCCGATGAGGACAAAGAAGCAGCCGAGGCCTACGGCGTGTGGGTCGAAAAATCGATGTACGGCAAAAAGTACATGGGCGTTGAACGCTCCACCTTCTTGATCGATGCCAAGGGCAAAGTGGCGCAGAGCTGGCGCAAAGTGAAAGTGCCTGGCCATGCGGAAGCCGTGTTGGAGGCGGCACAAGCGTTAGCGGCGGCGTGAGACGGGGCGGCGGCGTGAGACGGGGTGATCACGCGCACGACGTGACCCAGTCGCAAGGCGGCGATGCATTGGAGCCGCGCGCTGCGCTGCCTGAGGGCGAGCGTGCCCAGCCCCCCTCGCTCGTTGAGACCGCGATACCCGAGACGCTGGTGGCGGGTTCAGCAGCCATCGTCAGCGCGTCTGACCCGCATGAAAAAGTCACGCTCGCCAAGGCCATCGCCAAAGGCTGGTTCAAGCGTCGCCTTTCACTCGGGCTGCGCTCGGCCTCGCCCGCGATGCCGGACCGTCCCGGGCGCCCCTTGAAGCCCGAATTGCGCGCGCCCCGCGACATGCCCAAACGCTCTACGCAGGGCGAACGGGGTCGCTTAGCTCTGCTCCACGCTTTGGCTCACATCGAGCTCAACGCGGTCGACATGACCTGGGATATGGTGGGCCGCTTCGCATTCGAGCCGAACCTCCCGCCCGCGTACTTCGACAACTGGGTGCAGGTCGGCCTCGAAGAGGCCAAACACTTCGATCTCCTCAACCGTCGGTTGGTGGCACTCGGCGGTGCCTACGGCGATCTGCCCGCCCATGACGGCCTGTGGCAGGCCGCGCAAGCGACCGGCCACGATTTGCTCGCCCGCATGGCGGTGGTGCCGCTCGTGCTGGAAGCCCGCGGCCTCGACGTCAGCCCGGCCATGATCGAAAGCCTGACGACAGCTGGCGATGAAGCCTCAGCGGGCGTGCTTGAAATCATCTACCGCGACGAAAAGCGCCACGTCGCTTTCGGCGCCACCTGGTTTCGCTATCTGTGCGCGCAGCAAGGTGAAGCGCCTGAGCCGCTGTTCCACCACTTGGTCCGCTCGCACTTTCGCGGCGCCATCAAGCCGCCCTTCAACGACCGCGCGCGCGCCGAAGCGGGCCTCACCCCCGGCTTTTACAAGCCGCTCGTCGCCACAGGACTTTCGCGCTAGGCCTTCTTCAAACCACCAAAATTCTTCGCTAGAGCTTATCCACAGGAGCAGGGCGTCCCGCCAATCGACGATGAACTGTTGCAAATTTGCGCGATGACCACACCGCGCCGTTCTGCTACAGCCCGGAAGTCGATGGGGAAAGCGGTCTTGAGCGCGGTCAATTGTCCGCCGCAGTACGCAGATCAGCCGCGCGTATCGTTAGGTGCTGAACAGCACTTCGAAGTTGTAGGGGAGTTTGAGATGTTCACCAAAAAACCGGAGAAGGACGTGGGATCACCGGACGTACCGATGGCCGCTCCCGCGGCGGCACCGATGGCAAGTGTTCCGCCGAAACCGCCCGCTCCGCAGCCCATTCAGGCGCGCCCTGCCCCCACCGGCATGCGCCCCGGCGAGAAGACCGCGCCGTCCGTGATCGGCTCTGATTTGGTGATCATGGGCAACCTCGTCTCCAAGGGCGAGGTTCAAGTCGATGGTGAGGTGCAAGGGGATCTGCACTGCACGCACATCGTTGTCGGCGAGCGCGCGCGCATCACCGGTGGCGTCGTCGCGGATGACGTGGTTGTTCGCGGCCACGTGATGGGCTCAATCCGTGGCATGCGGGTCACACTGCAGTCGTCATCGCACGTCGAAGGCGACATCTACCATCAGTCGCTGGCGATCGAGCAGGGGGCTTACTTCGAAGGTAAGTCGCGCCGGGCCGAAGATCCGACGGCGGGCATCAAGACGCCTGAGAGCGCTGCCAGCACGCTCACCAACGGCAACGGCCTGCCGGCGAGCTGAGCCGCCTCACGTGACCAAACAAGTTGGCGCATCGACTGTCGTCGGTGCGCCTTCGGCTTCGGTATAACCCTGCGAAATAACCCTGCGAACCAAAGCGGCTGCAGCTCAGGCCGTCCGAACGCACGCTATCCAACTTTAACTGCCGTGATTTGTGGAGGGCAGCCATACGGCGAGGCTGTGTAAACGGCTTGAAAAGAGCATTTCATTTTATTTCGACGATCTTGTTTTCATTTGCCCCATCGGCGAGCGGGCCGCGCTTTTCAGGGGGCGTGGCGACCGGCAAAAGCACCAGCGCGAAGCCCGCGCGCACTTTAGCAGGCGCGATGGCTGCTGCGTTCATGACGGCTGCTGCGCTCACGGGAAGCGTGGCCCCTCTCAGCCCAGCGTGGGCCGCACCGGCGCACAACACCACGTCGGTGCGCGCGGACCAAGTGCCGGGCCTTGCCGCCTTTGTCGGCAGCCAGGTCAACGACAACTTTCGCCGCTACCTCAAGGCGATGACCGCCTTACGCGTGGATCTCGACGTGCCCGCCGACGGCGCGCCAGAATGGCTGTTGCCGCTCACCCACCCGGCCATCTGCACCCACGGTTGCGATACCCTTGTGCTACGCCGCCAAAGCGACCGCAGCCTGCAGTTGATCGGCCGTATCACGGCGCTTGCCCCCATCGTGACGGGCAACACCGTCAACGCGCACCGCGTGTTGCGCGGCACCGGCCCGGATCAAACGCGCTACTGGCATTTTGAGGCAGGCACCTACAAACCCAGTTGGACGCGCAAAGTCGCAACGTCCAAGTTCAGCGGAGGTAACGCCGCCGCGCCCGGCACGCCGTCAACCGCGCTCAACCTGACCGCGATCGACAACAAGCAGCAGCTTGGCAGTTGCCACAATGGCTTCCTCTGGCATGGCGGAGCGCGGCCGGGCGGTGGTGGTTATGCGACGTTCCGGACCTGTCGCGGCAGCCTCACAGCGCTGGATGTCACGTGCAAGGCGGGAACAAGTGCGCTGCGCCTGCGCCCCAACGTAGACCTCGCCGCAGGACGCAGCGGGCTTCAAGCGCGCCAAGGCCAACGCCCGATCCCCATCGTCCTGCAAATCGACCGCACGCGGTTCCGCTTCTCAGCACGCGCCGAGCAACTGGCCCCCCAGGTGCTGCGCCCCGTCTTCACAGTGCAACGTGGCAGCAAAGCCTTCAGCGCGCTGCGCCGCTCCAACTGGGCCATCATGAGGGTGGGGCGAACACGCATTGTGAAGTTGCACTTGAAGGGTTCGGCCGAGGCCCTTGCAGCGATGCTCCGCGCCTGCGCAGGCTAGATCATCGGGCGATTGATCGGGATCACCATAGGTGAGCCCGATATCGCCCAAAGATGATCTAATCTTAGAGTG
>JBCBJZ010000020.1:0-33181 GCA_038522635.1 Pseudomonadota bacterium | reverse complement strand
ATCAAGCCCTCCTCGGTTGGAGCGCTTGAATCAGTGTTCGTCGGAAAACGGAATCCCGATTATGAGTTTATGGCCTAACGCGGCGGCTGGCGGCGGGGGACATGAGGGTCAGAGAGCTGAGGGCCATCCCGTCCGGCTCTTGTCGGTGGCCGGTTCGAGATGGGTCTTTTACGTTGCCTCAAGCTGTCGCTCGCCCCGTTGGGTACGCTCAGCGTGCCGCGGAGACGAAACACTCCACCCGTCGCGCCTTGAGCGCCGCACAGGTTGAGCGTGCACTGCGCGCATCGAAGCCAGCGAAACGAGCCCGGTAGAGCGGGGAAGCCCGGCCCGGGACTTCTTGCGTCAACGGCTGGTGCTGGCTGATCAGATCCGGCGTCAGCGCACGCACCTGCGCCAGCCGCGTCTGCGCTTCAAGTGCGGTCGCATAAGCGCCGACCTGGATGTGATGCGAACCATCGGCACGCAGGGACGGCGGCGGCGGCGCGGCCGTCGGCTGCGGCAGTTGTGGCCCGCGCAAGCGGTAGGTGGGCTTCGCGAACGGCGCAGGCCGGCGCGTCCGCAGCTGCGCGACCTGCTGTTGGAAGGTGGACGGTGCACGTCCGGTGGGGCGAAGCGTCGGCGGCGCCGTCGGGCGCAATTCGGCGTAGCCCTTCGGCGCAGCCGGTTGCGCGGTTGGCGGGGCTGCCGCGATCACGGTGCCGGTGGGCGCAGGCGGCTGCACGGTGGGTTGTGCGAAGGGCTGCATCAGGCCTGCACGCGCGTGGGGCCGAGCCATCGCGAGCCGGTTGATGGCGGTTGCCGACGGGCGTTGGTACCGCGGCCGCGGCAGCAGATCAGCCTTGGTGCGCGCGACGGGGCGTGCATCCGGCGTCCGCGGGGCTGGGGCTTGCGCCCGCGCAGGCTGGAGGGGGCTGCGCGCCTTCTTGCGGGCGAGCAGCGCGGCAATCGTGTCGCCAAAGACCGCGCCTGAGCCGGCGCCAGCGTTTGCGCTACGCGGGGGCTGTTGGCGGATAGGCTGTGGCCGCACCGCGAGCGTGCGCACTTTGGTGGTGCGCAAGCCAAAGGCGGGTTGGCGCGGAGCGTTGGGAAACGCGCGCGGTAGCGGTCGACGCAAGTTCTGAGGCTGGCGGACACGCGGGCGCTGGGGTGCGCGGGCGGCGATGACCGGGCGGCGAATGCGCTGAACGCGGCGGATCGGTTGGCCGTGCAGCTTGGTCGCAGCAGCGATGAACTGCCCCGATTTGAACGATGGCCGCGTCCGCCTCGTGGCAGCCCGCGCGAAATAGCGGGTTAACAAGCGCCGCATGGTGCGGTTGCGCGCCCTCCCCGAGCGGCCACCGAACACAGCGCCGATCAGGTGCTTGCGGCCACGTCGCGTCGACGTCACCAGGTTGAAGCCCGAGGCGCGCGTGTACCCCGTCTTCAAGCCGTCAGTACCGGGAAAGCTGCGTAGCAGGGCGTTGTGGTTGCGGTAGGTGCGACCACGGTAGGTGAAGGAGCGCGTTTTGAAGTAACCGTAGTATTTGCCGTGCTGGTCCATCAACTGCAGGCCAAGCCGCACCATGTCGTAGGCGGTGGTGATCTGCCCGCGATGCGGCAGTCCGGACGCGTTCTTGAAGGTGGTGCGGGACATGCCAAGCTGGCGGGCGCGTGCCGTCATGCGCCGCGCGAAGGCGGGTTCGGACCCGGCGATATGCTCGGCCACCGTGATCGCAACGTCATTTGCTGACTTGGTGATCAGCGCCTTGATCGCGTTGCGTACCGTGATCGAGCGACCAACCACCAGGCCGAGCTTGGACGGCTGCACGCCAGCGGCACGAGCGGAAACGCGCATGCGCGTTCCGAGCGTCAGGCGCTTGGCCTCGAGTTCATCGAAGATGATGAACAACGTCATCATTTTGGTGAGGGAAGCGGGGTAGCGCCGCTGATCAGCCTGCCGGCTGTAGAGCACTTTGCCCGTGTTCGCATCGACCACGAGGGCGGCTGAGCGCGCCGCATGCGCCTGATCAGGCGCCAGGACCGATGAAATCGTGAGAACGCTCGCGCCGATCGCCAATCCGGCAACCAGAGCTTTACGCGACGATGCCAAACCCGCATGTAGCCATGCGTGATCGCACCACGACCGTGCCCATACGCGGCACGCGTGCCATACCAACATTATCCAGATCACCCTGGCGCCCCGGTATCCTCTTTTGGTGAGGATTTGAGAAGCGCTCGCCTTGAACCCTGAGTGGCCGACAGTGTTTTTTTGTTGTGGCCTTCGTCCGCTCAGCGACCCCGTCGTGATGGTTGGAAGACCATCGTTTTAGGGCAGCTTTACGGCGTAGGCTCCTGGCGGCCTTTGCAGTCTGATGCTGCAATTTCGATCGATATTAGCGCGGCCCTGTAAGGATCACGTTAATGCCGTTTCGCAAGGCAGTCTGCTTGGGTCGGCGCCTAGCGCGCGTGCACGTGCACCTGGTTGACCCCCGCGCGATGGAATGGCTAGGCTCAACGCCAGCGTGTGAGGCAGGAAGCTTACAGCCCCCCGCGCCGGCAAGGCATCGGCACATGGGCAGGCGCACCGTCGGCCGCAAATGATACGTGGTTGACGGGGCTTTAAGTCTCACCTTGCGAGAACCATCTTTAGGAAGCGTGACGGTGTCACCTGCCGTATAAACGACGGCGATGAGGTGAGCCGGCGGGGTGGAACGAAACCAACACGCCAAACTGGTTACAAGCTTGCATGGGGCCCGCGCGGAGCTGCGGCCCACGCGACGTTTGCGAAGATGGATGACGACGCTGCGATGATGAGGGTCAACGACATCACGATGGCGGGCCAAGGTGGGCCGGACAAGGACGAAGGTGACGGTGATGGTGATGGGCGCACCGATCTCATCACCAAGACGCGCCCCAAAACGAAGAAGCCGTCACTCTACAAGGTGCTGCTTTTGAATGACGATTACACGCCGATGGAGTTCGTCGTGCACGTTCTGGAGCACTTCTTCAACAAGTCGCGGGAGGAGGCGACGCGGATCATGCTCCATGTCCACCACAAGGGCGTTGGGGTGTGTGGGGTCTACACCTACGAGATCGCTGAAACGAAGGTTGCCCAGGTGATGGACTTCGCCCGCCAGAACCAGCATCCTCTGCAATGCACCATGGAAAAGGAATAGGATCTCCAGTGGCAGCTTTTTCAAGAAGCCTCGAAGAATCACTCCACCAGGCGCTGGAACACGCCAACCAACGTTCGCACGAGTACGCGACGCTGGAACACCTGTTGCTCGCGTTAACCGAAGACCGCGACGCGGCCGCTGTCATGCGCGCCTGTAACGTCAACATCGATACCGTTCGTGCAAACCTGATCGAGTACCTCGATAACGAGCTTGATGCGCTTGTGGTCAAGGGGTCGAGCGAGGCGACGCCGACCACCGGTTTCCAGCGCGTCATCCACCGTGCGGTGGTGCACGTGCAGACGTCGGGTCGCGAAGAGGTGACCGGTGCGAACGTGCTTGTCGCGATGCTGTCCGAGCGCGAGAGCCATGCCGCGTTCTTCCTGCAAGAACAGGAAATGACGCGCTTCGATGCGGTCCAGTACATGAGCCACGGCATCGCGAAGCGGCCGGGTATGTCGGAGCCTCGGCCGGTGCGCGGTGTTGACGATGAAAACAGCGGCAGCGAGGGCGGCGAAGAGAAGTCGGGCGGTGCCGATGCGCTCAACACCTACTGCGTCAACCTCAACAAGAAGGCGCGCGACGGCAAAGTCGACCCGTTGATCGGTCGTGAAGCCGAGGTGCTGCGGACGATCCAGGTGCTCTGCCGGCGCGGCAAGAATAACCCGCTGTTCGTGGGCGACCCGGGTGTTGGCAAGACCGCGATCGCGGAAGGCCTCGCGCGCAAGATCATCGAAGGCGATGTGCCCGAGGTGCTCAAGACGGCGACCATCTTCTCGCTGGACATGGGTACGCTGCTCGCCGGCACGCGTTACCGCGGCGATTTTGAAGAGCGTCTGAAAGCTGTGATGAAGGAGATCGAAGCTTACGATGGCGCGATCCTGTTCATCGATGAGATCCACACCGTGATCGGCGCGGGCGCAACGTCAGGCGGCGCGATGGACGCGTCGAACCTGCTGAAGCCGGCGCTGCAGTCGGGTTCGGTGCGCTGTATCGGGTCGACGACCTACAAGGAATATCGCCAGCACTTCGAAAAGGACCGCGCGCTGGTCCGGCGTTTCCAAAAGATCGACGTAAAAGAGCCTTCGATCGATGACGCGATCGAGATCATGAAAGGCCTGAAGCCGTATTACGAGGAGTTCCACAAGCTCAAGTACTCCGACGATGCGATGAAGGCGGCCGTGGAGCTGTCGGCGAAGTACATCAACGACCGCAAGCTGCCCGATAAGGCGATCGACGTGATCGACGAGACGGGCGCGTCGCAAATGCTGGTGCCCGAGAACAAGCGCAAGAAGAAGATCGGCGTCAAAGAGGTCGAAGAGACCGTGGCGACGATGGCGCGCATTCCGCCCAAAACGATCACGAAGGACGATGCCCAGGTGCTGCAGTCGCTGGAGCGCGACATGAAGCGACTGGTGTTTGGCCAGAACAATGCGATCGACGCGCTGTCGGCGGCGATTAAGCTGTCGCGGGCAGGCCTGCGTGAGCCTGAAAAGCCGATCGGTTGTTATCTGTTCTCAGGCCCAACGGGCGTCGGCAAGACGGAGGTCGCCAAACAGCTGGCAAGCCTCATGGGCGTTGAGCTGCTGCGTTTTGACATGTCGGAGTACATGGAAAAGCACACGGTTTCGCGGCTGATCGGTGCACCTCCAGGCTACGTCGGCTTCGACCAGGGCGGCTTGCTCACCGATGGCATCGACCAGCACCCGCATAGCGTGCTGCTGCTCGACGAGATCGAGAAGGCGCACCCGGACCTGTTCAACATCCTGCTGCAGGTGATGGACCACGGGAAACTGACCGACCACAACGGCAAGCAAATCGACTTCCGCAACGTCATCTTGATCATGACGACGAACGCTGGTGCCGCCGACATGGCGCGCGCACCGATGGGCTTTAACCGGGCCCGGCGGGAGGAAGAGGACACCGAGGCGATCAACAAGCTGTTCACGCCGGAGTTCCGCAACCGGCTTGACGCGGTCATCCCGTTTGCCGGCCTCTCGCCGGAGATCATCGCGAAGGTGGTCGAGAAGTTCGTCTTCCAGTTGGAAGCGCAGCTTGCCGACCGCGGCGTGACGATCGAACTGACGCGCGAAGCGTCCAAGTGGCTTGCCGAGCGCGGTTACGATGAGAAGTTTGGTGCACGTCCGCTTGCCCGCGTGATCCAGGACAAGATCAAGAAGCCGCTCGCCGATGAGCTGCTGTTCGGCCAATTGGAGAAGGGCGGTACCGTCCGCGTGATCGTCAAAGGCGAGGGCGCTGCGGCTGAACTCGACTTCGATTATCTGCCGGCCGAAGTCGCCAAGCCAAAGCCGAAAGCGCTGGTCGGCGCGGCTGCGAAAAAGGCGCTGCCGAGCCCGGCCGCCAAACGCAAGGCGAAGCCGAAGGCGTCGAGCGAGGATGAGGGGCCTGACACCCCGGAGCCTGCGCCCAAGCCGTCGACGCCGGCCGCTCGCAAGGGCGCGGTGCCGAGCGTGCCGAAAAAGAAGAGCACCTGACGCGCGTGCAGCGCTGAGCGTTCGTGAGATGAGGGCAGGGGTGCGTTGGCACAGCCTGCCCTTGTTGTTTTTTCGGTGTTGCTTGGCTGGTGTTTGGGGATGCGTCCTGCAGCGGTTGTCGCGCGAGGGTGGCGTGTGCGAACGTCGCATAGGACGGGACGCATGACGGCTTGGTGCAGCGAGCGCATTAGGGGGGGGGGGCGTGATGCGGATAGACCTTTAAGATGGCCCGGCATGGCGGAACCTGATCTCTCCCATGGCTCAATCTCCAGGCTCGCCGCCGCCACCACGGCCATCGACACCCCCATCAACGCCGGCGCCAAACGCGACACCATCTTCACCGGAGCCGGCTTTGCCAGCCTGGGCGCAAGGCACGCATCGTGGCCACGCCTACCGCGCCGGCCTGGCCACGCTCTTTCGCACACCCTCGCTCGCCCTGTTCGGCTCGGCCCTGGGCTACGGCGCCTTTGCCCAAAACGGCGGCTTCGATCTCGCGCAAACGCTTTTCATCGCCATCACGGTGTTCGCGCTGCCGGGCCAAATCGTGCTTGTCGATCAATACGCGCAAGGGGCGAGCCTCGCGGCGCTGGCGCTAAGCGTCACGCTGACCGCCATCCGACTGTTGCCGATGAGCGTGGTGCTGACGCCGTACCTATGCGGGCCGAAGGGGCCCACCTGGCGCACGTTCGCCGCCATGCATTTCCTGGCGATCACATCGTGGGTGGAGGGCATGCGTTGGCTCCCGCGGTTGGCGCCGCCGATGCGCATGCCGTATTTCGCCGGCGTCATCAGCGCGATCGCCACCAGCGTGCTGAGCGCAACCATCATCGGTTTCCTGCTCGCCGACACGGTGCCGACGCCCGTGGCCGCCGCCTTACTGTTCGTGACGCCGATCTACTTTCTGCTCGCGCTCTTGCAGCCGGCGCTTAAAGCGGACCTGGTGGCAATCGGCGTGGGCGGCGTGATCGGACCGTTGGCGTTCATGGTTGTGCCGGGCTTTGAGCTGCTGCTTGCCGGGCTGATCGGCGGCACGATCGCGTTTGGCGTGCATTCCCGCAGCAAGGCGCGCCATTTGCAAAGGCCGGGCGCGGACCGATCCGGATGAGCGCGCTTTTGAGTTTACCGCCGGGGCTCGACGTCTACATTACGCTGGCGCTGTGCGGCTTTGTCGCCACCACGGCGTGGCGATGGGCGGGCGTGCTGCTGGGGCGCAGTCTTGATCCCGAAGGTGATCTTTTCGCGTGGGTGCGCCTCGTCTCGACCGCGCTGGTCGCCGGGCTTGTGACGCGGCTTGTGGTCTTCCCGTCGGGTGCTTTGAGCGAAGTGGCCTTCAGCGGGCGGGTGGTCGCGTTGGTGGTGGGCGTTGCCCTGTTCTACGCGCTGCGGCGCAACATGGCAGCCGGTGTCGTGGCCAGCGCCACCCTGATCCTCGCCTGGGCGGCGCTGGCACCTTGACAAACGCGCGTACAGCGAACGCGCGCCGCGCGTCAGGCTCGCGCGCCGCGCTAATCAGCCAGAGCAACGGGCGCAAAGTGCGAAGCACGAGCTCAAACAAGCACGCATTGCCTTTGCGCCCAAAGTTGCTCTGCACTTTAAGATTTGATCATCTTTGGTCGATTTTGGGCTCACCTATGGTGATCCCGATCAATCGCCCGATGATCAAAGTGCGGCTTCGGCTGGCGTGAAGGGCTTGCCCAGCGCTTCGGCAACCGGCTCGCAGGTGATCTTGCCGTCCCACACGTTGAGACCGGCCCGCAGATGGATGTCATCCTTGAGCGCGCGCTGCCAGCCCTTATCGGCAAGGGCCAAAGTGAAGGGAAGCGTGGCGTTATTGAGCGCGTGCGTTGACGTTTTGGGCACGGCGCCCGGCATGTTGGCAACGCAGTAGTGGATCACATCGTCGACCGTATATACGGGGTCATCATGCGTGGTCGGCTTCGATGTTTCCGCGCAGCCCCCCTGGTCGATCGCTACGTCGACGATGACCGAACCGGGCTTCATGGTCTTGACGAGTTCGCGCGTGATGAGTTTCGGCGCCGATGCCCCCGGGATCAACACGCCCCCGATGACGAGGTCTGCCGTCGCCAAGTGGTTCTCGATCGCTTCGTAGGTCGAATAGGTCGTGTTCAACGGCCGATCAAACTGGGTCCACAGCCGGCGCAGCGCATCCACCGAACGGTCCACGCACCACACATCCGCACCCATGCCGAGGGCGATGTGGATGGCGTTCGTGCCGACCATGCCGCCGCCGAGCACCACGACTTTGGCCGGATCAACGCCGGGGACACCGCCGAGCAGAACCCCGTGGCCGCCGTGCGCCTTTTCAAGGTAGTAGGCGCCCGCCTGGACCGAGAGGCGCCCGGCGACTTCCGACATCGGTGCGAGCAGGGGAAGACCGCCGCTTGGCGAGGTCACGGTTTCATAGGCGATGCAGGTCGCGCCGGAGGCGAGCAGGTCTTCGGTCTGCTCCGGGTCGGGAGCCAAATGCAAGTAGGTGAACAGCACCTGACCCTGGCGCAGCATCTTGCGTTCGCTCGCCTGCGGCTCCTTCACCTTGACGATCATGTCGCAGGTCTCGAAGACCTTGGCCGCGGTGTCGGCGATCGACGCGCCAACACGCGTATAATCGCTGTCGCGCATGCCGATCCCGTCACCCGCGCCCGTTTCCACCGTCACCTCGTGGCCGTGGGCAACGAGTTCGCGCACCGAAGCGGGCGTCAGGCCGACGCGGTACTCGCGCACTTTGATTTCCTTAGGAACGCCGATTTTCATGCTGGGCCTCCGGATCTGAGCGGGCAAAGGGGGGCAGGGATGCGGGTCACGCGATCGCGCAGGCGTTCTGCCGCGAGCGCCTCGCACACCACGTGATAGCGGTACTTTGCACCCAACCGCGCTGAATGCGTTTGCATTCGTCCGTTCACAGCGGCAGATTGTGCAAGATCGTTCGAAAAAACGCTGAAATTTTTGCAGAGATGGCTGAGATTGACGCAATCGACCGCAGGATCATCATGGCGCTGCAACGCGATTGCCGCCAATCGATGGCGGAACTTGGCGAGGCGGCCGGCCTATCTGCATCAGCCTGCCACCGTCGCGTGCGGCTGCTTGAGGATCACGGTTACATCACCGGCTACGGTGCGCGGCTCGACCGGCGCCGGCTCGGCTTTCAGATCGAGTTCTTTGTGGAGGTGGAGCTCAACGCGCAAAGCGATGCAGCGCTGATGGCGTTCGAGCGCGCGGTGGGGCGTGTTGAAGAGATCCTCGAATGCCACCTGATGGCTGGCGGCACGGACTATCTGCTGCGCGTGGTTGCCCTCGATGTGAACGACTTTGAGCGCATTCACCGCGAGCGCTTAACCAAGCTGCCGCACGTCTCGCGGGTGCATTCCAATCTGGCGATGCGCACGGTGCGCGGCTGGGATGGCTACCCGGTCCCAGCCCGCGTCCCAGGGCCTGTGCGTTCTTAAGGGCGGCGGTGCAAGCGGTCGCGGAACGCTTACCCCGCGAGGGTCCGCGCTGCCTCGTCGTCCGCCTCACCGCTGAGCGAAGCGCGCATGGCCGCAGCCTTGGTGCGCAGATCTTCCACCAGCGTATCAGCATCCGCGCTCAACGGATCGGGCAGCGCCTTCGAATGCCCCTCGAAGTGGGAACCCTGATCGATCGAGAGCAACTTGTAGAAGACGTCGCTCTCGACGTCCGCACCCGCCATAAGCGAGACCATGTGCGCGCGGATCGTACCGCTGAGCTTGCCGCGCACGATCACGTTCTGTGCAGCCACATTGCCGGTGACGATGGCCTTCTCGCCGATCGTCAGTTGCGCGCAGGTGATGTCGCCGAAGACCTTGCCGTCCACGCGAACCTCACCATCGCTTTCAAGATCGCCACGGATCACGAGCCACGCATCGATCACCGAGGACGTCTGTTGACCGTCCGGACGTCGGCCGGGGCCGAACTGCGACGTGCCGGCCGCTGGGGGGCTGTCAGGCGTTGGCGGTGGTGTGTCGCCGTCCTGACCGAGCGGGCGCAGGACGGGCGATTGGGATGCGTTGTCGTTGCCCGAACCGTTGGGGCGTAGGGTCGCTTCTCGCGGTGAACCGGGCGTGCGGATGTGGGACATGGTCGATCCTTTGGGCGGGCTGATCGGCGTGCCGTTGTGGGGGACGAGCAGCCGCGCTGATGCTGGCTTTTCTGGCCGGCACGATGCCACATCCCTTGGCCGTCGGGGCCCGTGACCGCACCGTGTAGTTAAGGGCGGTGCGGGGTGAACCGGAGCGAAAGGCACGACATGCCGCCGTCCAGTTTGGCGGCTTGCGCGTTGCTGACGGCGACCACCGCGTAGCCCGCATCGGCCAACAGATCGTGGGTGCGCGGGAAGCCGTCCGGCGCGATCACGATCGAGTTGAAGCGCACGCAATTGGCAGCCGCTTCTTCGCCCTCAGGCGTCAACAAAACGCGGTAGGACGCGAAGCACCCGGTGGCGGCCAAGCGCGGCGTGGCGAGCACCGTTTCAGCATCCAGGAGCGCGCAATCGGTTTTGAGATGCAACACATCGCGCGGCGTCTCAACGGCGCGCCACGCGTAGCCACGTGCGGTGAGCGCGGTGCCCAGCGTCTTGATCCCATCGGCATTCGTCCGCGCGGAGCGACCGATGAAAATCATGTCAGGCATCGTGAGAATGTCACCACCCTCGATGCTGGCGGCGGCAGGTAAGCCATCGGCCAAATCAACGACGTCTTCGAAATGCGCACGCAAGGGATCGATGATGAGATCGCGCTCGCCAATACGGCTTTCAGCACCCGGCATAAGGACGAGGGCGCAGGTCGGCAAACACAGCGCCACATCTTCGACGAACACGCTGTCGGGAAAGGCTTCGGCGCTGGGAAGCAGCGTCACTTCGGCTCCGGTGGCCCGTAGCGTCCCCAAATAAGACGCGTGGTCGACGCGGAAGCGCTGCAGGTCTGGGATGCCGGTGTCGTGCGCGCGCAAACCCTCGACGCAGCTTGCGGCGGGCGCGCGCACGAGCGCATGGCTGAAGCTGTGGCCATCCATGGGCGGCATCAACTCAAAGCATCAGGTGCGAGCCATCGCAGAAGGGCGCTTCATCCGTCTGCTTGCATCCGCACAGCATGGCCGGTCCTGTCGCCTCCGCGACGAAGCGCATCGGCTGCAGGCCGGTCGGCGCATGACTGCCGTCGCAGAACGGCTGCCGCTGCGACAAACCGCACGTGCAAAAGAAGTAGGCCTTGCCTTCTTCCAGATCGACGGTGAAGGGACCGTTTTGGGCGGCAACCGGTTCATCAGCCATGGGTGGTCCTGCTGGTCATCGTTGATGGAGGACGGTAAGGGCGGTTGGACGGCGCTTGTGCGCTCAGGCAACGTGCGAGGCCCGTCGGACTTGCAGCAGAAACCTGCCAGCGTACGGGTTCGTCAAGTTGACGTTAACGTCACCTGTGGCGTAAGGGCTTAAGGATGAGGTGGGCTAAGGGACGGGCTTCGTGGAACTTGAGCCCACCACCCGCATACCTCGTCTTGAAAGCGTGATCGCGAAGCATTTGATCTGCGGCGAAAGACCTTTGATATTGCGTTGCATGCGAGGGCCCCTCGGGCGTCGGCGTCTGTGCGACGGTCCACGGCGCATCATCGATGGTCCGCGTTTGGCGGCTCGCCATTACATCAATCGACGCGCGGGCTTGCGGTAAGGCCACGGCGCGCAAGGAGGATCTCCCATGGCAACGGCCCTCTTCATCATCGTGCTTGTAGGTGCGATCACTGCGCTCGCCATGCATCGTGCGCCGTTGTGGGCGTGGGCGCTCGCAGCGGCAGCCAGCGTGGGCGCGGTGCAAGCGGGCGTCTTGAGCGGCGCGTTCGTATGGCCGTCGCCTGGCATCGGCGGTTGGATCGCCTGGGCTCTGGTCGGCATCGTGGCGCTGCTGTCGATCCCGCCGATCCGGTCAGCCCTGGTTGTGCGCCCGGCCTTCTCCATGGTGCGTGCGGTTTTGCCCAAGGTATCGGCCACGGAGCAGCAGGCGCTTGATGCCGGCACGATCGGTTTCGACGCTGAATTGTTCTCAGGCCGCCCAGATTGGCAGCAACTGCGCGCCGTCCCTCCCATTGTCCTGACGCAGGAGGAACGCGCCTTCCTCGACGGCCCAACCGAAGACCTCTGCGCCATGATCGATGATTGGCATGTGCGGTTTGAAGAAAAGGAAGTGCCCGACGAGATCTGGGCGTTCGTCAAGAAGCATGGCTTCCTGGGCATGCTGATTTCCAAGGAGCACGGGGGGCTCGGCTTCTCCGCGCAGGCGCAGTCGCTCATCCTGGGCAAGATCGCTTCACGCAGCCCCGACGTCTCAACGATCGTGATGGTGCCCAACAGCTTAGGCCCGGGCGAACTCATCGAGAAGTACGGTACCGATCACCAGAAGGACTATTACCTGCCGCGGCTCGCCAAAGGCGAAGAGGTGCCGTGTTTCTCACTGACGGGGCCCACATCGGGTTCAGACGCGGCGACCATGCGCGACATCGGCATCGTCAAGAAGGGCATGTTCGAGGGCAAGGAAGTGCTCGGGATCGAGCTCTCCTGGGAGAAGCGGTACATCACGCTTGGGCCCAAGGCGACGTTGGTGGGTTTGGCGTTTCAGCTCTTTGACCCCGATCACCTGCTGCCTGAAATCAAGGGCGACGCGCGCGATGCCAACGACGGGCTTGGCATCACGCTGGCGCTGATCCCGGCCAACTACGAGGGCGTCCACATCGGGCGACGTCACTTGCCAAGCGGGGCTGCCTTCCCGAACGGCCCCAACTGGGGTCGAGATGTTTTCATACCCATGGACTGGCTGATCGGCGGTCAGAAGATGGCGGGTGCCGGGTGGCGCATGCTGATGGAGTGCCTGTCGGCGGGCCGCGCGATCTCGCTGCCCTCATCGTCAGCCGCCGGCGCCAAAGCGATGTTGCGTTTCACGTCGGCCTACGGGCGCGTGCGCAAGCAGTTCGGCTTTCCCGTGGCGCGCATGGAAGGCATCGAAGAGCCGATGGCGAGGCTCGTCGAGACAGCTTACGTGAACGAGGCTGCCCGCGCCGTCACATCAGCGATGGTGAGCCAGGGCGAGAAACCGTCCGTCATTTCAGCTCTGATGAAGTACCAGACAACCGAGCGCATGCGCCAATCGGTCAACGACGCCTTTGACATCCATGGCGGGCGCGCGATTTGCGATGGCCCGGCGAACTACCTGCAGTCGGCCTACCAGATGGTACCGGTGGGGATCACGGTGGAGGGCGCCAACATCCTGACGCGCTCGCTGATCACGTTCTCGCAAGGCGCGCTGCGGTCTCACCCGTATCTCTACAAGGAAGTGCAGGCTGCACAGGACGAAGATCGCAGGCGTGGCTTCAAGGCGTTCGAAACCGCCTTCCTGTCCCACGTAAGTTGGTCGGTCTCGAACGTCTTCGGCGCGCTCTTCCATAACCTGACGGGCGGTCTCTTCGCCCCCGTACCGGAGAACGCAGGCGTCAACGCGGAGACCTACCGCCAGCTCTGGCGCTCAAGCCGGAACTTCGCGCTGGTCGCCGATCTCACCGTGGCGTTGTTGGGCGGGGGGCTGAAGATCAAACAGAAGCTCACCGGCCGCATGGCAGATGCGTTGTCGGAGCTCTACTTGCTGTCATGCGCGTTGAAGCGGTTTGAAGACGATGGTCGCCCGCAGGCGGATGCGCCGATCGTGCAGTTTGCCGCGCAAAATGCGCTCTTCAAGTTCCAGCAGGCGCTGCGCGGCACCATCGACAACTTCCCCATCATGCCCGCGCGCGTCCTGATGCGTTGGTGTGTGTTCCCGCTCGGACAGCCTTATCGCCCCGCTTCCGACCGGTTGGGCTCAACGATAAGCCGCGCCGTCCTGGAGCCTGGTGACGTGCGCGATCGGCTGACGCGTGAGATGTACGTGAGCCACGATGAGAACGATCCGACGGGGCTGCTTGAGGTCACGCTGGCGAAGGTCATCGCGGCTGAAGACGCGGAGAAGAAGCTGGAGCGCGCGATCCGCAAAGGTGAGATCCAGCGCTTCCACGGCAAAGACTGGTTCGAGGACGCACGCGAGAAAGGCGTGCTGAGCGCGCAGGAAGCCGAACTGCTCAAAGAGACCGAAGCGCTCGTTGCACGGGTGATCGCGGTCGACCATTTCGACCCGGCCGAAGTGAAACCGAACTACGTGACGCCAGGGCATAACGCGCGCGCGATGATGCCCCAGGCGACGGCCGCCGAGTAAACGCGCAGCCCATCCTGACAGGGGCGAGATGCGGGAGAGAGTGATGACAGCACCGTTGAAAGAGATCGCAGCAAGCCTCAAGGACTGGTCGCTCACCGTCGACATGGAAGGCATCGCCTGGGCGGTGATCGACCGCGAGGGTGAGAGCGCCAACACGCTCAGCCGTCGGGTGCTCGAAGAGTTGGGGCAAATCATCGAGGCGGTGGAAACCGCGCAGACCGATAGCGCGCTGCGCGGGCTCGTGTTCATGTCTGGCAAGGCCAAAAACTTCATCCTTGGCGCTGATGTTCGCGAGTTTGAGGCGTTCAAAACTGAGGCGGAAGTCACCGAGAGTCTTGAACATGTGCTCGGGCTGCTCGACCGGATCGAAACATTGAAAGTGCCCGTGGTGGTCGCCTTTGACGGCTTATGCCTGGGCGGCGGGCTGGAACTCGCTTTAGCCTGTCACTGGCGGATCGCCACGCGTTCTGACGAGACACGCGTGGGCTTCCCGGAAGTCAAACTTGGCATTTTCCCTGGGTTCAACGGCACCGCGCGCTCGATCCGCCAGGCGGGCCCCGTCAACGCGATGCAGGCCATGCTCACCGGTGGCATGATCCGCGCGCGTGCTGCCAAAGGGCAGGGGTTGATCGACGAACTGGTCGCAAGCCCGCAGGCGTTGCGCTGGGCCGCCCGCAAGGCCGTGCTGCGTAAGCGCCGCGCCAAACCCGCCGGTACGGCTCAAAACGTCATGCGCCAGTGGCCTGCGCGCGGGCTCATCGCCAACCAGATGCGCAGCAAGACCAAAGCCAAGGTGCGCCGCGATCACTACCCCGCACCGTTCGCGCTGATCGACCTGTTCGAAAAGCACGGCGGCGACCTCGACGCCATGAAGAAGGCGGAGCCCCTTGCGTTTGCACCGCTGATGGTGAGCGAGCAGTCGCGTAACCTTCGCCGCGTCTTCGCCCTGTCAGAGCAACTCAAAGCGCAGGCACCCAAGGACCTCGCGTGGCGGCCGCTGCGTGCCCATGTGATCGGCGCGGGCACCATGGGTGCCGACATTGCGGGCTGGTGCGTCGCCTCGGGCATGGAAGTTTCGCTGCAGGACCTCAATGCCGAAGCGATCAGCAAAGGCATCAAGGCGCAGAAAAAAACGATCGAGCGGAAGTTTCGCGCTAAACCACAGCGCGATGCGGCTTGGGCGCGGTTCATCGCCGACCCCGAGGGTGAGCACATCGCTCGAGCGGATATCGTGATCGAGGCGATCGTTGAGAAGCTTGAGGTCAAGCAGACGCTGTTCAGAGACCTTGAGACCAAGCTCAAGCCGGGCGCGGTGATGGCGACCAACACCTCGTCGATCATGATCGAAGAGATCGCCAAGCCGCTGGCTGATCCCGGCCGCTTGATCGGCATTCACTTCTTCAATCCGGTGGCCCAGATGCCGCTGGTTGAAGTCATCAAAGGCGAGGCGAGCCGCCAGGGCGAAGTCGACAAGGGCTGCGCGTTCGTCACCGCCATTTCGAAGTTCCCCCTGATCGTGAAGTCCTCCCCGGGATTCTTGGTGAACCGGGTCCTGGCGCCCTACATGATGGCGGCGATGGAACGCGTGCAGCAGGGCACGCCCATGGGCAAAATCGATGCGGCAGCGCAGGAGTTCGGCATGCCGATGGGGCCGATCGAACTTGCCGATACGGTGGGCCTCGATGTCTGCGCGCACGTGGGCGACATCCTCGGCAACAAGGCCGACGGCAGCCGGCTCGCTGACCTGGTGGCGGGCGGAAAGCTCGGCAAGAAGACGGGCGAGGGCTTCTACCGCTGGAAGGACGGCAAGCCGGTCAAGGCTGACCGGGACTTCGAGGCATCACAGCTTGCAGCGCTCGGCAAAGAGCTGGTCAAACCGCTGATCGAAGAGTGCGAGAAGGTGCTTAGCGAAGGCGTTGTCGCGAACGCCGATCTGGTCGACGCCGGTGTTATCTTCGGGACCGGGTTCGCGCCTTTCCGCGGCGGGCCGTTGCACTATGCCCGGACAAGCCAGGATGCCAGCGATGCGGGGAAAGCGTCTACGCAGACCATGCCGCAGGCCGCTGAGTGACGCGCCACATCTGACCCCATCTGAACCCATCTGACGAGCCGCGCCTGCGCCCTTTCGAAACGCCAAAGCGCCAGCTCAAGAACGAGGTATTCGATGACCGAGACCCTGCGCCGTGTCGCCGTGATCGGAGGCGTTCGCATTCCCTTTTGCCGCTCCAACACGCTCTACGCCGATCTCTCCAACCTCGACATGATGACCGCGACGTTGAACGGTCTTGTCGACCGGTTTGACCTGGGTGGCCAGCACATCGATGAGGTGACCGGCGGCGCCGTCGTCACGCATTCGAAGGACTGGAACCTCGCGCGCGAGGCGGTGATCGGCTCGAACCTGGCGATGTCGACGCCGGGCGTGACGATGATGCAGGCGTGCGGGACGAGCTTGCAGGCAGCCATGGGCATCGGCGCGAAGATCGCCTGCGGGCAGATCGAGTGCGGCATCGCAACGGGGTCGGACACCACCTCGGACCCGCCGATCACGGTAACGCCGCGGCTGGCGGAGCGGTTGACGAAGGCGTCCCAGCGCAAGGGCACGATGGACAAGCTCAAGGCTTTCAAAGGTCTTGGGGCCCGCGACCTGGCACCCGTGCCGCCCTCGACGGGGGAACCGCGGACGGGCCTCGCGATGGGGCAGCACTGCGAGTTGATGGCGCAGCACTGGGGCATCGCGCGCGAAGAGCAGGACGCGCTTGCGCTCGAAAGCCATATGAAGGCGAATGCAGCCTACAACGAAGGCTATATGGATAGCCTCGTGGTGCCATGCGCCGGCGTCTTCAAGGACAACAACATCCGCGAGGACGCATCGATGGAGAAGATGGGCCAGCTGCGCCCGGCCTTCGAGCGCTCCGAACGCGGGACGCTGACGGCGGCCAATTCAACGCCGCTCACCGATGGAGCAGCAGGTGTGCTGCTCGCCTCCGAAGCCTGGGCCAAGGCACGCGGTCTGCCTATTCAGGCGTACCTGACGCACTACCAGTCCGCGGCCAACAATTTCGTCGCCGGTGAAGGCCTGCTGATGGCCCCGACGCTCGCCGTTTCAAAGATGCTGCAACGCGCTGGCCTCGCCCTTCAGGACTTCGACTATTACGAGATCCACGAGGCGTTTGCCGCGCAGGTGTTGGCGACGCTGCGCGCCTGGGAAGATCCCACCTACAACGAGACCTATCTGGAACGCACAACGCCGATGGGCGCCATCGATCGGGCGAAGATGAATGTGAAGGGGTCGTCGCTCGCCTTCGGTCATCCCTTTGCGGCGACGGGTGCGCGCATCATGGGGAAGCTTGGCAAGTTGCTGAGTGAGGACGCCGGCGCCCGCGGGCTGATTTCGGTTTGCACCGCTGGCGGCATGGGGGTCGCAGCGATCCTCGAGGGTGCGAAAGCTGGCGCTGGCGACCGGGCTGCGCCGTGAGGCTGGTGTCGGGAAGGGCCGCGTGAAGTGGTGATGGTGGTGGCAGTGACGGTGACGGCCGAACCGGCGTTGAAGGCGTGACACAAGATCCGGCCGGAACAACGCTGGCGTCCGGGCTTTATCGTTTGCCGCCCGGGCATCTGGCCACCATGGTGACGTATCTTGAGATGCGTCATGCGGCGCCGGCACGGCCGATCCCCGACGCTGCGAACTGGGATGTGCGCGAGACGCGGCTTGAGGCCGAAGCGTATCGCGCGCTCTTCAAGCGGATCGGCGAAGACTGGCTTTGGTGCAGTCGGCTCACGCTCAGCGATGATGCGCTCACCGCAGTGTTGGCAGCGCCGGAGCGGGTATTCCTCGTGCTCAAGCGCGCCGGTGCTGAGGCTGGGCTTGATGCCGCCCAAGGCCTGCTTGAGTTAGATCGCCAGGGGCCAACCTGTGAGGTGGCTTATTTTGGTGTCACGCCGGAGGCGGTGGCCAGCACCGCAGCGCGCCATCTCATGAACGCGGGCATCGCGCGTGCCTTTGGTCTCACCCCAGCGATCGACAGACTGTTCCTTCACACCTGCACATTCGATCATCCGCGCGCGCTGGCTTTTTACGAGCGGTCGGGCTTTGACGTGACGCACCAAGAGGTCGAGGTGATGCCGGACCCTCGCCTCAGCGGGCTTCTGCGCGTCGATGCGGCACCCCATGTCCCGCGTGCGGCCGGATCATCGGGCGCTTGACGGATCACCGGAGGTCGGCCCAAGCAAAGCCGTGCGCAGGCGAGGGTTGAACGTTTGAAGCCGTGGTTCGTACCCCCCGCCGTTGCTCCAAGACGCGTTCACGCGCTGCCGCGGCCATCCTCGTCATCGCCCCCATGCGCTCGCAAATGGGCGTCGCAGGCTTCATCAATGTCGTGCAGCTCGGCGAGCGTGCGATCGAGGTCCGCCCGCTTGCGTTCCAGATCTTGCCGCAGCGCGCCCACCTTCGCCTTCAGGTGCCGCGTCTGCGTGATCTGCGCGGGATCGGCATCGTAAAGCTGCAGATATTCCGCGATGTCCTCAAGCGTGAAGCCGAGGTTTTTGCCGCGAAGGATGATCGCGATACGGCTGCGCTGGCGGTAACTGTAGAGCCGGTTCTGGCCTTCGCGGTCGGGCTGGATCAAGCCTTTGGATTCGTAAAACCTGACCGCGCGGGGCGTCAGGTCGAACGCATCGGCAATCTCGCTGATCGTGTAAACGCGTTCGGCTTCCTGTGACGGCGTGCGCGCGTCTGCATCCGCGTGCGTGCGCGCGATCCAACCGTGCGCTGGCGCCCCCGAAGCTTCGTCATCTGTCATGTACGTCTAAACATCCGCGTGCTGTGGCCGCTCGTGAGGCCGCCGCGCCTTATCATCAGGCCTCATTCAAGCCTTGTCGTTCTCTTCCTGGACCAATTCCTTTTTCGACAATTTGCCGATCATGGTCTTGGGCAATTCATCGCGGAACTCGATCGCGGACGGCAGTTCGATCTTGGAAAGTTTCGGCTCCAGATGGGCCATGATGGCGGCAGCATCGACGCTGCTACCGGGTTTCAGTTTGATGAAGGCCTTGGGCGCTTCGCCTCGGTACTCGTCCTTGATGCCGATCACCGTCACCTCTTCCACATCGCTGTGCTGGTAAATCGCCTCCTCAATGCGGCGAGGATAGACGTTGTAGCCTGAACACAAGATCAAGTCTTTGATGCGATCGACGATGAAGATGAAGCCTTCCTCATCCATGATGCCGACATCGCCGGTGCGCAGATAGTCGCCCACGAATGTGTTGGCGGTCTCTTGCGGGCGGTTCCAATAGCCGCGCATCACCTGCGGACCTTTGATGCAGATCTCGCCTTTTTCACCTTGAGGCACTTCCTGCTCGATGTTCTCAAGATCGCGCAGTGAGACGAGGGTGCCAGGGATCGGCAAGCCAATCGAACCTTCTTTGGCGCGCCCGTCGAGCGGGGTGATGGTGGCGCCCGGCGACGTCTCCGAAAGGCCATAGGCTTCGATGATCGAGCAGGATGTGACGCGCTCGAACTCGCGCTTCACCTCAAGCGGCAAAGGCGCGCCGCCCGACAGGCAAAGCTTCAGCGAGGTCAGATCGTAGGTCTTGAGCTTGGGGTCGTTCAGCATCGCGCTAAAGATGGTGGGCACCGCCGGCATGATCGTTGGCTTCGTCTGCGTGATCAGTTTCATCGCATCGGCGAGCACAAAGCGCGGCATCAGCACCAGCTCACAGCCCAGCGCCAGCCCCACGTTCATGACGCCCGTCATCGCGAAAACATGGAAGAACGGCAGCACGCCCAACATGCGTTCCTGGCCGGGCTCAAGGATCGGCGCCCAGGTGAGAACCTGTTTGACGTTGATATCGAGGTTGGCGTGGGTGAGCATCGCCCCCTTGGGCGTACCCGTGGTGCCGCCCGTGTATTGCAGCACAGCAAGATCGTTCAGCGGATCGATGGATGCCGGCGTGAAAGCACCGCCGTTGGCGCGCAAGTCCTTATCCATCACAAGCTTGCTCGCGACCGAAGATGCGGCCGGTTGCGCCAGTTCCTTGCCCTTGAAGAGGCGGAACAGCACCTTCTTCACGCTTGGCAGCAGTGTCTGAAAATTCGCGATGATCCCGGTTTGCAGCGTGCCGTCAGCAAGCAGCGCTTCCACCTTTTCAAAGAGCGCCTTCAGGTCCAGCGTCACCATGTGGGTGGTCTCGCTGTCCTTCACCTGGAAGGTCAGCTCTTCGACCGTATAAAGGGGGTTATAGTTGACAACCGTCGCGCCGATCTTGAGCGTCGCGTAGTAGTAAACGATGTAGGTGGCGCAGTTGGGCAGCAGCAGGCCCACTTTGGAGCCCTTGCCAAGGCCTTGCGCTTGCAAGCCGGCCGCCGCTTGATCGACCATCGCGCCGATCTCGTCGTAGGTGGTGATCTTGCCGAGGAAGTGGACGCAAGGGCGCGGACCGTTCTGCGCGACGGCGCGGTCGAACATCTCGTTGAGCGGCGCTGGCTGGAATGGCTGGTCCCAGGCGATACCTTGCGGGTAGTGTTGGATGTAGAGCGGGGTGGGCGCGTTTGCGTCACCCTGGCCCGGTACGGCCGCTTCGTGCGGCGAACTCCCATTGGCACTCATTGGTAAGCCGTCCTCCCTCGCCCTCATCCGTTAGTGCGACGCCTGAACCGCGCTGGGATGCTACGCTTTGTCAGCTTTGCTGACGCGTTTCCCTGGGCTAGCGCTGCCGCCGTGGGGCTATTATCATTGTGATGAGCCAGCTTGGACGAAACTTGCAGGTGACGCAAATACCGGCAAAGCGCGGTTGATGCGCGCGGCACAGGGCGCGGCGCGAACCTCTTTGGTGCAGGGGACCGATCCCCGGCATGAAACTTGCTCAGCCACATCGAAGGGCAGCATCCTCAGGGTGTTGGCCCCACAACGTCGCCTGGACTTGACCCTGGAATAGGGCTAAGTGAGGCTCAACTGGACAGGATGCGGATCGCGCCGCGAAAGCTGCAAACCCTCATCAATTGAGAGCGTTTGCACGGCAACACGAATGCCAACCACGCGCGTGCGCTCGGTGGGAGATCACACATGGACGATACAGCGACCAAAATCGTCGATATTCTGAAAAAGCATATGAAAGAGCCGCGCGACGATATCGGTATGGATACCGAGCTCGCGGAGCTGAATATCGAGTCGCTCGATCTGGCCATGATCGTCTTCGACATCGAGGACCAGTTCGGTATTCAAATCCCCTATAACGCCAACGAAGATGCCGACGTTGAAGACTTCAAAACGGTGGGCTCCGTGGTCGAAAAGGTGCGCGAACTCGTCAACGCTGATCCAGCCCCGGCGGCCAGCGCCTCTTAAGGCGTCGCGGGCTTTGAGCCTGGCGCAGACGGCCGCGAGGCGGCTGTTCGATGGACAGCAAAGCTCGTCGGGCGCGCTGTGCGGTTCGCATTGGCGGCCCATCATGCGCCACTCGCTTCTTAAAAAGCGCAACAAGAAAGGCGTAAGCCATGGCCCAGACGGGCGATGCCAAACGGGTCGTGGTGACCGGCATGGGTGCGGTTACTCCCATCGGCAACTCGGTCGCTGACTACTGGGCGGCGCTTCAGGAAGGCCGATCGGGCGTTGCCCCGGTCACCGGTTTTCCGCTTGAGGACCTCTACATCACGATCGCTGCGCAGGTGAAGGAGTTCCAACCGCGCCGCGATCTCGCTGACTACAAGCGCGACAAGATCATCCCCCTCGCTGACCGCTACTCCTGGTTCGCGGGCGCTGCTGCCATGGAAGCGGTGAAACAGGCCGGGCTGCCGATCCCCTTTGACCATCCCTACCGCGCCGCCTCCATCATCGGGTCAGGCGCCGGTGGCCTTGTTACCTATGAGACCGCCTACCGCGATCTTTTCATCCACAACAAACGCGCCACGCACCCGCTGACGCTGCTGCGTATCATCGGCTCATCAGCAAGCGCGCATGTGGGCATCGAATTCGGCATTAAGGGTCCGACCTTCGCGACGTGCTCAGCCTGTTCAACGGCGGCCCACGCGTTCGGCATCGTGCTCGACTACATCCGCAACGGGGTTGTCGATGTGGGCATCGCGGGTGCTTCTGAATCGGTCATCAACTACGGCACCATGAAAGCGTGGCAAGCGTTGCGCGTGCTGTCGCCGGAGGGCTGCTTCCCGTTCGCCGCCAAGCGCAATGGCACGGTGCTCGGCGAGGGTGCGGGCCTGCTCGTAATGGAGAGCCTTGAGCACGCCCGTGCGCGCGGCGCGACCATTCTTTGCGAGGTGAAGGGCTTTGGCATGACGTCGGATGCCAAGGACATGGTGAACCCGGGCATAGAGGGGCCGACGGAAGCGATGCGCCTGGCGCTGGCCGATGCTGCCCTTGAGCCGCAGCAGATCGATTATCTGAACGCGCACGGCACCGCGACTGCGATCAACGACAAAAACGAAACGAACGCCATCAAGGAAGTGTTCGCCGAGCACGCCCACAAGCTTGCGATCTCGTCGACGAAGTCAATGACCGGTCACTTGCTGGGCGCTGGCGGCGGGGTTGAGGCGGTGGCCTGCATCAGGGCCATGCAGGAAAACTGGGTGCCGCCAACGATTGGCCTTGATGAGCCCGATCCCGATTGTGATCTCGATTACGTACCCAACGTGGGACGCGACATGGAGGTCAACTATACGATGTCGAACTCGTTTGCGTTCGGCGGCCTGAACGCGGTGGTGGTGTTCGGCCCGCCACCGGCCTGATGCGCCACGGGACCGAGTGCCCGATCGGCCGTTCATGCGCGGCGCGGGCGGCCCGTCGTGGCCCATGAAGCGTGGACCCATAGCCCCGCGGGAGGCGCTGAACCGATGCCGACGCGCGCGCGCCGCACTCCGGCGCCCCCCAACAGCCCGCCGCAGCCAACCGGGGCCGAGACCCACCATTCTTCGCGCGATCAGCGGTTTGTCCAGATCAGCGCGGGCGCCCAATCGCTCGTGGCGAAGCTTATCAACACACCCACTGCCGATTGGATCTGGCGCGCACTCCCGGTGTTTTCCACCGTTGAGATGTGGGGGCGTGGTGCGATCCACTTTGAGACCCACATCGAGACCGGACGCGAGGCCAACGCGCGTTGGATCATCGCGCCCGGCGCCATCGGTTACTGGGTCGAACAGGACCGCGTGGTGATCGGCTTTGATGAGACGCCTCTGTCGCGTCCAGGCGAGATCCGCTTGCCGGCGCGATGCAACATCTGGGCGCGCGCGGTTGGCGAAGTGACGCCGCTGGTGAGTGTGCGGCCCGGCGAGCGTGTCGTGATGCAAGCTTTGGACGTCGCGCGGCAGGCGGCCTGCGACAACGAAAGTGATCGCGCCCGCGATACGGATCGTGCTTGAACGCGGTCCACAACAACGGGCGCAAAGTGGGAATCACCGGCTTAGAGTTCATCCGCCTCAGGTGGAATCGCCTGAGGCGAAAGATGAACGGCAAAACAAAAGTCTAGATGTCGGTTCTGCTTCAGGCTGAAGCGAACCGACTCTAGATGCTCAGGGCTTGTCTTTGCGCCCAAAGTTGCTCGCTGAGATGATCTACAGCGTCAGTTTTCAAACAGGGTGGGGAGGCGTTCTGCCAAGCGTTGCGCGAGCGCGTCGAGATGATGCTCCTGCATCGGGCTCAAGGTCTCCAGGGCCTGCAACAACGCGTCCGGCGTGACCGCGCGCAACGGCACAAACCGGCACCAGTGACGCGTTTCCATCATCGCACGGTAGGCGGCTTCCTCAGGTTTGAACGCATTGTCCTGCGGCACAAGGCCGAGAACCGGGCGGCGCGCGCTGATCGCCTCTGAAATCATCGAACTTGAATCGGCGGTACAAAGGATCGCGTCGCTGGCGCGGAAGACTTGCGGCAGCGTGCCGGGCCCCGCCGTCCGGTAGTCGATCAGCGTGGTGATGGATGTGGTTTCGCCCGCGCGGTTTGCCAGAGCCTGAAGCCGGTCGCCAACGGGCGCAGGCGTGCGTCGCGATGTTGAGACCACGAACCGGCAGGCGTAACCGGCGTGCAGGTCTTCGATCAACGCGAACAGCGCATCCCAGTCTTCGCGCGCGTAAGTGAAGAGCCCGGAGTCGCCGCCGATCAACAAGCCGATGGCTGCTGGAGGGCGCTCGACGTTGAAGGCGGCCGGCGCAATCGGCGGGCCGATCGCGTCGGGGTCAATGCCGCTTGGTTTGAGCGCCACCAGATGGCGCGGGCGCTCCGCGTGGCTGTCGTAGCTGGTGACCACAAGATCGACGTCGGACGTCGCGAAGTGTTTCCACGTGCCGCAATAGATGGCGCGAGCGCGCAAGTGACGAGCTGAACCAACGAGCGCACCCATCGTATCGCCGCCCGCCGCAATCACGAGGTCGCTCTCCACAAGGTCCGCTGCCGCGACACCGAAGCCGGTCCGCAAAAGCGCACGGCCTGGAAGCCCCGCCGCGATCGCACTTGCCATCAACCGGTTCGGAAACCAGCGCGCCCGCGAGATCTGGAGCGCGTTGACCGCAACCGTGCGACGCCGCGCGATGGCCGCGATCACGCCTTCCGCGAGGTGATAATGCCCCGGCCGATGGTCCTTCAGATGCAAGATTCGAAGTGGCGGCATGGTGTGAGGGATTAGCGCGTGAGGGATTAGCGTGAGGGGCTAACTCGTAGGGCAACGGACAAAGGCAACCGCGCCGGTCGAAACGATAAAACGCCCAAGCCGATGATCGCTGCCAGATTACAATGGATTGGCGGGTCCGGCCCATCCATGGGGATCTAGCGATACTCGCGTCTGCATAGAATAGGGCGCTACATCTAAGCCGCCTATACTATTTGCCCCTAGTATCGGTAACGCCAACCGAGGCGAATGAATTCTGGCTTTCGACGTTCAGTCTCGCAGCAAACCATTCGACAAGCGGCACGTCATTGTTAGCTCCCATTTTGGCAGCACGAATAACTATTCGCAGATTAAAAGAAGCCGTTGATACCCCACTGACCATGGAAGGTTGTCGGAGTGCAGGATGATCTCACTCCAACCGACGCACGAATTGATTGCCACACCTGAAGCAACAGTCGCGGCAAGATTCTTTGCCGAACAATCCCTTGCCATAGTAGCGATTTGAGTTGCCGCGGACCGCGCCACCGTAGCAAACCCTACTTCCCGGCGCAGTGCAGCGGATGAACACGGAAAACACACGCCCCGGTCGAACACGCCAACTGGTGGTGGGCGAAGGCCATGAGGCGCGCTTCGAGAACAGAGAGATGTTCACGGATCTGTTTGTTTCGTTGATGAAGGTCACCGCTGCACGGTCACTAGGGATACGCTTCACATTATCCGAGGAAAACACTGTCGTCTTATAGTCGTGTCGGCCGCACGTGTGACAACATTTGCCAGAACCGAAATTGTAAAGCCCGCACCCCCAATACTTCCTTGAGTTTTTGCGGGAGGCAGCGCCATAGCAGATCTTTTCACCGCGCTTGCATCGAGGCTTGAAGGAGTAGCCTCGACCGGGGCCTATTGTTTGCAGACTGCCAAGCTTCGGCTGGAACCGCCTCGAATTTGATGTGTAGAAATGCAGCACGATGGTGCTATCTGTGGCGTTGCGGAAACCGTACGTCGAGGACTGACCATTACTGGCATGCGCGTGCATTGTTGAAGCAGAAATGAAGGCCAAAGCGATGATGAGTGCGATGTTGAATCCGGTTAAGTGACGCAACGGATCATTGGGAGATTTCAGCGAATTCATGGCGGTCCTCGAACGGTAAGCATTCTGTCGTCGTGCGTATGAGTATGATTAGGTATAGGCGGCAGGATAGATACAGCCCGCGCTCCGGTGCAAGAATTGTTTGCACTGATCAAAGCTCATGACAGACGGCGTGTAGCGCTTGAAATGGACGCCGCGGGTGTATCCGGCTTCACCTTCAGTGAGTCCGATTGACGCCCGTTGGTCTTGGGCGCGTGCAAGAGCGCAGCGAAACGTTGGTGGGCCCGGCAGGACTCGAACCTGCAACCAGACGGTTATGAGCCGTCGGCTCTAACCATTGAGCTACAGGCCCCACCTTGCGCTGGCGTTTCGCCAGCGGTGACCTGGTCTTCTAACAGATCGCGCGGCGGTGGGGAACGTCATGGCAGGGCGCAAGCGCACTTGGCGTCGCCCGGATTTGCGCAACTTCGCCGCTTACAGCAACGATCGCTAAGGGCGAAGCATCGGCTCATGGACTCACGCCTCGCCTTCGCGCCCCAAAGTTGCCCTGCTCCTTAGATGTCGATCACCGTTGTTCGATTTCGGACTCACCCATAGTGATCCCGAAGAAACGCTAAGATGATCTAACTTGCGCCCTCCCTGACGTGAAAGGACAACCCATGGTTTTTCGCCTGCTTCATGCGCGCTCGCGGCATCGCCGCCCGCTTGACCTTGCCGCGCTCGCTCTCGCGCTGAGCGTTCTGGCCCCGCTCGCCGCCGACCTACGCTCTGCTCACGCCCACGACGGTCTGGCCAACGCGCCGCAGATCACCGTCACCGGTCGCGCCACCATCAGTGCTGAACCCGACATCGCTGCGATCACGGCCGGCGTCATCAGTGATGCGCCCACCGCGCGCCAAGCCGTCAGCGCCAACAACGAACTGATGGAGCAGGTCATCGCCACGCTACGAGCGGCCGGCGTCGCCAAGCGTGATATCCAGACGAGCGATTTTTCCGTGAACCCGCGCTACGACCGGCGCCGTGATGGCTCGCCGCCGCGTGTGGTCGCGTTCCAGGTGTCGAACCGCGTGCGCGTCACCGTGCGCCGTATCGCGACGCTGGGGCGCCTGCTGGACGCGACGATTTCGAGCGGTGCGAACCAGGTTTACGGCATTTCTTTTGCGCTTGAGGATGAAGGGCAGGCGGCCGATCTGGCGCGTGCTGCTGCGATCAAGGATGCGCGGCGCAAAGCGAACCTTTATGCACAAGCGGCCGGCGTCACGCTGGGGCGCGTGTTGAAGATCACGGAAACCCGCACTGGTGATGTGGGCGGCGGCCGGCGCTTTGAGGCTGTACAACGCTCGCGCGCTGTCCCGATCGCGGCGGGGCGCAAGACGGTCGGTGTCACCGTCAACGTGGTCTGGGCGCTCGACTAGAGCAACGGGCGCAAAGTGCGAAGCGCCGGGCCGAACACTCACGCCTCGCCTTTGCGCATGGCCCGCCAGAAAGCGTGAGCCATGGGCGACCGCGACCGCGACCTTCGGCCTCTCGCCTCAGCCTTTGCCTTTCCACGGCACCAGCCGGTCTTCCAACATCCGCATCAGGATATCGATCACGTAGCCGATGATGCCGATGATGATGATGCCGAGCACCACGATGTCGGTCGAAAAGAACGTTTGCGCCGTGGCGATGACCATCCCGATGCCGCGCTCAGCGGCGACGAGCTCGGCCGCAACCACCGTGCCCCAGCAGACGCCCAACGCCACGCGGATGCCGATGAAAATCTCCGGCAGAGCGTTCGGCAGGATGACGTTGCGTAAGACTTGCCACTTGGATGCGCCGAGCGAGTAGGCCGCGTGCACCTTCGACAGGCGCACACCTGAGACGCCTGAGCGCGCCGCGATCACCATGATCCAGAGCGCAGCGAGGAACAGCAGCACGATCTTGCTGACCTCTTCGATGCCGAACCACAAGATTACCAGCGGGATCAGCGCCAGGGGCGGAACCGGCCGCATGAATTCGACGATCGGGTCGAACCAGGCGCGCACGAAATTGTTGAGCCCCATGGCAAAGCCGAGCGGGATGCCGACGAGGCAGCCGAAGAAGAGGCCCGCGAAGACGCGAAACACCGACCAGCCGACGTGCTCCCAAAGCAGGAAGTTGCGATAGCCGTCCTGGGTGAGGGTGAAGAGCTGGTCTTTCACCGCCGTCATGGATGGCCAAAAGATCGGGCTGGTCCACTCAAAGCGGGTCGATAAGTACCACAAGAAGATCAGCGTGATGACCGAGACCACCGACCAGAAGCGGCTGCCGGTGACGGCCGAGGCATCGCCGAAGGTCACCGTCTTGCGTGCGTTCATGCCGGCCTTGCCAAGGCCAAGCGCGGCCTTCAAGCGCGTGAAAGCGCTAGGGCGGTGAGGCTTTCCGGTGGGTTCAGCAACATCGCTCATGAGTGGTCCTTGATCAGGTCAGGTTGGACGGGCGGCCTCTGGTGGGCAGCTTAGGTGTCAGGGCGGCGGTGGCTGCTGAAGGTTGGCATCAGCACAGGTTCGCAGCGAAAGGGCAAACTGTCGTGCGTCGCCCCGATTAGGCAGCATCGCCCTGACGGCCCATGATCTCCTCTTCCATCTCCCAGATCATGGAGAGGATCTCTTCGCGCTTCTCGATGAAGTCACTGGACGCTTTGATCTCGCGCGGGCTCTCGGTTAGCCCCCGCTCGGCGAACGGCAGACGGTACTGGCGTTCTACGCGGCCCGGACGCGGTGCCATCACGAAAAGGCGTTCGCCTAGGAACAGCGCTTCTTCCACCGAGTGCGTGATGAGCACGATGGTCTTGCCGGTCTCCTTCCAGAGCTTCAGCACAAGGCCTTGCATCTTTTCGCGCGTCAGCGCATCGAGCGCACCAAGCGGCTCATCCATCAAAATCAGATCGGGGTCGTTCGCAAGGCAGCGGGCGAGCGCCACGCGCTGCTGCATGCCGCCTGAAAGCTGGTAGACGGGCTTATCGCCGAAGCCGGACAGCCCGACCGTAGTCAGCAGGTGGTTGACGATTCTGTCGCGTTCCCCGCGGGCCATGCCTTTCATGTCCGGGCCGAAGCCGACGTTGCGCGCGACCGAAAGCCATTCAAACAGCGCGCCTTGCTGAAACACCATGCCGCGGTCTGCGCCGGGTCCCTTGATCTCCTTACCATCCAGCGAAACCGTGCCGCTGGTGGGTGCGAGAAAGCCCGCGATGATGTTGAGCAGCGTGGTCTTCCCGCAGCCGGAGGGCCCGAGCACGCTGAGAAGTTCGCCTGGCGCGAGGTCGAATGACACGTTGCGCAGCGCTTCAACCGTGCCGCCGCCGGCGGTGTCGAACGTCATCGAGAGGCTATCAACGGCGAGACCTGTCATGGGCGCGTCCTTTGCCTTGCGGGGCGTTGGTGAGTCTGATGGCGCGGGCTGCGGGACCCGGAGCGGTCGCTTCTCCCAGCGCCTTGCCGCAGATATGAAAAAGACCCCTCCCACCGGTGTGGAAGGGGCCCTGATCCTAGACGATCATTTCACGTCTTTGAGGAAGCTCGCGTCGATCACGGTGCCGTAGTCGGCAAGCGCTTTCGGCAGCTTCTTCTGCTTCACGTAGAAGTCAGCGACCTGCTTGGTGAAGTCCTGCACGGTGCCGCCCATCCACGCTTTGCTGCGCTGCTCTTCGGCGGTGGGGAACTTGAAGAGGTCGATCACCTGGTTAGAGTCGCTCAGCTTCATGCCTGCAGCTTTTGCGATCGTAGCGCGGAACTTGTCCGGGTTGGCCGCATAAGCCTTGTTGGCGTCGTTCGTCACCTGGAGGAATTTCGTCACGAGCTCGGGGTGCTCTTTGGCGAACTTGTTGGTCACCGAGATCACGTCGAACACGCGGATGCCGATCGCTTCTTGTTCAGCAGCCGTCAGCAGGACTTTGCCGTGGGCTTTCATGCGCCGCAGGGCACCACCCCAGCCGCAGGACATGGCGAGGTCACCACGCGACAGCGCTGCTGCGCCTTCGGCAGGGGCCATGTTCACGATTTTGACTTTCGTCGCGTCGACCTTCAGGTGCTCCAGCGTGCGCAGCATTTTGTAGTGGGCGACGGTGCCGATCGGCACGGAGACTTTTTTGCCTTCGAGGTCTTTGGCGTTGGCTTTCGTGATGTTAGCGCCTTTGTAGACCACGCAGTTATCGTTTTCGGCATAAGACACAGCCACACCGACGATCTTGATCGGCAGCCCTTTCGAGACGGCCAGCGTGAAAGGAACAAGACCTTGGCTGTAAGAGATCTGCACCGAGTTCGAGGCCATCGCAGCTGACATCGCAACGCCGGTCTTGAACGCGCGCCACTTGACGCTCACGCCCATCGCCTTGTCGTAGGTTTTCTCAAGCTGGGCCACTTGGTTGGCGGTCGGCCATTCCAAGAAGTAAGCCACTGTGATCTCTTTCGGCGCGGCGAAGGCAGCCGAAGCCGTCAACGCGAACGCACCCGAAAGCGCTACTGCGGCGGTCCTTTTCGCAAGTGACATGGACAGGGTGTCTCCTTTTTTGTTGACGACGCAGGAGAGGCATCGGAGCGCGTAGAGCGCACCGATCCCGTAAAAAGCGTCTCCAACATCTTAGCTAGCAAAGCCGCGGCGAATGCAAGTCAGAAATGAGACAATTTATTCCAGTTTGCGAACCGGCTGTGATGTGGCTTTATCCGTAGTGTAACAACGGTCAGCGGCACGTTTGGAGTCCACCCGGCCGCACGCGATAAATGAGCTGAGAAGCAAAGACGAAAAGGGGAGTTCCATGGGCCTGCCAGCCAAAGCATCTGTGGTCGTGATCGGTGGTGGGGCCGTGGGGGCATCGGTGCTCTACCACCTTGCCAAGCGCGGCATGAAAGACCTGTTGCTCGTCGAGAAGAACGAGCTGACGGCCGGTTCGACTTGGCATGCGGCCGGCAACTGCCCGACGTTCGCGGGCGGTTGGACGATCATGCGGATCCAGAAGTACTCGCAGGAGATCTTCGCGACACTCGCCGAAGAGGTCGACTACCCGATGAACTACCACCAGAGCGGCGCGGTGCGGGTGGCCAACAATGACACGAGGGCCGAGGAGTTCGCCCATGTGACAGGTCTCGCTGCCTATCTGGGGCTGCACTACGATCTTGGCGGTACCGAACTGCTCGACCAGCACTATCCGCTCGCGGAAAAGGACGGTGTGAAAAGCGTCATTTGGGATGAGCTCGACGGCGACATCGATCCCGCACAGTTGACGCAAGCCTATGCCAAAGGCGCTCGCGATTTAGGCGCCAAAATCGAGCGCTTCTGCAACGTGACAGCACTCAAGCAGCACGCGGACGGGCACTGGACGGTTAGCACCACCAAGGGCGACGTCGAAGCCGACATCATCATCAACGCTGCGGGGTACTACGCGCCGGAAGTTGGCCGCATGATGGGCCGTGATGTGCCTTCGGTCGTGTTGGAGCACCAATACCTGATTACCGAGCCGGTGGATGCGATCGCCGACAGGGAGAGCAAGATCCCGCTGCTGCGCGATCCCGATGACAGCTACTACCTGCGTCAGGAAGGCAAGGGCCTGATGCTCGGCCCCTACGAGCATGAGAACGCCGTCCTCCACTGGACGGATGGCAACACGCCTGATGATTTCTCGTTCCAGCTCTTCAACGATGACCTTGATCGCCTTGAGACCTACATCGAGGCCGCCTGCAACCGCGTGCCAGCGCTGGGCACGAGCGGCGTCACCAAAGTGATCAATGGCCCGATCCCCTATACGCCTGATGGGCTGCCGCTGATTGGCCCGGTGCCCGATACCCGCAACGCCTATGAGGCCTGCGTGTTCTCGTTCGGCATCGCGCAGTCGGGTGGTGCTGGCAAGATCATCGCCGACCACATCCTCGATGGCGAAACCGAGTGGGAGACCTGGAGCGTCGATCCCCGCCGCTTCACCGATTTCGCGACGCCCGCCTACCGCGAAGCGAAGGCCCGCGAGGTCTACGAGTACGAATACGCGATCGGCTTCCCGTTTGAGGAAAAGCCGGCCGGCCGACCGGTGAAGATGTCGTCGGTCTACGACATCCTGAAAGCGAAAGGCGCTGTGTTCGGCCCACGTGGGGGTTGGGAGCGCGCGGTGTTCTTTGCCGATCCCGCGATCGATGGCGGCGCAACACCCGACGCCGATGGCCAGATCGAAGCGGGATGGCATCGCCAACCCTGGGCGGCCAACGTCGCAGCCGAAGTGGACGCGGTCACGAAGGGCTGCGGCATCATCGATATGACCGGTTTCTCGCGTTACGAGGTGACCGGCAGCGGTGCGGCGGCCGCGCTCGACACGTTGATCGCGGGGCGCTTGCCGAAGGTTGGCCGGGTGACGCTGAGTTACGTGTGCACGCCAAGCGGGGGCGTGCTGAGCGAGTTCACGATCGCGCGGATGGATACCAACCGCTATTGGCTCACCGCCGCGGCCGGTGCGCGCTGGCATGACCGTGATGTCCTGAGCGCGCATCTCGATGATAAGCCCGATGTCGCCATGCGCGATATCACAGATGACTACGGCACGTTGGTGCTGGCGGGCCCGGCATCACGCGATGTGCTGGGCGCAGTTACGGATGCGTCGCTGGCGAGCGGTGATTTCTCGTGGCTGAGCGTGCGGGAAATCGACGTTGCGGGTGTGCCGCTGGCCGCGCTGCGCATCAGCTATGTGGGCGAACTGGGCTACGAACTGCACGCACCCTTCGCGCAGTTGGGCGATCTCTATCGCGCGCTTGATGAAGCGGGCCGGGCGCATGGAATGCGCGACTTTGGCATGTACGCGATGGAATCGATGCGGCTTGAGAAAGGCTACCGCGGCTGGAAGAGCGACCTCACGGTGGAGTTCTCCGCGCTGGAAGCCGGCCTTGATCGCTTCATCTCGCTCGATAAGGCGGCGTTCCCAGGGCGCGGCGCGCTGCAACGCGAGTTCCAAAGCGGCAGCGCCCACAAATTCTGCACGCTGCGGGTGGCCGCTGAGACCGCTGATCCGCCCCCGGGCTCACTCATCTATCTCGGCGATGCGCTGGTCGGCTACGTGTCAAGTGCCGGCTATGGTCACCGCACCGAGCAGTCGCTTGCGATGGGCTACGTGAAGCGGGAGGTGGCCGAGAACGGTCATGCTGACCGCGATGATCTGCACGTGATGTGCCTGGGCAAGCCTCTTGCGACGAAGCTCGTTGCGGACGTGACGTACGATCCCTCAAACGAGCGGATGCGGGTCTAGGTTTGATCCGACGGCCCTGCCGGCTGCAGGCAGTTCAAGACGGTTGGTGCACGGGAAACCGGGTGCCAACCGGTCGCGCGCCCCTTCCAGGATTTCGTGCCGTGTTTTATGATCAAGCCACCGTTTCACAGAGGCTTTTCCCATGTCGGCGCCATCCCCCCCAAAGCGGCCCGTGACGCCGCCCGGAACGCCTCCCGAAACGTCGCCCAGGACGCAATCAAGAACCACACCACCTGGGAACGAGACGATGGCCGCATCCGCACTTGACGCCATGCGCCCTTTGCTTTCGGGCCTGCGCGTCTTGGAGCTCGGCCACTACATCGCGGCGCCCTTTGCAACGCGTG
>JBCBJZ010000019.1:0-33295 GCA_038522635.1 Pseudomonadota bacterium | reverse complement strand
TGTTTGAGCCGGTGATCCGCACTTTGCGCCCGTTGCTCTAACCGGCCTCAACGGGCGGCAAGCTGGCTTTGCGGCAGCACGCGTCAGCCGCAGGCGGTGGCGTTGAGGCGGACGTGCTACGGCGGCCTGCTTCATCGCGCCGCGCGCCATGGGGGGCGTTGGCGTGCATCATGCGCTCATCGGACCTCGCGCGCGGCCCGTACATTGTAGACGAGGCTCGTTCGGCCTGCCGCGATGATCCGGCGTCGAACGACAAGCTAGACCTTTGAGCACAGGCACCCCGATCTGCGCGTGGGCGCCCCCGTCGTTCAGGAGACCCAACATGGTTGATCGCTCTTCGGCCGCGCCAACACCGCGCACGCGCGATCCCTTCAATATGGCGGCGCATTGGGGCGGCGAGACCGCCAAGTTTGGATGGTACATGGCCTTGCGCGCGCTAACGGATGCGCGGGCGGCACGGCTTGCGCGCAACCAGGCCCATCGCGGCGACACGCGAGCAGACCGGTCTGCGGCCGCGTCATCAACCCCATCATCGACCTCGCCTTCATCGACGGGACCATCATCGGCGCCGCCCACCGCTGCGTCCGCGTCGGAAGCGGGCCAGACCAACAAGGACCCCACAAGCCAGGCCGGTGCGCAGGGTGCACCAGAGCAGCGCCGTGCAGCCCCGGGTCAACGTGAATTGCTGCGGGCCCTTGCGCGCTTTCGCATGCAGGACGCGCGGATGGTGGGCGAGGGGTTGGCGGCGCCCGCTGAGCCGCTTGCGGAAGGCGTGGCGCGGCATGTTTCGCGTGTGCGGGCCATGCTGGCCGACCTGCCGCGGGCTCTGGAACGCCACCAAGACCGTGATGCGACGAGCGCCAAGCAGGAAGCGGGCGCGGAAGGTCTGCCCGACTACTTCACGCAGGACTTCCACTTCCAGGATGGCGGTTACCTGAGTGAGCGGTCTGCGCAACTCTACGATGTTCAAGTCGACACGTTGTTCCTCGGAAGCGCGAATGCCATGCGCCGCGCCGCGCTACGTCCGATCGCCGATGTGATGGCGGGGCGCGACCAGCGCCAGGTGAAGCTGCTGGACGTCGCCTGCGGCACGGGCCGCTTTTTGCGCGAGGTGCGCCGGCAATACCCGGCCATGCAGCTGACCGGTATCGATCTGTCGCAGCCCTATCTCGATGAGGCGGCGCGCCATATGGAGGGGCTGCGTCATGTGCGGCTGCAGGCCGGCAATGGTGAGGCGCTTCCCTTCGAAGATGCGAGCCAGGATATCGTGACCACCATCTTCCTGTTCCACGAACTGCCGCCACAGGTGCGACGCACGGTGGCCGGCGAAATGGCGCGCGTTTTGAAGCCCGGCGGGCGCATGATCTTCATCGACAGTCTGCAGCGCGGCGATGAACCCGGGTGGGATGGCATGCTGGAGGCGTTTCCCGTGCGCTTTCACGAGCCGTATTATCGCAGCTACCTGATCGATGACTTGCACGCCGTGTTCGAAGAGGCCGGGCTTCGCGTGACGGCGACGTGGAACGCCTTTTTGTCGAAGGTCATCGTCTGCGACAAGCCGTAGGTTTTGAGCCCTTTACCGTCTGACTCCAGCCGGCAGCTGCCGACTCCCTAAAGGCCGCCGAGTTAGAACGCTTTGCCGCGCGCGCTCACCGGCCATAGCGCTTCCACGGCGCCATCGCGTACGCCGACGTACCAGTCGTGGACGTTGCATGTGGGATCGCAATGGCCGGGGATAAGGCGCAGCTTCGTGTTGATCGTGAGCGCGCTGGCGGGGTCCGCGATGACGCCATGCTCATCCGAGCACTTGGTGTAGGTGACGTCGTCCCGGCCGAAGACCACAGGCAGGCCGCTGTCCACGGACTGCACCTTGTGGCCCGCATCGCATACGGCTTGGCCGTCTTTGGCGCAGCTCATGACGCTGGTCAAAATGAAGAGCGCGTTCTCGAACGTTGTCAGCGGGTTGCCGTCGGCATCGCGCACGCGTTGGTAATCGGCATCCATGAACGCGTAAGACCCGCACTGCACTTCGTTGTAAACGCCTGATGCGCCTTCGAAGGCGAAGGTGCCTGTGCCCGCGCCTGTGACGCTATCGCAGGTAAGGCCCGCCGCTTCCAAAGCGGCCACTTGATCGCGCACCATCGCGATGACGTCATGCGCGGTGCGCTTACGTGTGCCGTAGTCGCGGATGTGCTGCATACTACCGTTGTAGGCTTGGAGGCCTGCAAAGCGCAGGCCCGCGGCCTTGTCGATGGCGCGCGCGAGCGCCAACACCGGCGCGCCGGGCAGAACGCCGCAACGCCCGGCACCGCATTCGATTTCGACGAGGCAATCCAACGTGCCGCCAGCTGCGGCCATCGCGCGCGATAACGCAGCGACGTTGTCGTGGTCATCCACGCACACAGCGACCTTCGCCGGGCCGCGCGCCAACCGTGCAAGGCGCTCAATTTTGGCCGGCTCGCACACCTGGTTGGAGATCAACACATCATCGATGCCGCCCCGCACGAAAGCTTCGGCCTCCGACACCTTTTGGCAGCACAGCCCGATCGCGCCGCCATGTGCCATCTGGTATCGCGCGACGTCGACCGATTTATGCATTTTGCCGTGGGCGCGCAGCCGCACACCCATGGCCTCGCAGAGGTCCTTCATGCGCGCCACGTTCCGCTCGAAGGCCGCCAGATCGATGATGAGGCAGGGCGTCTGGATCTCAGCTTCGCGCATGCCGGGCGCAGCGGGAATGTCGTAACCGACTTCGAGCGCGGAAAGGTCGACACCTTCGCCAGACATCGATTGGGTCGGCGCAGTCATCGGCGATGGCGGAAGGGGTGGTGAAGACGGTGAGAGGGATGTCATCGGCGCGGCCTCGTCGCTTCATGCCGTGTGGGGCGGCTGATCTTTGCCCGTCACGCTGGCCGATTTTCGGGTGCGGTGCAAATGCGGTCGCAAGAGCGTCCCCGCGCGTCTGTCCGTCTCCAAAAAAGAAGAGGCCAGAACCGCGCCGGCTCCAGCCTCTTCCTTCTCAACGTCTATGACGACCCCGCGGCCGGGCAGCCTCACGCTGCGGCGGTGCGCGGGTCGAAGAGCGAACGGACCAGACAACCACCGGCTTGGGGACGGTGGTTCGACCAGGCCGCGCGCTCCGCGTCTGGGCAGTTGGACTTCGGTTGCGCAGGCGTGCGTTTCAAAGAGTGGCTCGCAGAACGCTTGATGTCACCGTTCGCACGGCAGCCTTAAGCGTCGTTGAACCTGCCGCGCCTGCACACAACGCCCGTCCGACGCGCCAGCACTCTTGAACTTACGGTTGACAGGAGGTTTTTCCTTCAACCGGCGCGTGAATCACGCCGCACGCCTCCTGTCTACCTGCGCCGCCGCGTCCTGACCAGCGCCCGCGCACCACGAAGTTGCTGCGAGAGCGTGCGCAACAGCGCTTGCGGCGCTTTCGCGCGATGCCTAAGACTTCCGTGCAACAGCGCGCGGGCAGCGCCACGCTTCGAAAGGCGGTTGATGTCGCACAATACGTTCGGCCACCTGTTCCGGGTGACCACATGGGGCGAAAGCCACGGACCCGCGATCGGATGCGTGGTCGACGGCTGTCCACCGCAGGTGCCGTTGGTCGCTTCCGACATTCAACGTGAGCTAGACCGGCGCCGACCGGGGCAGTCGCGCCATACAACCCAGCGCCGTGAACCTGACGCTGTGCAAATCCTTTCCGGCGTGGTCGAGGACGATCTGGGCGTTGCTGTGACAACAGGTACGCCGATCGCCCTTGTGATCCACAACACCGATCAGCGCTCTAAGGATTATGGCGCGATCAAGGACCAGTTCCGCCCCGGGCATGCCGATATCACCTACTGGCAGAAGTATGGCGTTCGTGATGTGCGCGGCGGCGGTCGCGCATCCGCGCGCGAAACCGCGATGCGGGTCGCGGCGGGCGCGGTGGCGCGTCAGGTCTTGGCAACGCTGGTGCCAGGGCTGACGATACGTGCTGCCCTCGTGCAGATGGGGCCCCACGGGATTGAGCGTGAGCGCTGGGACTGGGCGCAAACAGGGCAGAACGCGTTTTTCTGCCCCGATGAGACGGCCGCCGTCGCGTGGGAAAGCGCGCTCGATGAAGCACGCAAGGCGGGCACATCGCTTGGCGCGGTGATCGAAGTTGTGGCCGAGGGCGTGCCGGCCGGCTGGGGGGCACCGCTTTACGGCAAACTCGATCAGGATCTCGCCAGCGCGATGATGAGCATCAACGCGGTCAAGGGCGTTGAGATCGGCGATGGCTTTGCCGCGGCCGCGCTTGATGGCGTCGCGAACGCCGATGAGATCCGGCGCGATGAGCATGGTGCGCCGCGCTATCTCTCCAACCATGCGGGCGGGGTGCTCGGCGGGATTTCGACCGGTCAACCGCTGATCTGCCGCTTTGCGGTCAAGCCGACGTCATCGATCCTGACGCCGCGCCGTACCATCACCAAGCAGGGTGACGAGGTCGACATCGTCACCAAGGGGCGCCATGACCCATGCGTTGGGATCCGGGCGGTGCCGGTTGGTGAAGCGATGATGGCGCTCGTGCTTGCCGATCACCTGCTGCGCCACCGCGCCCAATGCGGTGAGGGCGGCAAAGGTCGTGGCGACGGCGCACCAAGCGGCGTGCGTTGACGACCCGTCGACCCCGAGCAAACTCCGAGGCGCGCCATCACGAAGAACACCGACATCCCCACCGGCTACACCGTAGCCTATGGCACCGAGGCAGCGGATTTCCGCTTCTACGTGATGGCGCTTGCGTCGGCGGCATCGCTCGCAGCCTACATCGTGTGGGAACGGCTGATCTCGCTGTTGCTGGTCGTCCTTTTCGGTGTCGCGGCGTTCTATTTCTACCCGCTGACCGAGAAGGAGCGGCCGCAACTGGGTGCTGGCGAATACGGCATCTTCATCGGCGGGCTCGGCATCATCGATTGGCGCGGTGTCTCGGACATCCACATGCGCGAACGGGCGGTGCGCACCATCATCGTGCGCGAACTGTGCGTGGACTTGGCGCGCCCGCTTGACGAAGCGCTGTTGCGCGATTGGCGGCTGGCATCGATCGTCCGTCTGCTGATGCGGCTCCCCTGGCGCATGGAGGGCGATCAGCGCATCATCATCAAGACCGAGCCGCTGGCTGAGCCGGGGACGAAGATCCTGGCGCGGTTGATCGAGTTGCGCCGCTACTTCGGGATGACCCATTGGCGCCGCAAGTGAGCGCGCCTCGATGTGATGCGGTCACGCGGTGGCCTCACGTCGCAAGGCCCAGCGCAAAGAGGAACGAGGACCGACATGGCAGCTCCCCCCCGCAGTGCTGATCTGAGTACGGTAAAGGCGCTGCTGTTCGATGTCTTCGGCACGATCGTCGACTGGCGTACAAGCGTGCAGGCCGACCTGGCCGCGTGGGGTGCGCGCCGCGGCGTTAAAGCGAACTGGCAACGCATCACGGATGAGTGGCGCGGGCTCTACCAACCTTCGATGGAAGAGGTACGCGCAGGCCGCCGCGCCTTCGCGCCGCTGGATGATCTGCATCGCGAGAGCCTTGAGACCTTGCTCGCCCGCCACGGGCTGGACGACACTCCCGAAGAGGATCGCGATTATCTCGCCAAGGTTTGGCATCGCCTTGCGCCCTGGCCCGATTGCGTGCCTGCGCTGACCCGCCTCAAGCAGCGTGCGACCCTGGCCACGCTTTCCAACGGGAACATCGCGCTGATGGTCAACCTGGCGCGCTATGCCGGGCTGCCGTGGGATGTCATCCTCGGCGCGGAAGTGGCACAGGCCTATAAGCCTGAAGCGTCGGTGTACCTCAAGGCAGCCGCTCTGCTCGACCTTGAGCCGCACCAATGCATGATGGTTGCAGCCCACAACTACGACCACCACGCCGCCCAGGCGCTGGGTATGCGCACCGCGATGATTTTCCGCCCGACCGAATACGGCCCTGCGCAGACCACCGATCTTGAAGCGACCGGGCCGTGGGACATCATCACCGATAGCCTCGGCGGCGTCGCCGATGCGCTCGGCGCTTAGAGTCGGCTCGCCTCAGCTTGAAGCGGGATCGACATCTAAGCTTTTGTTTTGCCGTTCATCTTTCGCCTCAGGTGATCTCACCTGAAGCGGATGGACTCTGGATCATCGGGCGATCGGCGTCCACATGACGTCATCGATGGAAGGCGCGCCGGTGGCGATCATGACCAACCGGTCAAAGCCGAGGGCCGCACCCGCTGCTGGCGGCATGGCGCTAAGGGCGTCGAGAAACGCCTCATCGATCGGGTAGCGCTCGCCGTACCGGCGCTGCTTTTCGGCCATGTCGGCTTCGAAACGCGCGCGTTGTTCGGCGGCGTCGGTCAACTCACTGAAGGCGTTCACAAGCTCGATGCCGAACGCGTAAAGCTCAAAGCGTTCCGCGAAGCGAGGATCGCGGGGCGAGCGCCGGGCCAGCGCGGCTTCTGCCAACGGGTAGTCCACCAGCAACGTGGCTGCACCATCAACCCCGAGCGCCGGTTCAATGTGCGCGGTGATGATTTTGGCGAAGAGGTCGCTCCAGGTGTCGTCGGGGGCGGCGCGCATCCCAGCCTGACGGGCCGCTTCACGCATGCCTTCAAGCGTCAGGGCAGCGCCCAGATCGATGCCAGCGTGCTGCGCGAAGGCGTCCGTGACGCTGACACGTTGAAGCGGCGCGGTCGCATCAAGCATCCGCCCACCGCGAATGAAGCGTGGCGCGTTGCCCGGAAGCCGATCCGGCGCGCCGGGTTCCAGCGCGTGCGCTGTGGTTGCAAGGATCGCCGCGCAATCGTCCATGAGCGCTTCGTAGGTCGCATCCGCCCTGTACCACTCCAGCATGGTGAATTGCGGCGCGTGCAGGGAACCGCGCTCGCGGTTGCGGAACGCCGGCGCGAAAGTGAACAAGCGCGTTTCGCCCGCCGCGAGAAGCTTTTTCATCGCGAACTCGGGCGAGGTCGGCAAGTAATAGGTGTGCGTGGCGCCCGCAGCGGTTTGCGCTTGCGTGACGAAAGCGTGCAGATGCGTTTCGTTGCCCGGAGACACCTGGAGGAGGGCGGTATCAACCTCGATGAAGCCTTCACGCGTAAACCATGCGCGCAACGCTGCGAGGATCGCCTGACGGGCCAGCAGCACGGGGCGCCGATCAGCGTGGCGGGCTCGGTCCCACCAGGGCGCCGGCTTGGACGGCTTTGTTGGTTCAGCCATGCGAAGGTTCACCCTTGGGACGGATTGTCCTTTAGGACGGATCGTCTTGACGTTCGCGCAACGTCAAGCGGGCTTCCGCGCCGCCGCCCTTGCGCGCTTCCCCTCACGTGACGCCACCTATGGCGAATGAACGTTAGCGTTCATCCGCTTCAAGCTGAAGCGAACCGACCCTAGCGCACAAGACCGAGCTCCTGCAGATAACGGACGGACGGCAGGATATCGCGGGCCTGGCGCATCTCGATCAGCAGGCGGGGCGCGTCGGCCGCCTCTGCGATGGCCTCCATCACCGCCCGCCAGCAGATGCTGCCCGTACCAAGCTGCCAATGGCGATCGGCATAGCCGTCGGTATCCTGCAGATGCACATGCGCCAAACGCCGCCCGAAGGCGCGCGCGAAATAGTCTGGCGGCGGACCGCCGAGCGCGCCGTGCGCGTAGTTGGCATGGCCCGTATCGAGCGACAACGCTAACGCCGGGTGATCGATCGTCTCCACCATCTTGACCAGTGCGGCCGGGTCGCGATCCTCGATGTTCTCGAGCACCAGCGTCAAACCATGGTCGGCGGCCTTCGCAAGCACGTCGCGCAAGGCCGCATGGGTCCGCTCGATCTTCTTCTCCGCCGCACCGGGATCCTTCGGATCGTTGAAGTACGCCCAGGTCCCGATCGGGCTGTGCACGACCATATGGGCCTTCGCGGGATCGGGCACGAAGGCGAGCAGCGCATCAAGCGCGCTCATCAGGCGTTTGCGAACGATCGCGCGTACGTCGGCATCATTGGTTGCCAGTGACCAGCCGAAGAACGGCCCATGGATGCCGATGCGCCCATGGTGCCCATCGACAGCTTCGCGGCTGCGCGCGATCACCGGTGCAAGGTCGCCAGCGATGACGTGCGGCAGGCTATAGTCCTGGATTTCCAGATCGCGGCTTTCATCGCGGATGAAGGCGTGCAAGCCATCGACCTGCTTGAGGTCTTTGAGTTGGATCGCGGCCCCGACGAGGGGAAGGGCTGGGGGCAGAGCTGGAGACAAAGGCGAAGAGGCTTCGGCCATGGTGGGACCTCGTGAGCGGCACGGCGCGTTCAAGATAAGCATCAGCGATGCACCATTGGCGCCCGCGATGACAGGGCCGTGACGTCGCGCTCAAGCCGCTTTGGCCCCGCACCGCAGGCCTTGGCGATCCCGGCCGTTTCAGCGTATGCAAGCGCCAACGGTCCGCCGCACGTGAGGCGCGCCACATCCAACGCACCAGGAGGTTCGCGCCATGGCCAAAACGATCGCCAGTTCCATCCGTAAAGGCAACGTGCTCGAGATCGGCGACCAGCTTTGCGTGGTGCTCAAGGCCGATAACATCCACCCCGGCAAAGGCACGCCTGTGACGCACTTGGAAATGCGACGCATCTCAGATGGCGTGAAGATCGTCGAGCGCTACCGCACCACCGAACAGGTGGAACGCGCCTTCATGGAGGAGATCTCCTACAACTACCTCTATGAGGACGATACGGGTTTCACCTTCATGCATCCTGAGACGTTCGATCAGGTGACGGTGTCGCGCGACGTGGTCGGCGATAGCGCGATCTATCTGCAAGAAGGCATGAGCTGCATCCTGTCGATCTTCAACGAGATGGCGGTGGCGATCGAGCTGCCGCAGCGCGTGGCGATGGAGGTGACGGAGACCGAACCCGTGGTGAAAGGGCAGACCGCAGCGTCCTCTTACAAGCCGGCAACGCTCGAGAACGGGGCGCGCACGATGGTCCCGCCGCACATTTCAGCGGGCACGCGGGTGGTCATCATGACCGCTGATGGCTCGTATGTTGAACGCGCGAAGGACTGACGTTGCAGGAGGTCACAGGCGATGCTGACCGATCCACCAAAGCTTACCGTGAAGCGCGGCTGGTCGCGGGCCACGTGTGAGGCCTTGCGTGCGTTGTCAGGCCTGCAAACCGGCCATGCGACCGATGCGCAGGACGGGCGCGGCGCCATCGCTTCAGCGATCAAACCGTTGGTCCCTTTAGCCGGTGCGGTGATCGGTACCGCGCTTCCCTGCGAGACGGGGCCTAACGACAATCTGGCCGTTCTGGCAGCGCTTGCGCTGGCGCAGCCCGGCGATGTGGTGATCGTGGCGGGCGAAGCCTTTAGCGGGTCAGCCGTGGTTGGCGACAACGTGATGATGGTGGCGAAGGCCAAGGGGCTGGCAGGCCTCGTGGTCGACGGCATGGCGCGGGATCTGGATGGTCTGGAAGCGGTGGGCCTGGCGCTCTTCGGACGGGGCATCACGCCGAACTCGTGCGTGCGTAGTGGTCCGGGCCGCGTTGGCTTGCCAGTGATCTGCGGCGGCGTCCGGGTCGAGGCCGGCGATGCGGTGGTGGCGGACCGCGATGGTGTGGTGATCATCCCGCAGGCGCAGCTCGCTGACGTGCTCGCCCGTCTGGAGGTCATTTTGGAGGCGGAGCAGGCGACGCAGGCGCGCCTTGCAGATGGCTGGCATGATCTGGGCGGCGTAAAGGCGCTCCTGCAGTCGGATGAGACGCGCTACGTCGACTAGTGTCTTCGGGCGATTATCAGGTGGGACCCTTGTGATGCGGACAACCTCTCGGAACGCCTCGCTTCGGGGATGTGGCCGCCTCGAACGGCCAAGCCGCAAATAAGGGCATGCCGATGGGCCTGACGTTGCAGGTGACCCACGAGAGGTTTGCGCTGAGGGCGCCGTTCGCGATCTCGCGCGGCACCAAGACGCACGCCGACGTGGTGAGCGTGATGCTCGAGGCGGACGGCAAGCGCGGGTTCGGCGAAGCTGTTCCCTACGCCCGCTATCGCGAAACGGTCGAGGCGACCCTTGCGGCGATCGAAACGGCCGCCGCAGCGCTCGATGGGACGAGCCACCCTCGTGATCTGTTGGATCTGCTGCCAGCGGGGGCTGCGCGTAACGCGCTCGATGCCGCCCTGTGGGACCTAACCGCCAAGCGGGCCGGGCGGCCCATTGCTGATCTTTTGGGCCTGCCGCCGCCGCTACCGCTCACGACCGCCTACACGTTGTCGCTTTCAGATCCCGCAGCGATGGGGCGAGCGGCAGCTCACGCGCAAGGCCGTTTCAGCGTGCTCAAGATCAAACTGGGGGGCGAGGACGATATCGCTCGCCTCGAAGCCGTCCGCGAAGGTGCACCTGCCGCGAAGCTCATCATCGATGCTAACGAAGCCTGGAGCGCGGACACCTTCGCCGCGCTGCAACCTGACCTGGCCCGGCTGAACGTCAGCCTTGTCGAGCAACCGCTGCCCGCCGACGCCGATGAAGCGCTTGCTCATCTGAAGCGGCGCGTGCCGGTTTGCGCCGATGAAAGCGCGCACACGTTGGCTGACTTGCCAAGCCTCGCGGGCAAGTACGATGCGATCAACATCAAGCTCGACAAAACGGGTGGGCTCACTCACGCGCTTGAGCTGAAACGAGCGGCCCAAGCGGCCGGCCTCACCATCATGGTTGGCTGCATGGTCGCAACGTCGCGGGCGATGGCGCCTGCGCACCTGCTGGCGCAAGGCGCTTCGTTCGTCGATCTCGATGGGCCGTTGCTGCTGGCGCACGATCGCCCCACACCCCTGCGCTATGAAGATGCGATGGTGGCGCCGCCCGCCACCGCGCTTTGGGGTTGATCGGTTTCGATCTCCTTTGGTCCCACGACCGGTTAGATCGACCAGAGATGATCTAAGTCTTAGAGTTGCTCTAGCTGAGCGGCGCGGGCACGGCCGACCCGAAGCGGGCCGCGGTCAAGATCGCGATAGCATCGGCCAGGTGTTCGTCAGCGATGTTCATCGCGCCCGCTTCGACGCGGATGCGATGCGCTTCACGCAGCACATCGGCGTGCGTGGAGCCTTCGGGTGGATCGAACTTGTAGCAGGCGAGCTCCAACAGCTGTCCAAGCGGCTCACGGAAATAGAGCGAGTCCATGAAGCCGCGATCGACCGGGCCCGAATGCCCGATGCCGGCTTCGTCCAGCCGCCGCGCAGCCTGCGTGTAGCTCGCCCGCGAAACGATGAACGCCAGATGGTGCAGCGTGCCGATCCCGTTCGGATTGGGCCGGGGATCGGGCGTCAGGTCCTCGCGCGTGAAGATGGTGATGAGCCGTCCATCGCCCGGATCGAAATAGAGGTGGTTGGTTTGGGGATCATCGAGGTTGGGCTGCTCGAACACGAACGGCATGCCGAGCACGCCCTGCCAGAACGCCATGGAAGTGGCGCGGTCGGCTCCGTTCAGCGTGATGTGGTGGACGCCTTGGGCCTGCAGCAGCGGTGTTGATGGGGTGTCGCTCATGGGTTCCTCACAGGCGGGGGCTATCCGGGAGTGCGCATCTGGGTTGGCTGCGCGCGAAGGCAAACGGCCTGGCGATCGTTGGGGCGATCGCTGGCAGGCAGCTTGGCAAGGGGCGCGATGTGCTCGATAACGCGCTAGGCATTGTCCTGATGGCATCGCCCGATGATCTAGATGAAGGGATCGCGGCGGCGCGGTTCAAGGTCCACCACTCGACAGATCGTCGGCGCGTCTGATCCTGCAAGCCCGCATCAACGAGAGACGTCCCATGGCACCGCCTGATTGGAGCATCTTGGCCGCACTCACGCTGCTATGGATCGTGATCGTCCCCACGCCCGGCGCCAACGCGCTGATGATTACACATGTGGCTTTGACCCGCCCCCGCGGCCACGTGTCAGCGGCGTTGTTCGGCAACCAGTTGGCGTTCTTCGTGATGGCCAGCGCCGCGGTGCTGGGGCTGTCGCTGTTGCTCGACACGTTCCCCTGGTTGCGCCGCGCGATCTATGTCGCGGGCGGTCTCTACCTGATCTATTTCGGCCTTCGCCTGTTGTGGGCTGCGCGGACCACGCCTACATCAGGCACGGCGGGGCTGCAGCCCGATGGTTCCGATGAGCCTCCTCCTGTGGCGCGTGGCAAAGCCGCCGCAGCCGGGCCCACGCGTTACGGCTCCTGGCTGCTCGGCGTCGCGACGGCGTTGTCGAATGCGCAAGCGGTCTTTTTCATCACCAGCATTTTCGCGGTCACCGGCGTCCTCAAGAGTGACCTGTTGACCCAAGCACTCTGTGTTCTCATCATGGTCACGTCGAACGCGCTTTATTTGGCCGCACTCGGCTGGCTGTTCCGTCGCGCGCAGGTCCGCGCCGCTTACGCGCGCTTCAAGCGGCCCTTCCAAAGCACCGTCGGCGCGCTGTTCGTGCTGTTTGGCGGCCAGCTCACGTGGCGCGGGTGGACAGCATGAGCAACTCTGCCGCGCCGCCCCGGCAGCCCCTTGACGCGGGTGCCCCCAGTGGCCTGCCCTGTGGCGACCCCAGCAGCGATCGCGTCGGCGCCTCCCGCCATCTGGTCTTCGTCTACGGCACGCTCAAGCGCGGCTACCCCAACCACGTGCCGGACCGCGATGGCGAACGGTTCATCGGCAACGCGCGAACGCTCCACGCCTATCCGCTTGTCAGCACGGGGCGCTGGCACATCGTTGTGCTGGTGGATGAGGCTGGCCGCGGCGAACGGGTTGAGGGCGAACTTTTCGAACTTGATGAGGCCGCGCTCGCCCGCTGGGATGACCTGGAAAGCGTTCACTTGCCCGATGGCTACGTGCGCTTGGCGATCCCGGTCGAAAGCCTTGATCCGCTTCCTGTTGAGGACCGCGGCGATCCACCTCAATCAGGTTCCGCGTTGGCCGCCTGGGCCTACCTGAAGCCGCGCGCACGCCTTGGCGACGTTCACAAGGAGTTCGGTGCGCGCTACCCTCACGATCCCGATTACGTACCGCGCGCGCGCCGCACGCCCTGAGCCTGCGCCTCGCTTTTTGAAGCTGGAACCGTGCCGATGGATGTTGTCTTCCCCGTCGATCCACTCGTGCTCGCCACGTTTGTCGCAACCTGTTGGCTGCTCGCCTGGACACCGGGCCCGGCCATGGCCCTGATCATCGCCAACACCACCACCCGCGGGTTCTGGGCCGGCTTCTACACCTTGCTGGGGACCGGCACCGGCCTGGCCTTCATGGTCTGTGCCGCAGCGCTTGGCATGACCTCGCTGATGGTGTTCATGGCCGCCTGGTTCGATGTGGTCCGCTGGGTCGGCGCGCTGTACCTCGTGTGGCTCGGCGCGCTTGCCATCCGGCGGGCCTGGCGTGGCGACGTCGCGCTTGAGAAGGCCACGCCGACGCGGGGTCGCTCGCTCTTCGTGCAAGGCATCATCGTGGCCATGGCGAACCCCAAGGTCCTGCTGTTCTTGGGGGCCTTTCTGCCGCAGTTCGTCGATGCAGCGTCGCCGGCGGGCCCGCAGCTTGCCGTACTTGCGGTCGCGTTCGTGGTGACGATGTTCCTGGCCGATCTCGCTTACACGGTCGCGCTCGCGCGGTTGACGCCGGTGCTGGCAGGCGGGCGCATGCGGCTGGTCGAAGGGGCCTCGGGTGCGCTATTGATCGCGGCTGGTGCGGTGGTCGCGGTGGCCCGCCGGCCTTGATGATGCCGCCGATTTGACTTCGACGCGCGACCTGTGCGTGCCAACGCCCAGTTGAGGCGACTGAACGCTAGAGTTGGTTCGCTTCAGCTTGAAGCGGAACCGACATCTAAACTATTGTTTTTCGCTCATCTTTCACCTCAGGTGTTTCCACCTGATGCGGATGAGCTCGAAGGAGCGCCATGACCCACATCGGTTTTTATTCCGGCAGCTTTGATCCCGTCACCCACGGGCATACCGACATCATCGCGCGGTCCCTGGTTCTCGTCGATGAACTCGTCATCGGTGTCGGCGTTCATCACGGCAAGGCACCGATGTTCTCCGCCGATGAACGCGTGGCGATGCTGCAGGCCGAAACGCAACCGCTGGCAGAAAAGCACGGCGTTGAGATCCGCACCGTCACCTTCGATAACCTGGCCGTGGATGCCGCGCGCGCAAACGGTGCGAGCATCATCGTGCGGGGCCTACGCGATGGCACCGACTTCGATTACGAGATGCAGATGGCCGGGATGAACGGGCAGATGGCGCCCGACCTTCAAACGGTGTTTTTGGCAGCCTCTCCCGGCGTCCGGCACATTGCGGCCAATCTTGTACGCCAAATCGCCAAAATGGGCGGCGATGTCAGTCATTTCGTATCGCCGGAGGTTGCCGAACGCTTGCGCGCGCTACCTTAAGCTGTTTGACAGGCGTCGCTTGTGCTCAACAAGGTGCCGCGGCTCGCCCTTCGCCCGCGCGTACACGCTTAGCCGCGCCTTAGCCCCTCAAGGTCCCCCTTCCACACCGCTTGCTGGATCACTTCAGGACACGTCCGATGAAGCACGTCTTTGCCTTTGCCCTCGCGCTCATGCTTGCTGCCTGTACGCCGCAAACCATTGCAGAACAGCGCGCGCCCGAGACTTCCGATGCGACGAAGCCGACGACGCCAACGCCCGCCGATGGTGCGAACACGCTCGTGATGACGCTGAAGAGCGGCAAGGTCACGATCAAGCTGTTGCCCGACATCGCGCCTAAGCACGTCGCGCGCATCAAGAAGCTGGTGAAGGAAGGCTTCTATGACGGGCTGACGTTTCACCGGGTGATCCCAGGCTTCATGGCGCAAACCGGCGACCCCCAGGGCACTGGCGCGGGGGGATCGAAATACCCCGACGTGCCGGCTGAGTTCTCCAAATACGTCTACAAACGCGGCACCGTGGGTGCAGCGCGGACGCAGGATCCGAACTCGGCGAACAGTCAGTTTTTCATCTGCTTCGGCGACGGCTGCGCCAACCTCACCGGCAGTTACACGGTGTGGGGCCAAGTTACCGATGGCATGGAGCACGTTGATAAAATCGCGGTCGGCGAACCACCGCCCACGCCGGACAAGATCATCAAGCTCGAACTGGCCGGTTAGACCATCGGGCGCTCGATCGGGATCACCCGTTCGCAGACCAACACCCCAACACGAAAGGCAACGATCATGGCCGATGCGGCGCACGATCCTGAAAACACCATCAAGCTCGTCACGAGCAAAGGCAGCGTCACGATCGCGCTGCGCCCGGACCTGGCCCCGGGCCATGTGGAGCGCATCAAGCTGCTCGCGCGGGAAGGCTTCTACAACGGCGTCAAGTTTCACCGTGTGATCGACGGCTTTATGGCGCAAACCGGTTGCCCGCATGGCACCGGAACAGGCGGCTCAAACCATCCCAACCTGGCCGCTGAATTCAACAGCGAACCGCACGTGCGCGGGACCTGCTCCATGGCACGCGCGCAGGCGCCGAACTCGGCAAACAGCCAGTTCTTCATCTGCTTTGGCGACACGAGCTTCCTGAACGGCCAGTACACCGTGTGGGGACAGGTCGTTGAAGGCATGGAAGCGATCGACGCGATCAACAAGGGTGAGCCCCCTGCCGATCCCGACCACATCGTCTCAATGACCGTCGCCGCCGACGCGTAAGCGGTTTTGCGTCAGGGCGGGCCCAGAACGCGGCCAGGCCTCGGCGAGTCCGCGGCCAGACCGCGGCGAGTCCGCGGCGCAGCAGAGTTTGCTGCCGCGACCTGGAGCAACGGGCGATCACCGCCCGTTGATCTGATCTCGCCCGCCGACGCCCGCGCTCCAGACCAACGGGATCGCCCGATGATCTATGGCGTCATGAGGCCGGCGAGCGCGGCGGAGGCTAGGCGGGCCGCCGGTGGGTCAGCCCGGCTGGTCAGCAGGATCGGCACCTTTGCACCGAGGACGACGCCGGCTGCACAAGCGCCCAAATACTGCACCATCGCCTTATAGAGCGCGTTGCCGCTGACGATCTCCGGCACCACGATGATATCCGCTGCGCCGGCCACGGGCGACGTGACGCCCTTGATCGCGACCGCCTGTGGCGAAACGGCCAGGTCGAACGCCAACGGCCCATCGACATCGGCATCGTTCACATGGTCGCGCGCCCAGGCAGCAAGATCGCGCGCTTCCACGCTGGAGGGCACCTTGTCGGTTGGCACCTCGGTGGCCGAGAGCAGCGCCACTTTCGGACGCGCGATCCCCGTCGCCTTGGACAGCGCGTCGGCGTTGGTGATGCTCGCCTGTTTGATGGTGGCGTCGGGGGCCGGGTTGAGCGCTGCATCGGTGATGATGAGGCCGCTCGGTTGATCGCCAAGCGTCAAATGGAAGTGGTGCGTTAACGGTTTCCCGATCCGCAGGCCGGCGTCGCGTGAAAGTGCTGCGCGCATGAAGATGTCGGTATGCAGGTGACCTTTCATCAGCGCACCGACCGCACCGCCACCAGCGGCCTTGGCGCCAGCTTCTGCAGCCGCCTGTTCCCCGTTAGCTTCGATAACCTCAAAGGTTGCGATGTCCCACCCAATGGAGTCGGCCGCACGCTTCATCGCGTCACCCTCGCCGACAAGCACGGGCGTGATGATGCCGGCATCCGTCGCATCGCGCGCGCTTTGCAAGGCCACGTCGTTGACCGCGTTGACGATGGCGGTTGCCACCGGTTGGGCGCGGCGTGCCTTGGTCAGCAGCCAGTCGGGGCAGGTCGGTTCAGGGGCAGACGATGTCAGCATGGTGGATGAACTCTTTTAGGGTCGGAGTTGGGGATGGGTGAAGGGGGCGAGGACTGAACGTTCGAGGTTGGGCGTTTGGGGCTGAGCGTTGGGGGCGGGCGGTTTTCACGCGCCCATCAGGGCTGGCAACCATCGTTCGTGCGCGCTCCTCAAGGTCGCAAGCGCCAACGGTGCCTCGCCCGGCAGCATCAGCGCATCCCCCGTGACGCGGCCCAGCACGCGGGCGCCAAGTCCCAGCAGGCGCGCCCGCTCGATCACGTCTTCGCCGCGTGCAGGGTCGAGCGCGAGAACGTAGCGACCCTGGTCTTCGCCGAACCATGCCGCGTGCGTGGGGAGGCGGCCTTCGTAAGGATAGAGCTGCAGCCCGCGGTCGCCCGCCAAAGCCATCTCGGCGAGCGCCACCAGCAGGCCGCCATCGGACACATCGTGGACCGTATCGGTCGTGCCTTCGCGGATGAGCGTGCGCACCAGATCACCGGCGGCCCGTTCGGCATCGAGGTCGACGGGCGGGGGCGCACCCTCCAGCGTTCCCATCGCGTGCTGTTGATAAAGCGATTGCCCAAGATGGCCTTGCTCGTGAACGCCGAGCAACAGCAACAAGTCGCCATCGCGTTTGAGCGCCACATCCGCACGCTTGCTGGCGTCCGGCAACACGCCGACGCCGCCGATGGCCGGTGTTGGCGGTATGCCAACGCCGTTGGTCTCGTTGTAAAGTGAGACGTTCCCGGAGACGACGGGGAAGGCGAGCGCCTCGCAGGCGGCCCGCATGCCAGCGCATGCACCAACGAACTGGCCCATGACCACGGGCCGCTCGGGGCTTGCGAAGTTCATGTTGTCGGTGATCGCCAGCGGCGTCGCGCCGACGGCGGTCAGATTGCGCCAGGCTTCGACGACCGCCTGCCGGGTCCCCATGTCAGGGTCGGCGGCGACATAGCGTGGCGTGCAATCGCATGTCGCAGCCAGCGCCTTAGTCGTTCCATGGATACGCACAACGCCCGCATCACCGCCGGGTCGGCCGATGGTATCGCCCATCACCATGTGGTCGTACTGTTCCCAGATCCAGCGCCGGGCGCTCAAATGCGGGCCGCCCATCATCGCTTCTAGCGTATCAAACAGGCTAGCGGGCGGCGTCACCCATTCGGCCAGAATGAGCCCCTTGGCGGGCGTGAGTTCGTAGGGGCGCTCGTAGAGGGGGGCGGAGTCCGCCAGTGTCGCCACGGGGATATCGACTTCGACGACACCGCGGTGACGCACCACCATGCGGCCCGTATCCGTGGTGCGCCCGATGACGGCGATATCGAGGCCCCACTTGGTGAAGATCGCCCGTGCCGTCTCTTCGCTCCCCGGTTTCAGCACAACGAGCATCCGCTCCTGGCTTTCCGAAAGCATCATCTCGTACGCGCTCATGCCGCGCTCGCGCTGGGGCACATGATCGAGCGTGAGATCGATGCCGACGCCGCCCTTGTCGGCCATCTCGCAAGACGATGAGGTGAGGCCCGCTGCCCCCATATCCTGGATCGCGATGATCACGTCGGCCGCCATCAGTTCCAGGCAGGCTTCGATGAGCAACTTTTCGGTAAACGGATCGCCAACCTGGACGGTGGGGCGCTTCTCGTCCGAAGCGTCATCGAATTCGGCTGAGGCCATGGTGGCGCCGTGGATGCCGTCACGGCCGGTCTTGGAGCCCACGTAGACGACGGGCAGATCGACACCCTTGGCGGCCGAATAGAAGATGCGGTCGGTACGCGCGAGGCCTACGCACATGGCATTGACCAGGATGTTATTGTTGTAGCCTGCGTCGAAGTTCGTTTCACCGCCGATCGTGGGCACGCCAACGCAATTGCCGTACCCGCCGATGCCGGCCACCACACCGCTCACAAGATGTCGCGTTTTGGGATGGTCAGGCGCGCCAAAGCGTAGCGCGTTCAGGTTGGCGATCGGGCGCGCGCCCATCGTGAAGACGTCGCGCATGATGCCGCCGACGCCGGTCGCTGCGCCCTGGTAGGGTTCGATGTAGGAGGGGTGGTTGTGGCTCTCCATCTTGAAGACGGCCGCATCGCCATCGCCAAGGTCAACCACGCCAGCGTTTTCACCGGGACCTTGGATCACGTGCGGGCCGCTGGTCGGCAGCGTCTTGAGCCATACGCGCGACGACTTATACGAGCAGTGCTCCGACCACATCACCGAGAAGACGCCCAGTTCACACAGCGTGGGCGCGCGGCCCATGATGGTGAGCACACGCTCATATTCGTCGCCCGTGAGGCCGTGCTCGGCGATCAGCGCAGGTGTCGCCTCCACCAGGGGAGCGCGCTCGCGCGCGTCGGCGGCAGCGTCAGGGGCGGGGGAAGCGGTCATCGCGGAGGCCTTCGGTCGTGGGCTTGTTGGCTCGCGCCGGCTGAAACCGTCGTGGCGTCGGGGAACCGGCGGAAAGACGCTGCGCGCCTTATAGCGTCATGGCGCCGTCTTGTCGTCGTCGCGCGGCGCAAACGCAAGTCCCCGGCGGGCAAAGCCGGTGGCGAGCAGCAACAACAGCGCGGCAAGCATGAACGGTGCGCCGGCAGCCCACCACGGCATGGAGGGCGCGATGGCGAGCGCGAACGTCTGTGTGAACATCAACGGCGCGATGAGGCTGCCAAAGCCCATCAGGCTTGAGTTGGCGCCCTGGAGTTGCCCCTGTTGGCGAGCGTCGACCTCGCGCGTCATCACGCTGGCGAGGGCTGCCGTCGCAAGCCCCCACAGTGCCATGACCGGGATGCCGATCATCATCATCAAAGCGTTGTGGGCGAAGGCGTAGATCACGAAACCGGCAGCGCCCGCCAATAAGCCGAGAATCAGGCAACGCGGTTCGCCGATGCGGGCCACCGCGGGGCGGACCAGGAAGCCTTCGACCACCGCTGTGCACACACCGACGCCAGCAAGCGCCAGTCCGACCTCAGCCGGGCCCCAGCCGAGGCGATGGCCCGCATAAAGGACGTAGACGGCGGGAAATGACATGGTCGCGACATGGATCAGGAAGTAGACGGTGGCGAACTGCGTGAGCCGCGGCGTTGACCGCAGCAGGCGCAGCGAGCCCCACGGGTTGGCCTTGGCGAGCGTGAACGGTGTGCGGTTCTCGCGGGGTAGGGATTCAGGCAGCAGGAACGCGCCGTAAACGAAGGTTGTCAGGCTCAAGCCGGCTGCAACCCAGAACGGCAGGCGCGGATCGGTCTGGCCAAGTAACCCGCCGATCGCCGGCCCCAAAATGAAGCCAAGGCCGAAGGCGGCACCGATCATACCGAAGCGGGCGGCGCGTTCCTCGGGCGGCGTGATGTCGGCGATGTAGGCGGAGGCGGTGGAAAAGCTCGCGGCCGTGATGCCTGACAACAAGCGGCCGATCCACAGGATGAAAAGATTGGGCGCCAGCGCCATCAAGATGTGGTCAAGGCCGAGCCCTAGCGCCGACAACACGATGATCGGCTTGCGCCCGAAACGGTCCGACAGCGCGCCGATGATCGGCGAGAAAATGAGCTGCATCAAAGCCCATGACGCCCCGAAGAGGCCGTAGACCATGGCCGCTTGGCTGACATCACCGCCGGCCATCTGTTCCACAAGCTTGGGCAGCACCGGCAAGATAATGCCGAGGGCCATCATGTCGAGCACGATCACGACGAGCACGAACCAAACGCTGGCGCGGCCTGGTCGTATGGCCTTCGACGGATGATTGGCCCTGGGGCTCTCGGGGGCGTCAGACGGGCCCTCAGCACCGCTCATGCGTGATACCCGCCATCGTTGCGGCGGTGGCGATCCTGGTGCCGGCGATGCTGGCCGCGGGAGCCTGAGCGCTACACCTGCAGGCGTTCGCAAGCGCCACCGCCCCTTAAGCAGGCGCAAGCGCATCAAGCAGCCCTTCAAACAGCGCCCGCCCATCGGTGCCGCCAAGCGCAGCATCGGCAAGCCGCTCCGGATGCGGCATCATCCCCAGAACGTTGCCTTCCTTGTTGAGGATGCCGGCGATGTTGTTGCGCGATCCGTTGGGGTTCGCGTCCGGCGTGATGGCGCCGCCTTCTTCGCAGTAACGCAAGGCAACCTGCCCCCCGTCTTCAAGCGCGTTGAGCGTCGCGTCATCGGCGAAGTAATTCCCATCATGATGGGCGATCGGGATGCGGATGACCTGATCCTTTTCGTAGCCGCGCAGGAACGGTGCGGTGGTCTGCTCAACCCGCAGGTGCACATCGCGGCACACGTAGGTGAGGCTCGCGTTTCGCATCAGCGCACCGGGCAGCAGGCGCGCCTCGGTGAGCACCTGAAAGCCGTTACAGATGCCGAGCACCGGCAGGCCGTCGCGTGCACGCGCGCTGACCGCGCTCATGATCGGGGAGGGTGCGGCGATGGCCCCGGGACGCAAGTAGTCGCCGTAGCAAAAGCCGCCGGGCAGCACCACGACATCGGTATCGCCTAAGTCGGTCTCGCCATGCCAAAGCATGGTGGGCGCCCGCCCCGTCACCGCTTCGAGCACCACGGCCGCGTCGCGGTCGCAGTTGGAGCCGGGAAAAACGATCACGGTGCTGCGCATGGACGCCTCGCAAGCTGGAGCTCATCCGCACAGGTGGTCCCACCGTGAGCGGACGATGATCGGCAAAACAAAACCTGAGGCGTCGGTTCCGCTTCAATGCGAAGCGAAAAGGCCTTGGTCAGCTGTAAGCGGGGTTTGCATAGCCTGACAAGACGCGTTTGGCGAGGTGGTGCTGGCAGCGCGCTGATGCTGGCTTATTGCCCCGGGCGCACCGGGCCGGGAGCACAGGACCGAGTGCACAGGGGCCAAGCGCACAGGGGCCAAGCGCACAGGGGCCAAGCGCACAGGGCCGAGCGCACAGGGGATGTCACGCTCGCACCTTACGTGGGGGCCTGTTGCGGCGGCGCTACTTTGAAGCCTTCGCCCGCGGCGTGAAGGTCAGCGTGCGCGCGATCTCATCCAGAAGCGTGATGGGCGTTGCGAGCGTCTTGCTGCCACCCGTGTCGTCCTGGATGGTCATCACCACGAAGCGGTCCCCGCGGTAGATGCAATCGATGATCAGAACCGCGTTGGGCGCGTAGCCCGGGCTGCGCCGCGGCAGCACGATGCGATAGCCGTGTCCGGCGCCATGGTGGATCGGTCGCAACATCGCGGGCTCCACCGGCGCACCAGCGATCATGCTGCTAAGGCGCACCACATCGGCGACGGGGATGGTGCGCTTCACGTCCTGCGCGGTGCGGATATCGAAGCCGGGCGGCAGTTTTCCGCCTGAAAGCGTGACCTGCATCGCGCGCCCGCAGCCCGGGGGCTCGCACGCGTAGATGCGCGAGAAGTACCAGTCCGAACTGGCCAACACCTCGGCCTCGTGCGCGGGCGAGTGGGGCGTCTCCCGCCACCGGTTGCCAAGCGTGATGCGCACGCCGGTTTCCGCATCATCGATCGCCAGCCAGGCCAGCGGATCACCACCCGTCGAGGGCTGTGCGGGCGTCAGTTCGCTTGGAAAAGCCGGCGCGGCATTGATGCGCGCGGCTTGCGCTGGCGCCGTCAGGAAACAGGTTGCCGCGAAAAGGCTCAAAACCGCGATAGCCGTGCTCCTGGCCTGCTGCCTGGCGCGTGTGCGCGTCCGGCTTAACGTGCGTCCACTGGAGGGCCGCAAAAGCGCAGATGCGCCCTGCATTGCCCGACCTAAACCGTTCATATCCATGCGAATCGCCCCCTGCCTTCGGGAAGTGTCCCGATGCGGTGGCGATCAGAAAACCATAACGTTTTTCACAGGATGCTAAAGTTGGGGACAACGCTTGATTAGGCTTAGCGAAACCCTAGGGGGTGTCCCGCCTTCGACCATCGGCGCCAAAGCTTGATCGGGTTTCAGGGCTGCAACGCCCAGCGCGCGCGCTCTTAGCTCTGCAGTTCGATGTCGTAATTCTCGATCACCGTGTTGGCGAGCAGGGCTTCGCACATGCGCACCACCTGGTCGCGCGCCCGCGCCGCATCGGTCTCGGAGAGCTCGACCTCGATGAACTTGCCCTGGCGCACATCGCCGACGCCCTCAAAGCCGAGCGCGCCCAACGCCCCTTCGATCGCCTTGCCCTGGGGATCGAGCACACCGTTCTTCAACGTCACGCGGATCAGCGCTTTCATGGCGGGGCAGTCCTTTTGCTGAAGAGGCAGCGGAGGCGTTCGGGTTGGCAGGCGTGACAGCGTCGATGGGGGCGCGGTTCATCAGGTTTTGGAGGAGACCAGAACCGGACCGGGCCCCATCGGCGGACGGCTCTCGTTGACGATGCCCAACCGGCGCGCGACCTCGTGGTAGGCCTCGATCAGGCCGCCCATATCGCGGCGGAAGCGGTCCTTGTCCATCTTGTCGCCGGTCTTCATATCCCACAAACGGCAGCAATCTGGGCTGATCTCATCGGCCAGCACGATGCGCATCATATCGTTGTCCCAAACCCGCCCGAACTCGACTTTGAAATCCACCAGCCGGATGCCGATGCCCAGGAAAAGCCCGGTCAGGAAGTCGTTGATGCGCAGGGCCAACGACATGATCTCATCGAGTTCCTGCGGGTTGGACCAGCCGAACGCGGTGATGTGCTCTTCGGTGACGAGCGGATCATCGAGTTCATCGCTTTTGTAGTAGAATTCGATGATGGAACGCGGCAGCGTTTCGCCTTCTTTGAGGCCCAAGCGCTTGGCAAGCGAGCCGGCAGCAACGTTGCGCATCACCACTTCGATCGGGATGATCTCGACCTCGCGCACCACCTGTTCGCGCATGTTGAGGCGACGCAGGAAGTGTGTGGGCACACCGATATCTTCGAGCTGTTTGAAGATGTGCTCGCTGATGCGGTTATTGAGCACGCCTTTGCCCTCGATGAGGTCGTGCTTCTTGTTGTTGAAGGCGGTCGCATCGTCTTTGAAGTGCTGGATGAGCGTACCGGGCTCAGGCCCCTCATAGAGGATCTTGGCCTTGCCTTCGTAAATGCGGCGGCGCCGGTTCATGGGCTTCTTCCTCAAGCTTGCGCGGGGCGTGCGCTGACGTGCGGCGCGAACCTAGCCTTTCGGTTGGGCCGTTACAATCGTGCCGGTGGACTGGTCTTCAGCGAACTGAACGCCTTGATGGGGTCGACCCTACGGCGCGTGGCCTCGGGGTGCCCGGCTCAAACAGGACTGGCATAAGCAAACCGACGGTGTGATCCCCGGTTCCCCTGCTTTGCAACCCGCGCTAACACTGCCGCCAGAGATGGGTACCATCAGGAGCATGCCATGACGACGTTTGACGACCGCCAGAAGGGTTTTGAGAACAAATTCGCGCGCGATGCTGAGCTCAAGTTCAAGGCTGAAGCCCGGCGCAACCGGCTGCTGGGCGCGTGGGCTGCGGAGAAGCTCGGCAAGAGCGGTGATGACCAGGACGCCTACATCAAGGAAGTGATCCGCGCCGATTTCGAAGAGGCCGGCGATGAGGACGTCTACCGGAAAATCCGTAAGGACTTCGATGCTGCAGGTGTCGCGGTCTCGGAGGATGAACTGCGCACGGCCATGGTCGATAAAATGGCCGAAGCGATCGCGCAGGTTGAAAACGGCTGATGGCGGCCTGCCGCGGTTGCGCGGTTTGTTGCGTCACGTCGTGTCGCGCCGCGTAACCTCACGCAGCGTCACATGGGGGTTGATCCGCGGGCTCGCAGCGCGCGGGCACCGAACGCTTTGAGGCGCGCGGTCTTCATGGCGGCGGGTGTGGCGTAGCCAGCGAGGGCGTGGGCGCCTTGCTTGTCGGCAACGCTCAGCCAGTAGGAGCGGGCCGCGTAAACATCGCTCAGCAAGGTGATGTAGGCTTCGATCGGCGCCAGCGTGAGGTCGCTCAGGTCGACCGCCGCAAGGATCGCCGCATCGTCACGGCCAAAGTGCCGGGCGATCGCCGAGAAATCGCTCAGCACGTGCGAGATGATCTGCCGGTCGCGACGCCTGACCGACATATTCTCGCCGTGCACGCGATGCGCGACCAGCGCCTCATCAAGGCGTACGAGATCGCCGCGCTCGCCCAGCCGCCAGCACAGGTCACGGTCTTCCGCCGCGACGAACGCTTCGCGGAACCGCCCCGCCTGGCGCAAGACATCGGCGCGCGCGCACAGCGTAGGCCCCGGTAGGAATGTCAGCGATGGCGGATAATTGACCGGATCATGAGCCCGCGGCCTTGCGCGCTGTGGCCGCGCGCGGCTCACCGGTTCGCCTGCCGCATCGATGCGCTGCAGGTTGCAGCCCACTGCGACCGTGCGGGGGCGAGCGTTCAGCACGCCAAGCTGCTTGGTCAACCGCGACGGTGCAGCCACATCATCGTGGTCGAGCCTGGCGATGATCGGCGCGCGGGCTTCATCGATCGCTCGGTTTAGCGTTGCGATCAGGCCAGCGTGCTCGGCAAAGACCGGACGCAGCCGTTCGTCCGCGCCGGCCATTGCCGTCAACACATCGCGGCTGCCATCGCTGCTGCCATCATCGACCGCGATCAATTCGAGCGCTTGGAGGTCCTGGCTCAGGATGGAGCGCACGGCGGGCTCCAGATGCGGGCCGCCGTTGTAGACCGCCATGATCACCGAGACGTGCGGAGCTTCCATGGCTTATCGCGCTGTTCCTGTCGCTTGAGGGTGATGGTGTGTGGGAGGATCACAGATCCAACCGCAGGGCGGGCAAGGCGGGGCGGGTCGGGGCAGCGGCGATTCTGATCAGACCGACCGATCGGCAAACACGCGCGCGAAAATCGTATCGACATGCTGCGTGTGGTAGCCAAGATCGAACATCGCTTCCAGATCAGAGACCGCCAGGTGCGCCGTCACATCGGCATCGCCTTTGAGTGCCGCCAAGAAGTCCGCGCCGGTATCCCAGGTCTTCATGGCATTCCTTTGGACAAGGCGATACGCATCCTCGCGGCTGACGCCCGCCTGGGTCAACGCCAGCAGCACGCGTTGCGAATTATGCAAGCCGCCCAACCGATCGAGGTTGGCGCGCATGCGCTCGGGGTAGACCACCAGCTTTTCGATGACCCCCGTCATGCGGGCGAGCGCAAAGTCGAGCGTGACCGTCGCATCGGGGCCGATCATCCGTTCGACCGATGAGTGCGAGATGTCGCGTTCATGCCATAGCGCCACGTTCTCAAGGGCCGGCTGCACGTAGGCGCGGACCATGCGGGCAAGCCCGGTGAGGTTTTCCGTGAGCACCGGATTGCGCTTGTGCGGCATCGCGGATGAACCCTTTTGGCCGGGTGCGAAATATTCCTCCGCTTCAAGCACTTCGGTGCGCTGCAGATGACGGATTTCGATCGCCAGGCGCTCGATCGACGAAGCGATGACGCCGAGCGTTGCGAAGTACATCGCGTGGCGATCGCGCGGGATCACTTGTGTTGAGACGGGCTCTACGGTCAGCCCGAGCTTGTCTGCGACGTAGGTTTCGATGTGCGGGTCGATGTTTGCGAAGGTGCCCACCGCGCCCGATAGCGCACAGGTGGCGATATCGGCGCGCGCGCGCGTCAGGCGCTCGCGGTTGCGTGCAAATTCAGCGTAGGCCTGCGCGAGCTTGAGCCCGAACGTCGTCGGCTCAGCGTGGATGCCATGGCTGCGCCCGATGGTGAGCGTGTCCTTGTGCTCGTAGGCACGGGTCTTCAGCGCGCTCAGCAAGCCGTCGAGGCCTTCAAGCAGCAGATCGCTCGCCCGCGCAAGCTGCACCGCAAGGCACGTGTCCAGCACGTCCGAAGAGGTCATGCCCTGATGCACGAAGCGTGCATCATCACCGACATGCTCCGCCAGATGCGTCAGAAAGGCGATCACGTCGTGTTTGGTCTCGCGCTCGATCGCATCGATCCGGGCGATGTCGAACTCAGCTTTGCCGCCATGTTCCCAGATCGCATCGGCGGCGGCCTGCGGGATCGTACCCTGTTCGGCCATGGCGGAAGCGGCGTGCGCCTCGATTTCGAACCAGATGCGAAAGCGGGTGGCCGGCTCCCACAGGGCGGTCATGGCGGGACGGGCGTAACGGGGGATCATGGGCGTTCCTGATCGAGCGTGAGGGCGGCAAGGGAAGGAAGGGGTGCAGGCGGTATGAAGGCGTGGGCTTGTGCTTGGGCCGCGAAGTTGCGCTGTGATAGGCGATAGCGCGGCGCTGTGCCAGCGTGGAAGGCGTGTCGTGATGATGGGGTGCGGTCGATGATCAGCGATGGAACACCTGCGCCAACAGCGCACCCGGTGAAGGCAAAAGCCCTGGCGCCGGCCAAGCAAGCGTATAGGCGGCTTGATGTCGACGTGATGGTGCTCGGAGCTGGCATGGTCGGTGTCGGCACAGCGTTGGCGTTGCAGCGGCGCGGGCAGGCGGTGGCGCTGATCGACCGCCATGCCGAAGCAGGTACGCAGACGTCCTACGGCAACGCTGGCATCATCCAGCGCGAGGGGGTGGTGCCCTACACGTTTCCCCGTGACCTTAAGACGGTCGCGCGCGCAGCTTTGAACCGCGAACCCGGGGCCCGCCTCACCTACGGCGCGCTCGGTGCGCTCGCACCGTGGCTTTACCGCTATTGGCGTCAATCGGGACCGCAGGCCGCCGCCCGCACTGCGCGAGCCGCCCTCCCGCTGATCGAGCGCTGTCTGGAAGCGCATCAAAGGGCAGCCGAGGCCGCAGGCGTCGCAGCGATGCTCCGTCAGACCGGCTACCTGCGGCTGTACCGCAGCGAGAAAGCGTTGGATGCGGCCTTCGCCGGCGAGCAGGACGCCATGCGGACCTACGGTGTTAAAGCTGACCGGCTCGACCGGGATGGCCTGATAGCGCTTGAGCCGCACCTGGGAGAGGGCATCACTGGCGCGATCTATCATCCCGATCCCGAAACGGTGGCAGATCCAGGCGCGCTCGTGCGGGCCTATCACGAGGCTTTCATCAGCGCAGGCGGCCAAGCGCTCACCGGTAACGCGTTGCGTCTTGCTGAAACCGCAGGCGGTTGGGCGCTGACAACGGCGCAAGGGGAGGTGCGTGCGGGCGCCGCGGTGATCGCGCTTGGGCCCTGGTCGATGGATTTGCTGCGGCCCATGGGCTACCGCTTGCCGCTCGGCTTCAAACGCGGTTACCACCGACATTACACCGCGCGCGGGAACGCCGTTCTCAACCGCCCGGTGATCGATTCAGCCCACGGTTACGTCATGGCCCCGATGGCGCAGGGCATCCGGTTGACCACGGGCGCGCATTTTACGACCCGGGACGCGCCAGCCGATGAGACGCAACTTGTCCAAGCCGAAAGGGCGGCGCGCGATGTTTTCGCGCTGGAGACGCCGGTGGAGGCCGAGGCCTGGGTGGGCGCCCGCCCCTGCCTGCCCGATATGCTGCCGATCATCGGGCCTGCACCGCGCCATCGCGGACTGTGGCTTAACTTCGGGCATCACCACCTGGGGTTCACGCTTGGGCCTGTGACAGGGGAGCTGCTCGCGCAGATGATGCTCGACGAGACGCCGTTCACCGATCCGGCGCCCTATCGACCTGAGCGCTTCTGATCGCCCGCAAAGAGGAGGAAGGCGATGCCGACCCTGGTGATCAACGCGCCGTTATTCGGCGACATGTTCGGCACCACGACGATGCGTGCGCGCTTCAGCGATGACGCGATGATGACCCACTATCTGGAGGTCTGGCGTGGGCTTGCGCGGGCACAGGCGAGGCTTGGCGTGATCCCGGCCGCGGCGGGCGAAGCCATCGAACGTGTGTTGAGCCTGCCCGATCTTCTCACGCAGCTGGACCATCCTCAGTTGGCCGCGCGCACGCAAATCGTCGGCTACCCGATTTTGCCGCTGCTGGAGCAACTCGTGCCGCTGGTTCCAAACGACCACGGCCAGGCGTTGCACTGGGGAGCAACGACACAGGACATCATGGATACAGCTGATGTGCTGCAAGCGCGCGCTGGGCTTGATGAGGTGGACGCTCAGCTTGCCCGCATCGCCACCGCGTTGGCTGATCTCGCGCAGGCCCATGCCCGCACCGCCATGGCCGGACGCACGCATTTGCAGCACGCCCTTCCGGTCAGCTTTGGCTTCAAATGCGCTACGTGGCTCGCCGCCATCGACCGCCACCGGGCGCGACTTGCTGATTTGCGCCCGCGCCTGGAGGTTGTGCAATTTGCAGGCGCTGCCGGGACTTTGGCCTCGCTCAAGGGCGAGGGGCTGGCCGTTCAACACGGACTGGCGCGCGAACTTCGTCTCGGTGTGCCGGCGATCACCTGGCACACCCTGCGCGATGGTTTTGCGGAGACCACGGGCCTGCTGGCGTTGGTCGCCGGGACGCTTGGCAAGATCGGCTTTGACATCATGCTGATGATGCAGACCGAGACGGGCGAGGTGCTCGAACCCTTCGTGGAAGGGCGTGGCGCCAGTTCGACAATGCCGCAAAAGCGTAATCCGATCGCGTCGGAAGTGATGGTCGCGATGGCGAAACTCGTGCGCGAACAGCACAGCGCCATGCTCGATGCGTTGGTGCAGGACCACGAGCGCGCAACGGGGCCTTGGCATGTGGAGTGGCATGCCTTGCCCAGCGCATTCGTGTTGACGTCAGCGGCGCTGCAAGCGGCCGCCGCCACCCTGGAAGGCCTTGAGGTTCGCCCTGACGCGATGGCCGACGGGCTGGCGCGTACGGGCGGGCTGATCGTCGCTGAGGCGGTGATGATGGGACTTGCGCCCACCATCGGGCGGCAGGTCGCGCACGACGTCGTTTACGCGTGTTGTCGGCGGGCGCTGGCCGGCGAACGGGCGTTCGTGGACGCGTTGTTGGACGATGCGCAGATCGCGGCCGCGTTTTCGCGTGCGCAGATCGAGGCGCTTGTCGATCCTGCCCATTACCTGGGTGAAGCGCCTGAAATGGTCGCGCGCCTGCTGGCAGCCCGCAAGCCTTCCTGATGGCTGATACACGCTTCATGCTGCTGCGTGCAGGTTGCGTTGCGGCCTGTTAAGCTCCGGCACAGATTACCATCCAACATCCCCAGCCAAGAGACATGCCCATGCCCGGCCTCTTCGATCCGCTCGCGCTCGGCCCGTTGAACTTGCACCATCGCGTGGTGCTCGCGCCGCTGACCCGCATGCGCGCCTTTGAGCGCTCAACGCCCACGCCGCTGATGGCTGAATATTACGCTCAACGGGCAAGCCCTGGTGGCCTGCTGATCGCCGAAGCGACCGTCGTGGCGCCCGACGGCTTCCCCCATATCGATGTGCCAGCCGTTTACACCGCGCAGCACATCGAAGGGTGGCAAGCGGTCACGCAGGCGGTTCACGCGCGCGGTGGGCACATCTATCTGCAACTTTGGCATGGCGGTCGCGCCTCACACCCCGATTTGATCGCAGGGGCAACACCGGTGGGACCCAGCGCGCTGCAACCGGCCGACGGCGGGGCGACGCTCCATCACAAGGGGCGGACGCCGTTTCCGATGCCCCGCGCACTTGAGGTGAGCGAAATCGAGGCGCTGATCGAGGCCTACGCGCAGGCGACCCGCAACGCCAAGGAAGCGGGCTTTGACGGCGTTGAGGTGCACTGCGCGAACGGCTATCTGCCGGACCAGTTTCTCCAGGATGGTGCGAACCAGCGGACCGACCGTTACGGGGGCAGCGTTGAAAACCGGGCGCGGTTTGCGCTCGAAGTCGTGGAGGCTTGTGCGGCCGTGATCGGTATGGATCGGGTAGGCGCACGGATCTCGCCGCAAAACACGTTCAACGGCATGAGCGATAGCGATCCGGCGACAACGTTTGAGCACTTCGCGGAAGCGATGAGCGCGCGCGGTCTTGGTTACCTGCACGTGATCGAGCCCCGCGTGCGCGGCAACACCGACCTTGAAGAGGGCGCGCCCGTGGTGGCCGCGCGGCAATTGCGCAGCGCGTTTAAGGGCGTGCTGATGGCGGCCGGTGGCTTCACGCGGGAGAGCGGGATGGCGCTCGTTGAAGAAGGCGGTGCAGACTTGATCGCCTATGGGCGGTTGTTCATCGCCAACCCTGATCTGCCCGCGCGCTTCAAAGCGGACCTCGCGCTCAACCCCTACGACCGCGCGACGTTCTACGGTGGCGATCACCGCGGCTACACCGATTATCCGGTTGCTACGGCGCCCACGGCCTGACTCAAGCGAACGCGCTCAGCCACCGAAGCGGTCGCGCCAGCTCGGTAGCGCGCCTGCGAAGGGCAGGCTGCGCGCCTCATAGACCCCGCGAGCGATGGCGCGGGCCAGGCAATCGCCAGCGGCTGCGCCCAGCAGGGTCAGCGCGTGTGGATCATCGGCCCACGGCCGTTTCGCCGTTGCGACCGCGAAAACCGTATCACCATCGTGTTCGGCGTGGGCCGGGCGCAGCGCGCGCGCCAACCCGTCGTCGGCCATGTGCGCAAGGCGCAGGGTTTGCGGTTTGGTCAGCGTCGCGTCCGTCGCTACAAGTGCTATCGTGGTCGCGGGCGTTAACGGGGTCTGGCTTGTGGCGCTGCGCCCTTTGAGCGCGACGCGTTCAGCTTCGTTAGGCCAAGGCATTGGCAGGCCCAAGCCGCCGAACTCGTTGTCCCGCTCGTAAGGGGCCGCCCAAAAATGTGGGCCGCCGGCGATCACCGCTGATCCAAGCGCGTTCACCACCGCCACCGCGCCGACGCGCGTGCCATCGTCAAGCGTGCAACTGGCGGAGCCAAGCCCACACTTCAGGTCCGCGATCGTGGCGCCTGCACCACCGCCAACGCTGCCGAGCGCGAAGGGCGCGTGTGCCGCAACCGTGGCGGCGCGATGGCCGAGCTGCCAGTAGAACGGTTCATCGCCCCAGGCCTTGTCGCCACCGTTTGCCAGGTCAAACGCGATCGCCTGCACCACGATCGGCACCGTCTCGCCCGCGAACGAAAGGCCGCGCCCTTGCTCCCGCAGCACAGCGAGCGCCCCGCCGGCTGCATCAAGGCCGAACACCGATCCCCCTGACAAGACCACCGCGTCGACCCCCTCAACGCTCATCGCCGGGTCGAGGAGAGCGAGATCGCGTCCGCCTGGCGCGCCACCCCGCACGACGCAAGACGCAGCGTTCGGCCTCTCGACGGTGATCACGGTGACGCCGGTTGCGCGCGCCTCATCGGCGGCATGGCCCACAGCGATGCCGTCAACGTCCGTTATCAGGTTGGTGAGGGTTGAAGGGTCGCTTGAGGTCATGGTGCGCTTCTGTGGGTCGGTCGAGGTCAGGGTGTTGGTGGATGCGGTGAAGTGGGTGAAGTGCGGTTTTTGAGCCTAGCAGGCTCGTCCTTTGGAACATTCACGGACTTGTCATGAGAGCTCACACTTCGTGATCATTGCCGCAACGGCCCTCAGGCTTATGCGCGTGAAGGCTTAGCCCCGCGCGAGCGTCCGTGTGTGACAGTTTGTCAAATGCACGTGACCGCGCGCCTTCCCAAGTCTCGTGATGCTCATCGAGTGCAGCGCGCTGAACGCGCGATGCTGGTGATGGCAGGTGACACCCGATGTCGGCCTGCACATGACCACAAACCAGGCGTGGGGGGTCATAGGAACCCACACGCCGTTTGAAGCGGTATAGGCGAAGCGGCCCAACCGGTGAGTGGCCGCATAAGGAGGAAAAGATGGCATCTCGGATGCAGCAGCCTTTGACGGACATGGTGCGGGAAGTCGATGCACAACGCGAGAACCCGCGGGTGGCTATGGCGCTGTTGAAAGAGAAGATGAACGCCTATCGCGAGGTTGGCGCACACGTGCCGGCTGAGCTGATGTCCATGGAACGTGATCTGACGTTGGACTGCTGCCAACTTTCGCAGGGCCGCTAACGTCCACCCACCCCCGGCGGACCCGTTGAGGCTTTGAACCACCAGGCGAGGATGCGACGCCTGGTGGTGACCCGCTTGACGCGCACGCCACTTTGCCCGACAAGCGGCGCTCACGGGGTATAGCTCAGCCTGGTAGAGCGCCTGCTTTGGGAGCAGGAAGTCCGGTGTTCGAATCACCGTGCCCCGACCATTTCGCGCTTCATCACCGACCATGCACTGGGCGGTGTCGCGCCCCGCATCAGTCGCGCACCACATGAGGCTTACGCACCGGCATGACTGCTCGGATTTTTCGCCCCGCCAAAACCGCGATGCAGTCCGGTATGGGCAAGACTAAAGAGTGGCGTCTGGAGTTTGAGGCCTCGTCGCCGCGTGCGATCGATCCGCTGATGGGCTGGACCAGCTCGGCCGACACGCGCCAGCAGGTCAAACTCGATTTCGACACCAAGGACGAAGCGATCGCCTATGCGACCCGCAACGCCATTCCCTACCGTGTGATCGAGCCCAAGCCGCGCAAGGCGCGCGCTAAATCCTACGCTGACAATTTCAAGTACGGCCGGATCGGCACCTGGACGCACTGACGCAGGTCCCTCGAAGGCTTATTAGGCCTGGCCCGTAGATGTCGGCTCTCCGGTTTCTCCTAGGTTGAGACCGGTTGCGCGCGCGCCCAAACATCCACATGGTAGGCCCAGCGGTCCCGTAGCTCAGCTGGATAGAGCAGCGGACTTCTAATCCGCAGGTCGCAGGTTCGAATCCTGCCGCGATCGCGAAGGCATCGACCACTTCGGGCCAAGCCGG
>JBCBJZ010000018.1:0-33749 GCA_038522635.1 Pseudomonadota bacterium | reverse complement strand
GGTTGAAGCGGAACCGACATCTAAGCTTTTGTTCTGCCACTCATCTTTTGCCTCAGGCGATGCCACCTGAAGCGAACGAACTCTAAGCTATCCGCTTCCGGCAGCAGACCACTTGAACCACAACAACCCGGGGGATCGACATGACCGCGGACCTTGGCAGCCCGACCCACCCAACCGCGTCGAACGTGCAGGAGGCAAAGCCCCTCCACGTGGTGGTGCTCGCCGCAGGCAAAGGCACGCGCATGCGCTCAGCGCGTCCCAAGGTGCTGCATAAAATCGCCGGGCGTAGTCTGCTCGGGCATGTGCTGCACACGGTTCGCGAAGCGGGTGCGGCGAGCCTGAGTGTGGTCATCGGCCCCGACATGGATGATGTGCGCCGTGAAGCACTCCTGCATGCGCCCGATGCGGAGATCTTCGAGCAGCCTGACCAACGCGGGACGGGTGATGCCATGAAGGCTGCCATGCCCGCGCTTGAGCGTGCAGCGGCAGCGCCGGGCGACGTGATCATGGCGTTCGGCGATACCCCGTTGTTGCGCGCGCCTTCCTTGGGGCGCCTGCGTGAGGGGTTGGCCGGCGGTGAAGCGGTCGCGGTGATGGGGTTTCACGCGGGCGATCCCACCGGCTATGGCCGTTTGCTCACCGATGAGGCGGGACACTTATCGGCAATCCGCGAACACAAGGATGCAAGTGACGCGGAACGCGCGATCACGTTCTGCAACGGCGGCGTTATGGGGTTTGATGCCACCGCACTGCCGGCGCTGCTGCGACGCATCGGCAATGACAACGCGAACGGCGAATATTATCTCACCGACGCGGTCGCGATTGCGCGGGCCGATGGGCGCGCGGTGAGCGCCATTGCCTGCCCGGAAGATGAGCTGCTTGGCATCAACACACGCGTGCAATTGGCCGAAGCCGAAGCCGTGTTCCAGGCGCGTGCCCGCCTCGCCGCGATGGAAGGCGGGGTCACGATGATCTCACCTGAGAGCGTGTTCCTCGGCGCCGACACCCGATTTGGCCGCGACGTGATCGTTGAACCGAACGTCTTCTTCGGCCCCGGCGTGAGCGTTGGCGATGACGTCCACATTCGCGCGCACTGCCACATCGAAGGCGCCAGCATCGGCGATGGCGCGCGAATCGGGCCGTTCGCCCGGCTTCGGCCAGGCGCCAGCCTTGCGGCTGCGGTGCACATCGGCAATTTCGTCGAAGTGAAAAACGTAGCGATGGCCGAAGGCGCGAAAGCCAACCACCTCGCTTACCTCGGAGACGGCGAGGTCGGCGCCAAAGCCAACGTCGGCGCCGGCACGATTTTCTGCAATTATGACGGCTTCAACAAACACCGTACCGTGGTCGAAGCGGGGGCTTTCGTCGGTTCCAACAGTGCGCTCGTCGCACCGGTTCGGATCGGCGCCGGCGCGTTCGTGGGCTCAGGCAGTGTCATCAGCCGCGACGTCGAGGCGGACGCCCTGGCGCTTGAACGCTCACCCCAGGAGGTGAAACCGGGGTGGGCCGCGAAATTCCGCGCCCTGATGAAACGGCGCAAAGCGGGCTGAAGCCACGGGCTCAACGCGAGGGGCTTCCGACGTTCAAAAAGGCACTGCAACCTGAAGTCGACGTGCAACTTTGGTGCGAATCGGCAACGTTTGCCCTCAATTCTCGCGCGCAGACGCTCTTGCGAGGTGCGCCGCTGCATTGTGCACGACTTTTGCAGATCATCTGCGACCACCGCGTTTGGCATGCGCCGCCGTCCGCTGGAGCGCTTTCCTCCCGGCCGTGTAGGGCGCAACGAACGCACATCAAAGTTGAGTTGTTTTAAGCTGACACACGCGGCACCCGTTCGTGCGTGGGTGTGGGGCAACAACCGTGGGGGATGAAAAGCCATGTGTGGGATCGTCGGGATATTAGGGGGCAAGCCGGTTGCGCCTGATCTGGTCGATTCGCTGCGGCGGCTCGAATATCGCGGGTATGACTCCGCCGGCATAGCGACGGTGGAGAACGGCCATCTGGGCCGGCGTCGCGCGGAAGGTAAGCTTCGAAACCTCGAGACCCGCTTGCGCGAACGCCCGCTGTCGGGCCTTGCCGGGATCGGTCATACCCGTTGGGCGACCCACGGGGCGCCGACTGAAACCAACGCTCATCCCCACATGAACGACGTTTGCTCGGTGGTCCACAACGGCATCATCGAGAATTTCCGTGAGCTGCGCGAGGCACTGAGCGCTGACGGCCACGTCTTTGAAACCGACACCGACACCGAAGTGATCGTACATCTCATCACCGACGAGATGCGCAATGGTGCGAATTCGGCCTTCGAGGCGGTGCAACGGGCGCTTGGCCGGTTGCGCGGCGCGTTCGCCCTGGCGATCATTTTTGCCGGCCAAGACGACCTCATGGTGGGCGCGCGCAAAGGCAGCCCGCTGGCGGTCGGCCATGGCGAAAACGAGATGTATTTGGGCTCAGACGCCATCGCGCTTGGCCCCTTCACCGACACCATCACCTATCTGGATGACGGCGACTGCGCGGTGCTGACGCGCGCGGGCGTGCAAATCTACGATCAAGCCGGTAACCGGGTTGACCGCGACAAGGTCAAAGCGGTGGCCTCATCGCTGCTGGTTGATAAGGGGAACCATCGCCACTACATGGCCAAGGAAATCCATGAACAGCCTGAAGTGATCGCCCACACCATCGCCAACTACATCGATATGGCGAGCGGCAGCGTGCGCATGCCCGATTTGGGCGTCGATCTCGCGACCATCGATCGCGTGACACTGTCGGCCTGTGGCACGGCTTATTACGCCGCCGTGGTCGCCAAATACTGGCTGGAGCGGTTCGCCCGCGTCCCCGTCGAGGTCGATATCGCGTCGGAGTTCCGCTACCGCGAAGTGCCGATGACACCGGGCGGGCTCGCCGTGTTCGTCTCGCAATCAGGGGAGACAGCCGATACGCTCGCCGCCTTGCGTTACTGCAAGGCGCAGGGCCAGCACATCGCTTCGGTCTGCAACGTGCGCACGTCCACAATCGCGCGCGAATCAAACGCCGTGCTGCCAACCCTCGCAGGGCCTGAGATCGGCGTCGCGTCGACCAAAGCCTTCACCTGCCAATTGAGCGTGCTGGCGTGTCTGGCCATCGCGATCGGACGCGCGCGCGGCGCCATCGATGACGACCGGCAGCGCGAGCTGATCGATGCGCTGATGGAGATCCCACGGCACATCTCCACGATGCTGCACGATGAATCACACTACGAGGACCTCGCCCACACCGTCTCAAAGGCCAGCGACGTACTATACCTGGGGCGCGGCATGGCCTTCCCGATCGCCATGGAAGGCGCGCTGAAGCTGAAGGAAATCTCCTACATCCACGCTGAAGGCTACGCGGCGGGTGAGCTGAAACACGGGCCCATCGCGCTCATCGACGAGCATGTCCCGGTGGTGGTCATCGCGCCCCGCGATGATCTGTTTGAAAAGACCGTGTCGAACATGCAGGAGGTTGTGGCGCGCGGCGGGCAGATCATTCTGATTTCAGATGCGCCCGACGATGCGGTCGGCTGTGACCTGCTCGGCCATTTGAGTGTGCCGCAGGTGCATCCGTTTGCAGCACCGCTGGTTTACGCGGTGCCGATCCAACTGCTGGCCTATCATACGGCCGTGTTGATGGGCACCGATGTTGATCAGCCGCGCAACCTGGCGAAATCCGTGACGGTCGAGTAGCGCTCATTGCTGCGGCGCACGCGTTTCTGTGGCGCCTGTGTCACATCTATGTGGCCGTCGCTCCGGCTTAGCCCGGTTTGGTTGCGAACAAGCATTTGCCTCAATCAACTGGTTCACGTAGCGTTTCAGCAACGGGAATCCGGAGTCGAGCCGTGTGCGGTGCACCATGCGCCTTAGCGGTCGGCCCGCAGTTGAGACCGGTGGGATGGCAAGCAGCAGCGCCGACACATGCAGCAGCGCCGACAAGGGCCGCACAGGAACGGCTGAGCGTCTCAACCTCGAGATGCGGCGCACTGCGTACTTGTTCGGTGCGTGCGGGCTAGCATGCATGGTGTCTTCGTTGGTGTGGGGCGCGGGAAGCGCTCAGGCCGTGGTGGCGCTGCCAGCACCGGTCGATCGTTCCGCTCAGACGGATCGTGATCGCCAGGGCGCGCTCATCCGTGTGCAGGTAAAGCCGGCCAAGGCCGCCGCACAACGTCGTGGCGCCATCAAAGCAGCCGCGAAACTAATCGATCGTTCGCCCAAACGCGCCCTCAAGGCCTTCAGCGGCATCATCGACGCGGGCGGCTTGAACGCGCCCGATATGGCGCGCGCGCTTTATTATCGCGGGCTTGCGCACCGCAAACTCGGGTTGAATGCCCGTGCCATCTCCGATCTAACGAGCGCGATGTGGCTGAAGGGGGGGCTCAGCCCCGCCATGCGCACACGCGCGACCGCAGAGCGCCGTGCCGCTTATGCGGCAGCCGGCGTCACCGCATCCGGGCCCACGCAAGCCGCCCGCGCCTCGCGACCCGCACGGCCTGCGGCGACATCGCAGCGGCGCCCGCGTCCGACGGTTGCGCAGCGTCCAACCCGCGCGACGACCGCGCCGCGCAGCGTGGCAGCGCGCCCGACGCCGCAGCCCGCCCGGCCGGCAACACCACCACCCACACCGGCGAAACCGTCGGCCTCTTCCGGGGGCGGCATCGCTGGCTTCTTCTCAGGCCTTTTTGGCGGTGGAAGCAGCGCGCCTCAACCTCGCGCCGTCGCGGCGCCTGCACGTCCCGTGGTGGCGCCCGCTGGCCCGCGGACGGCGGTGTCGGGCTGGAACAGCCGCGTCGCAGTCGCCGGTCAAGCGCGGCGTGCGCAAGCCCCGCGAACCGCGCGCCCAGCAACGCGTGCTCCGCAGCGGCGCACAGCCGTGCCCCGCGCCAAAGCGCCTCGCAAAGTCGGCGCGCAGTCTCGTGGTCGCTACAAGCTGTTGTTGGCGCCTGTGCGCTCGCAGGCTGAGGCGCAACGTCAGGCCGCGCTCCTGCGCAAGCGTTTCGCATCCGCACTTGCAACGCGAACGCCAACCGTTGAGCGCACCGTTCTGGGCAACATGGGTGCGTTCTATCGCGTACAAGTCGGCTCGTTTGAGAAGCAGGGACAGCCCCGCGCCCTGTGTGGCCGCCTACGGGCCAGCGGCATCGATTGCATGTTGGCGAAGCGCTAAAGGTGGGTGATCTGGGCCGGGCGACGCGGATGAGGAGCAACGGTCCATCGATGGGCTTGCCGCGCCGCATTTGTTCGTCGTTCACTTTGGCTCACGCGGCTGCCGCCCCGTTTCCTCTCAGTTTTTGCGGGGCAAGCTTGCCCTTTCGCGGCACACAGCCTCCTGGCGGCCAGCTTCCCAAAGCGGCGGCCACGTCAAGCGGGGGCTTTGGCTAATGCCCCACCGTAAGCGTCGTCATCCGCGCGCCGGCGAAGCGCAAGGCCTCTCCAAGCTCACGCGCGCCACCGCGCCACCCCGCTTCAGGCTAGGCGCGCGGCTGCGCAACTACTTCTTCACCGGTCTCATCATCGTCGGGCCGATCACCATCACGATCTACATCGTCTATTGGGCGATCACGGTGGTGGACGAGTGGATCAAGCCACTGCTGCCGACGGCCTACAACCCCGACACCTATTTACCCTTCGACGTGCCCGGCCTGGGCCTGTTCGTCGCGATTGCGGGGCTCATCATCATCGGCGCGCTAGCCGCCAATCTGCTCGGCCGCACGCTGATCAGCTCTGGCGAATTGATGCTGGCGCGCATGCCTATCGTGCGGAATGTCTACGGCGCGCTGAAGCAGATTTTTGAGTCGGTGCTCACCGCTGCCGATGCCGGCCAGGCCTTCCAGAAGGTCGGCATGGTCGAGTTCCCGAGCAAAGGCATCTGGTCGATCGTCTTCGTCACCGCCGACGCTGCCGAAGAACTGCGCGCGCAACGCCCGCCTGAAGATGAACTCACCACAGTCTTCATGCCAACTGCGATCGTACCGCCGACGGGGTTCATCTGCTTCGTGCCACGTCGCGACATCGTTTTCCTGAACATGAGCGTTGAGGACGCGGCGAAGATCATCCTGTCGGCGGGCATGGTGACACCTGACTACAAGGCGCAGCTTGGGACGATCGCGGCGGCCGCCCGCGCGCGCGGTGACAGTTCGGCCGATGCGCCTGGCCCCGGCGGTGCACATGCCAATGGGAGTGCCGATGGCGGCGCGGCCACCGGCGGCGATCGCGCGCACGCGCCCGGCGATGCCAACGCGGCGCCTAGTGAGCAAGGAGGGGAGCGAACAGGCGAGCGCCCCTTACCGCCGGTGCGTCCGGTCTCCCATCGTGGGGCCTCGCAGAACAGCTAACGCCGCCGGGGTCGTTTCGCGGGCTGCCTTGAAGCAGAACCGGCCTATCACCCCAACCGCAACCACAAGCTCAACCGGTCAGGGCATAGCGTTCGACCACGCGAAAGCGTGAGGCGCGGTCAGCTTGCGCGTAAAGCCCGATCCCGTCGATGGCGCATGGTCCCTCCAGCGGCGCAAAGGCCGTGGTAAGCGCGCGCGCCACCTGACCGCGTTGCTCATCGTTCGCGATCGCCCCGGTTAACGTCATGTGGAAGCGAAAATCGTCCATCACGTAAGGGTAGCCCCAGCGGTCCAGATGCGCGATCTGCTGCGGCGTGAGGGGCGCTTTCATGCGGCGCGCTCGGTCCTGCGGTTTCAGCGGCGCGCGCAAGGCGTCGCTGGCACGCACGGCATCCGCCGCCAGCGCATCAAGCGCGGGCGAGGATGCAAGCGGGGTGAGCGCGATGAAGGCGCCGAGCGTGTGCACGTGCAGGCCGTTCAGCATGACGGGAGGCTGGCGCGCGCAAAAGGCTGCAAGCGCATCTCGGACTTCGGTCTCGCCGACGCCCGCGGCCGGTTCGAAGGGTGCGCGCAAGGTGGCGTGGAAGCCATAAGTGCGCGGTGTTGCGGTGAGGTCGGTCATCACGTCCGCGCCGACGGCCTCGCGCAGGCGTAGCGGCACGTCCCGCTCGTCGCCCGTCACAGCGTCATAGCCGAGCACGGCTGAACCGAACTGCCAAAGCGCGCTGTCCGAAGACGGCATGAAGAACCAAGCGTATCGCATCGGCGTGCAGCTCCTTTACGATCATCATTGGTCGATCTGGGGCTCACCGAGGGTGCTCCCGATCGATCGCTTTGCTCTCAAGTCACCTGAGGCTCAACGGACGTCGCCAGCGCATAACGCGCCGCATGGCGACCGGCCCAGCGCCCGGTGGCAAAACAGGCCTGCAGCAAGTAACCGCCCGTCGGCGCGTCCCAGTCGATCATCTCACCGGCGGCGAACACACCGGGCATCCGCGTCACCATCAGCGTAGGGTCCAGCCCGCAGGGCGCCAAGCCGCCTGTGCTCGAGATCGCGCGCGCCAACCCGAACGGGCCGGTGGCAACGATCGTGCAAGCCTTGATGCGGGCGGCAAGTTCGCCAGCATCGCGCGGAAGCGATGGCACCTCAGAGGCGCGCTCGTCCGCCATCGTGGCCGCTTCGCGCAGGAGCGCCACCGCCACCTGGCTCAGGCCTGCGCCCTGGCGCAAGCGCGTGCTGGTCGATTTCTTTGGATGCACCTTGGCCAGTCGTGCGGCCAGCGCGTCGTGGGAGAGGTCAGGCCGCAGATCAACCCGGATGCGGGCCGCTTCGCCGCCTCCGTTGAGTGCTGCGCGTAAAGCCGGGCCAAGCGCATAGACCGCACCGCCTTCAAGGCCCTGCCGCGTCACAAGCGCTTCGCCGCGCACGCCCGTCCCGTCCACGCTCAGCGTCATGCGTTTGAGCGGTGCGCCAGCATGCGCCTGTGCGAACGCCGCTGACCAAGGCACCGTGAAGCCGCAGTTCGATGCGGCGAACGGGGCGGTCGGGAGGCCCACGTTGACAGCACCCGCGCGCCAAGCGCCGTCGGAACCGAGCCGCGGCCAACTGGCACCGCCGACAGCGATGACAGCGACCCGGGCGCGTACATCGTGACGTGTGCCCTCGCGGTTCATCAAGCCGATGCTGAGTTTGCCGTCCGCACCGCGCTTGATGTGATCGAAGCCTAACCACGTGTGACCGGTGAAGAGCTGCATCGCGCGCTGTTCGTGTTCACCGCCAGCGCCCTCGCCGCGGATCACGCTATCGCCTCCCCCCAATGCATCCAGATGGCGCAGCCACGCACGCAAGAGGCCCGACGCCTTCATCGCTTTGGGAAAGACGCGGCCGCTTGAGCCAACGAACGTTTGTTGCCCGAGGTCGTGCGCCCATTGAAGGACGTCCGCTGGCGGGAAGTCCTCGATGATCGGCGTCAACCATGGGGCCGCTTCACCGTAGCGGGTCAGGAAGGCGGCAAGCGGCTCGCTGTGGGTGAGGTTGAGGCCTCCACGTCCGGCCATCAGAAATTTCCGACCGGGTCGCTCCATGCGTTCGCAGATCGCAACGCGTAGACCCGCTTCGCCAAGGCTTTGGGCTGCCATCAATCCTGCGGGGCCGGCACCGACCACGACGGCGTCAAACGGGGCGTCAACCAAGGCGTTGAACATGTTGTCTTGCCGGTGGTTATCCGTCATCGCGACGCTGACGTGGGACGCGCGCGCGGCCTGGTCGCGTCAAAGCGCACACGCGATGGCAGGAGGGCGGCGCTGATGCCGTGCAGCGCCAGAACCGCGGGCAGCATCCAAGCGAGCAAGACATGCAGGTCGAACCAGAACCGCGCGGTGTTCAACGCGGCCGCTGGCACGGCCAAAGCCGCCTTTGCCGCCGTCGATGTGGCGGCCTCGGTGCCGATCAACGCGGCAAGCTCGTGGCGTATCAGGTTGCCCGCCGCTTCGAGCAGAGGGGGCGCTGCGAACAGATGCATGACGTAGGCTGCAGCCATCGCCACGCTGATCGCTAGGGTGTTGAGTGAGAGGAACGTGGTCAGCGCCGATGACTGGCTGCGCGGTGGCATCAGCAGCCGGCACATGATCCAGGCGAGCGCGCTTGCCGCCAGGGCTGCTGCCAGCAACGGTGCAAGACCCAACGTCAAAACCCGCGTGACGCCGGTCGTGGCCGAGGTGCCAATGCTGCTCGAGATGCCGGAGCTGCTGGTGCTCGCCTCCAGCGCTGCTTGCGCTGCGATCAACGCTTGCGGGCTGGGCGCTGGTGTGAGGCCGGTCGCGGGTATCCAGGTGGTCTGCGCGGCCAAGATCAACGCGAGAACGGCGGTCAGCCCGTGGTGGAGTGGTTGCGCAATCGGCCCAACCGCCAGCGCCTCGGGTTCGCTGGTCGTTGCCGTCTCATCACGAAGGAGAGGCTGCGCGGGCGATGGCTCCTCATAAGCATGCGGGCCGACAGCGCCTGCATCAGCAGGTACCACCTCTGCGCGACGAGATCCCGTAGCGCCTCCGCCCTCGAGCTCCTGAAGAGGCGCGGCCGGGGCTGACGCCGCCTCACGTGCCGCAAGCGCCGCTTGCGCCTGCGACACGAGCGCAGCACCGCTCAACACCCCCCGATCGCGCCGTCCCATCGTACCCCCGCAGGACCGGTCACCAGGAGCCGGTATTCTCCATCGATGCCCAGGGCTCGGCTTTCGCTTGCGCTTCGCCCTTTTGCAGCAACTCGATCGAGATGTTGTCAGGCGAACGGATGAACGCCATGCGGCCATCGCGCGGCGGCCGGTTGATGGTGACGCCGTGATCCATGAGCTTCTGGCAGGTCGCGTAGATATCATCGACCTCGTAAGCCAGATGGCCGAAATTGCGTCCCCCGTCATAGGCTTCGGGGTCCCAATTGTAGGTCAACTCAAGCAGCGGGGCGCGGGCCTCGCGGCCTGAATGTTCATCCTCGCCGGCAGCCAAAAAGATGAGCGTGAAGCGCCCTTGCTCGCTGTCCATCCGGCGCACCTCGGTCATGCCGAGCTTGGTGCAGTAGAAATTGAGGCTCTCGTCGACGTCCTTGATCCGGACCATCGTGTGCAGATAACGCATCGTGGGCTTCTCCAAGTTATGTCCCGTTTGGGGCTCCGTCCAGTGTGGCTCAGGCTCTGGCGCTGACTGGTCCAAGGCCGTTCAGCGCGCGGCCACCGTTCTGCGTGATCATAGGGCTTGGGTGGCCGTCGCGAAAGGCGCAGCCGTACGCCGCCGCCGTGGTGCGATCCGCGTCAAGAACGGCAAAGCGAAACGACTTGGCGGCGAGCCGCGCAGCGAGTTGGGGAAAACGCAACTCTGTGGATGGAGCGTTGAAAGAGGCCGGCTCCCAGGCAGTGCTTGACCGATGCGCAGGTGCACAACGCATCTGCAACACATTGGTGATGCTGCGAATCAGCAGTGTCCGAAATCAACCCCTTACGGCTCTTGAACGGTGTTAGAACGCCGCCGCGTAAAGTCGTCCACAGGCCTTTGCAACGGTGCCCCGATTGGTCATCGTGCAGCGCAATTAATGCAACAAAATCAATATATTGAAAATTCATCGCGATGTCATAAATGAGCGCATTCCAATCGGCTTGACCGGCAACCCTGAAGAGAAATCGCTTTAGCGATACGGCCTCGATGGTATGGTCCCCAAGACCGCAGCGTCCTGGCGTAAGAGGGCAATCGAGCGACAGTGCAGCGGGCCTGAACAAATATGGTGAATGGTTAACCTTCTAAGCGGGGTAATGCTATGGGGGATCAGAAGTTGCCGCCTCAATTCGATCCGGGGTTAGGCCCGGCGCTGGGCGGTGAGGGGCTCGAGAACACCGAAGGCCTTGAGGTGTTCGAAATGGCCGGCTCGATCAAATGGTTCGATGCATCCAAGGGGTATGGGTTCATCGTTCCTGACAACGGGTTGGCCGACGTCCTCTTACACGTGACATGCTTGCGGGCGGGCGGGTATCAGACCGCCTACGAGGGCGCCCGTGTCCATTGCGAAGTGCTGCGCCGGCCGAAAGGCATGCAAGCGTTCCGCATCATCTCGATGGACGAAAGCACAGCCATCCATCCCTCCCTGCTTCCGCAGCGCACGCACGTCGTGGTAGAAGCGGAAAGTGACTGGGAGCGGGCCATGGTGAAGTGGTTCAACCGCGTGCGCGGATTCGGCTTCCTGACCCGTGGAGAGGGAACGCCGGATGTCTTCGTGCACATGGAAACGTTGCGCCGCTTCGGTTTCACCGAGCTCCGCCCCGGTCAGATCGTTCAGGTCCGCTGGGGTCACGGGAGCAAGGGCTGCATGGCAGCTGAATTGCGACCAGACGGAGCGACTGGCACGCCCTCATCGCACTGAGGTGGGCCGCAGCACGCGGGTTTCGACTGGCGACAGCCGGGCGAACGCGACGTCACAGCCGCATCGGCAAACCATCACATCCGTGCTTACGCACGCACACAGGGCTGTCATTTTGACGGCCCTGTTCTGTTTCTGGAGTGGCCTTGGCGTGCTGACGCTGGAAGACGACGCGCTGGCGAAAATGCGCACCGAGACGATCACGCTGGTGACGGAAACAGGCCGCCACAAGATTACCGCGGAGATCGCGCGCTCGCCCGTGCAAAAGGCGCGGGGGCTCATGTTCAGAACGGCGCTTGGTGAAAACGAGGGAATGCTTTTCCCCCACGCCAAGCCGCAAGAACTGACCATGTGGATGCGCAACACCTACATCTCGCTCGACATGATTTTCATCCGTGGCGACGGCACGGTGCACCGCGTGGCCGAAGAGACCGAGCCGTTCTCCGAAACGATCATCGCGTCCCAAGGTAAAGTGACGGCGGTGCTGGAGATGATCGCGGGCAGCGTACGGCGCTTGAAGATCAAGCCTGGGGATCGCGTGATCCACCCGCACTTTAAAGCCAAGCGCTAAGTGTAGTGCTGGCGCGCGCAGCGAGACTTGAGCGCGCAGCCGGGCTTAGCAGGGCGCCGCTTGAAGCGCGCTTACCTTGCGATTGATCCCACTTCGGCATCACGACGACGTCCGCCTGTGTTGAGACCGCGCGATGGGCCCGCGCGGCACGCGCAAAGGGTCGAAACCCTGAGCGCCATCCATGCCCAACTGAAGGACCAGTGATGACGGCTCAAGATGCGCAGCCCACGCAAGCGCAGGGCGACGGCGGCGGAGGGGGCAGTGAACGCGTCGAGGCAAGCGTTTTGCGCCAAGCCGCGGTGCTGCTGGCGTTGACCACGCTGTTCTGGGGCGGGAATGCGGTCGCCGCGAAATTTGCAGTCGGCCACGTCTCACCGTTTTTGTTGACCGCCGCACGCTGGTCGATCGCCGCCCTCATCCTGTGGGCCTTCGCATGGCGTTACATCGCCCGCGATTGGTCGATCATCGCGCCGCGCCTGCCGTATTTCTGCGCCATGGGCGCCGTCGGTTTCGCCTTCTTCAACGGCCTCCTCTACACGGCGGCGGCGACCACCAGCGCGATCAACATCACGATCCTGCAGGCGGCGATGCCGCTGTTCATTTTTTTGCTAAATTTTGCAGCCTTCCGCACCACCGTGAGCGGCGCAGCCCTTGCCGGCTACGCGATCACGCTGGTCGGTGTGATCCTGACCGCGACGGCCTCAGCCGGCGTTGCGGGCTCACCTGGCGCGACGCTTGCCGGTTTGAGCGTCAACTGGGGCGATCTGCTGATGATCGGCGCCGCCTTTGCCTACGCCGCATACTCGGTGGGCTTGCGCGCGAAGCCCGAGATCCACGCGCTCAGCATGTTGACCTTGTTGGTAAGCGTGGGGGCGTTCGCCGCGCTGCCGATGGCGTTGTTTGAGGCCGCGAGCGGAGACCTGTTGTGGCCGGTCACGCTGCAGGGCTGGTTGGTGGTCGCCTATACGGCGATCTTCCCCTCGATCCTGGCGCAAGGCTTTTGGATCCGCGGTGTTGATTTGATCGGGCCAAACCGGGCGGCGTTGTTCTTGAACCTTGTGCCGATATTCGGGGCGTTGCTCGCGGTGCTCTTGCTGGGCGAGCGCTTCACTTGGCAGCACGCGATCGCGTTGGTGCTGGTGATCGGCGGCATCTACGCGGCCCAGCGTGCTGCAACGCAACGTTAAGCGGCCAACGGTGGGCTCTGCGTCCACAGCGTGAGCTAGAGCAACGGGCGCAAAGTGCGAGCCGCGAGCTTAAACACTCACCCTTTGCCTTTGCGCCCAAAGTTGCTCTGCATTTTAAGATTGGATCATCTTTGGGCGATTTCGGGCTCACCTGTGGTGATCCCGAGAAATCGCCCGATGATCCAAGCGTCGTCTCAAAACAAAAAGCCCCCCGCCGGTGCGCGGCGAGGGGCCTTTGTTAGTCTCGCATCGCGCGAGCGCTAAACGATATCTTACATTTGGTCGTAGTTGCCTTTGGACCATTTGTAGAAGACGTACGGCGGCAGTGAGGGGTCGCCCTTGTCGTCGAACGAGAAGTTGCCGAGGACAGTGCTGAACTTGCCTTTGTTCAGTGCAGCGATGACTTTGCCAGCATCAAGCGAACCGGCCGCTTCCACAGCCTGCTTCCAAGCCTGGATGGCAGCGTAGGTGTAAAGGACGTAGCCTTCCGGCTCGACCTTCTTGGCGCGGAACGTCTTCACGATGTCGGCGGCTGCAGGGTTCTTGCGCGGGTCCGGCGAGAACGTCATCAGCGTGCCTTCACCAGCATCACCCGTGATCTGCCAGTACTCTTTGGTCACCAGCGCGTCACCGGAGATCAGCACGGTGTTCATGCCTTGGCTGCGCATCTGGCGAACCATCAGGCCGGCTTCGGTGTGGTAACCACCGACGTAGAGCACGTCGACGCCAGCCTGCTTCAGCTTCGAGACAAGCGCGGTGTAGTCTTTCTCGCCAGCGGTGTAGGCTTCGTACATCGCTTCTTTGAGGCCGGCTTTGTTCATCGCCTTGCGGGTTTCGTCCGCCAGGCCTTTGCCGTAAGCCGTCTTGTCGTGAACGATCGCGACTTTTTTGCCTTTGAAGTTGGTGGCGAGGTACTGGCCTGCGACCGAACCTTGCTGGTCGTCACGGCCGCAGACGCGGAACACGTTCGGGCCGGCGCGCTGATCGGTCAGTTTGGGGTTCGTGGAAGCGGGCGAAATCTGAATGATGCCTTCTTCGGCGTAGACCGACGAGGCGGGGATCGATGAGCCTGAGCAGAAGTGGCCAGCGACGAACTGCACTTTCTGCGAGGCAAGCTTGCCGGCAACGGCAACGGCCTGCTTGGGATCGCAGGCGTCATCGCCAACGGTCAGCTTCAGCATCATCTTCTTGCCGCCGACGTTGATGCCGCCGGCTTTGTTGATGTCTGCCACAGCTTGCTCGGCGCCGGCTTTCATTTGCAGGCCGAAGCTGGCGTACTGGCCGGTCATCGGACCAACCGTGGCGATGTTGATTTCAGCAGCGCTCGCACCACCTGCAAAGGCGGCGGCGAAGGCGGCTGTCAGAAGGGTCTTCTTCATCTGGCACCTCCCAGTGGACGGAATGAGAGCGCTTCACTTTCGCTCTCGGACGTGTGTTCTCTAGCACACATTATGTGGCGCTGTCGGGGCTAATTCACGCTGCGCAGAGGCTTGTCGACGCGGCTTTGCGCGCGCAAGCCTTGCGCTGGAACACGGCGTGCCCGCTTGACCATCAGGCTGCACGTTTGAAGGGCAGCGCGCTGCGATTAAGTGTCGAGCGGGGCCCAGGAAAGCGGGCTCGTGCGGCGATAAAGCCAAGGGTATTGCGTCACCATCTGAGAGGTGCGTGTCACGCGGTAGCCAAGCAGGGCTGCCGCCGACAAAACCAATCCATCGATGAGCGTGTAGTAAAGCGTGCTCGCGATGGCCGAAGGGTCGCCGCTGGCGATCGCTGGTACGATGAAGCTGCCACCCAGCAGCGCGTAATAAAAGAAGCGGATCGCCAGCGTCAGCAGCAGGGCGTAAACGACGCTTTGCAGCATGGGCCGCCAGGCGAGCGCGGCTGCACGCCCCGCCAAAAAGGCTGCCGCCCCGCCGATCGCGCAGGTGAGCACAAAGAAGTGGTGCGGTGCCGTTTCCCAAAGCATGCCGTCTTGTCCTTTTGGCGCCAAAATTTCTGAGCGTTGGCGCAACAGGCGGTGAACGCGATCGATCGCCCGTGGGTTTAGTGCGCGCCACCTTCCAGATAGGCCGCCTTCACATCATCACGCGCCAGCAGTTCTTTGCCTGTCCCGCTCATCGTGATGCGCCCGTTGACCATCACGTAGCCGCGGTGCGCCAGTCGCAACGCGTGATAGGCGTTCTGCTCCACCAGGAACACCGTCAGACCGCGCGACTTATTGAGTTCCCCGATCACATCGAAAATCTGACGCACGATCAGCGGGGCCAGCCCCAGCGACGGCTCATCGAGCAGCAGCAGTTTCGGCCGCCCCATCAGCGCGCGGCCGATCGCGAGCATTTGCTGTTCGCCGCCCGAGAGCGTGCCCGCGCGTTGGTTCTCACGCCGCTTCAGGATCGGGAACAGCGCGAAGGCTTCATCGATGTCAGCATCGAACGTCGCCTCACGTTCGGGGTTGAGGATCGAGCCCATCTGGAGGTTTTCACGCACACTCATGCGCGGAAAGATGCGGCGTCCCTCCGGCGACTGCGCGATGCCCAGATGCATGATCTGGTGCGTGGCCATCTGCGTGATGTCGCGGCCTTCAAACAGGATCTGTCCGGTGCGCGCCCGCGGGCTGCCGCACACGGTCATCATCAGCGTGGTCTTGCCCGCACCGTTGGAGCCGATCATCGTCACGATCTCGCCCGGACGCACCTCAAGGTCCACCGAACGCAGCGCCTGGATCTTGCCGTAAAAGGTCTCAACGCCGCTAATCGACAGCATGGGGCTGGTCATACGCCGATTTCCTTTTCGACCGCCTCGACCTCTTCGTCTTCCACGCCGAGGTAGGCCGCGATCACCGCATCATCGCCGCGGACCGCTTCAGGTGTGCCATCGGCGATCTTCTTGCCGTAGTCGAGCACCACCACGTGATCGGAAATCTCCATCACGACACCCATGTCGTGTTCGATCAGGAGGACGGAGGTGTCATCGCGTTCCGAGATCGAGCGAAGCAGCGCGTTCAGTTCAGCGGATTCGCGCGGGTTGAGGCCTGCCGCCGGCTCGTCCAGACAAAGCAGTTCAGGCCGCGTGCACATGGCGCGCGCGATCTCCAGGCGCCGCTGGTCGCCGTAGGGCAGGTCGCCTGCCGCATCATCCGCGCGCTCGATCAGACCCACCCTTTCAAGCCATGAGGACGCGAACGCGATCGCCTCTTGTTCGCGCGACTTGAACCGGTTGGTGAGCCCGAGCAGCCCGCCGATGTTGAAGCCGCGGGCGCGCCAATCGAGCGTGGAGGCTTCCATCAGAGGCCCGTGTTGGGCGATCAGCAGGTTTTCAAGCGCGGTCATGCCGGAGAACAGGCGAATGTTCTGGAAGGTGCGGGCGACGCCGGCGCGCGCGTTGATGCGGTGATCATCGAGCCGCTCCAAGAGGAAGCTGCTGCTGTCACGCTTGGTCAGCGTGATCATGCCGGCGGTCGGTTTGTAAAAGCCGGTGATGCAGTTGAAGACGGTGGTTTTGCCGGCGCCGTTGGGGCCAATGAGGGCGGTGATCTGCCCACGTTTGGCGGCAAACGAGACGTCATCGACGGCGATGAGGCCGCCGAAGCGCATCGTCAGGTGCTCCACCGTGAGGATCGCGTCGCGGACGTTGTGTGGGGTTGCCCCCGTGATGTTGTCCGGCGTGCCGCTGGCTCCAGTGCCGCCAGGTCCTGCGGTGCCCGATCCCGTGGTGCCCGCCGCCGTCCAGGTGGGTGCGGGCTGGCGCGTCACGATCATCCGCTGCCCTCACCAACCATATCGGCACCGATCGCTTTGCGCTTCTTGAGCGCGACCGATGGCGTGCGCGAGGACACAAGGCCGCGCGGCCGCCACACCATCACGAGCACCATGGCGAGGCCGAAGATCAGCATCCGGAACTCCTCCAGCTCGCGGAAGACCTCGATGCCGCCGATCATCAACACGGCCGCAACCGCAATGCCGATCTGGCTACCCATGCCGCCCAGCACCACGATGGCCAAAATGATCGCGCTTTCGATGAAGGTGAAACTTTCCGGCGAGATGAAGCCCTGTTTAGTCGCGAAGAACGCGCCGGCAAAGCCACCGAACATCGCCCCGATCGCGAAGGCTGTAAGCTTCGTCGTCACGGTGTTGATGCCGAGTGATTTGCACGCGATTTCATCTTCGCGCAGCGCTTCCCAGGCGCGCCCGACCGGCAAGCGCCGCAACCTGATCGTGACCCAGTTGGTGAACAGCGCGAGGATCAGAATGATGTAATAGAGGAAGATGATGCGATGGAGCGATGAGTGTTCGATGCCGAAGAAGCTGGCGAAGGTGTTGTCGCCGAACGCTTTGAACTCGAGGCCGAAGAAGTCGGGCCGTGGAATGCGCGACAGCCCATCGGGACCGCCGGTGAACTCATACCAGTTCAGCAACACGATGCGGATGATCTCGCCAAACGCGAGCGTCACGATCGCCAGGTAGTCGCCGCGCAGCCGCAGCACGGGAAAGCCCAGCAGGATGCCCCAAAACGCGGCCAGGATGCCCGCGAGCGGCAGACAGATCCAAAACGAGAGCCCGAAGTTTTGCGCCAGCAACGCGTAGGAGTAAGCGCCCACCGCGTAAAAGGCGACGTAACCAAGGTCCAGCAGCCCGGCAAGCCCCACGACGATGTTCAGCCCCCAAGCGAGCATCACATAGGTGAGGACGAGGATCGCCAGATCCATAATGTAGCGGTCAGCCACGGGGGTCCAAGGCAGCGCAACCGCGATGATCAACAGCAGCGGACCGACGGCGAAGCCAAGCTTGCTCACCACTGATCCGAAGGTCTCCACGCCAAAGCCGCTAGCCTTGCCGCTTTGCCACACGAAGAACGAGAGCAGCGCGCGGCCGACCGCCACGATGCCGACCGCGAAAACGACCAGCATCCAGCGGCTCTCGAGCTCCAAGCCCGACGTGGCGCTTTCGACCGTCTTGTAGGCGAGCAACGGCAAACAAAGCAGCAGCGTGATCGCGCCGCCGACGGCGCCGTCCTTCAAGGCTTCAACAAAGCGGTTGGGTTTGGCCGGCGTCTCGACGGTGCGCGCTACCGTTTCGGTGATATCGCTCACGCCTTACACCTTCTCGATTTCAGGACGGCCGAGCAGGCCGGAGGGCATGAAAATCAGCACGATGGCCAACAGGCTGAAGGCGGCAACGTCCTTGTACTCAACCGAGAAATAGCCCGACCAGAAGGTTTCGACGAGACCGATGATGAGCCCGCCCAACATCGCGCCCGGCAACGAGCCGATGCCGCCGAGCACGGCCGCGGTGAAGGCCTTAATGCCGGCGACGAAGCCGATATAGAAATCGATGACGCCGTAATAGAGCAGGAACATCAGGCCCGCGACGGCGGCAAGCCCGGCCCCCAAAACGAAGGTCAACGAGATCGTCCGGTCGACATCGACGCCGGTCAGCGCGGCCATCGTGCGATCTTGTTCGCAGGCCCGCTGTGCGCGGCCAAGCGAGGTCCGCGTGATGACGAAGGTAAACAGCGCCATCAGCGAGACCGTGGTGACGACGATCAGGATTTGGATGTTTGACAGCACCACGTTGAAGGTCGGGCTCTCCATCACCGTGTAACCACCTTTGATCAGCGGCTGCAGCGGCTTCACGCGGGCATCTTGGGAGATCTGCACGGCGTTTTGCAGCGTGATCGACATGCCGATGGCTGTGATCAGCGGGGCCAGACGGAAGGAGCCGCGCAACGGGCGGTAGGCCAGGCGTTCGACCGTCCACCCCCAAACCGACGTCAACGCCATCGCCCCGACCAGCACCAGCATCAGCGCCAGGAACAGCACCACCGCTGATGCGCCTGCCGTCAGACCCAGCGCGGTGATGATGATCAGGGCAATGAACGAGCCGATCATGAAAATATCGCCGTGGGCGAAATTGATCATGCCGATGATGCCGTAGACCATCGTATAGCCGATGGCGATGAGCCCGTAGATCGACCCGAGGGTGACCCCGTTGATCAATTGCTGCGTGAAGTATTCCATGCGTGCTCTTGGGTCTCCCGTCGGCGGTACGGACTGTGCGTCGAAGCCGGCCACGTGGTGAGCGGACGCCCTGGGTGGGTTGGTCTCACGTCAAGGGGCGGACGGCGCTGTGTCACAGTCTTGTCTCGTTTCCCTTAGCGCTAGCCCGCCTTGCCCTGCAAGCGTCCGCTGCGGCCACGCGACCCGGCAGGTCATGTTTCGCGAGCTGCGGATACGCAGCTTGGATGCGGTTTGCGAGGCGGTGTGGTGAGAAAGCGACGCGAAACGCGCCGTATTTGATGTGCTAAGGGTGGCAGCACCGCGGTCGCATTGGTAGGAGACGCGGGCTGCAGGCGCGATGACGCGTGCCAACGGCGAGGCTTGAGAGACGCGAACGGCGTAGGGGATGTGCAGGGATGCGGGCGTTGCGATTTTTGATCGGTTTGATGCTGATCGGCCTGATGGTGGTGGTGGGCTATTGGGGGCATCTGTCGGCCTCGATCGATGACCCCAGCAACGATGTGTGGATTTCGCTGAACATCGCGATGCCCGCGCCGATGCGACGGTGGGGCTGCCGCGCGGTTTACATGCGGTCCCCCGATGCACCTGAGCCGTTGGGCTGCGAAGGGGCCTGGCAACCGTTGCGGCAAGTCTCTAACTAGAGCAACAGGGAGCAATGCTCGCGTGGACGGCGACGCTGTCGCTCTTGCCGGTTGCGCATTCCGGGTGTAGGCGCTTGCGATGAGCCGTTTTGACGCTAATCCCCATGCGGTTGCGGACGATATGTCGTCGGCTGCCGCAAGCGCTGCTGACACCACGGATGCGCGGCATCAGCAGGTGGTGCCCACGCAGACCGTGCTGATCATCGATTTCGGCAGTCAGGTGACGCAGTTGATCGCGCGGCGCGTGCGCGAGCAGGGCGTCTATTCGCAAATTGTACCCTTCAATGCCGCCGATGATGCGTTGGAGCGCCTCGACCCGCACGCCATCATCCTTTCGGGCGGCCCTGCAAGCGTCACCCAGGCCGATACCCCGCGTGCGCCGTCCTGGGTGTTCACCTGTGGACTGCCGGTGCTCGGTATCTGTTATGGCCAGCAAACGATGGTCGCCCAGCTTGGCGGTACCGTTGAAGACAGCAACAGCCGCGAGTTCGGCCGCGCCATGGTGCGTGTGGGCGATGCTTCACCGCTGTTTGAAGGGATTTGGCAGCCCGGCGAAGACCACCAGGTCTGGATGAGCCATGGCGATCACGTGGTCGCGCTGCCCGATGGCTTCGCGCCGATCGCCACCAGCGAGGGTGCGCCCTTCGCCGCGATCGCCAATGAAACGCGCAAGCTCTATGGCGTCCAATTCCACCCCGAAGTGATCCATACGCCCGACGGCGCACGCCTGCTGGCGAACTTCGTGCACAAAATCGCCGGGCTCGGCAACGACTGGTCGATGGCGCATTTCCGTTCGTCCGCCGTCAAGGCCATCCGCGACCAGGTGGGCACAGGTCACGTGGTGTGCGGGCTTTCGGGCGGGGTCGATAGCGCGGTCGCCGCTGTTCTGATCCACGAAGCGATCGGCGAGCAGCTCACCTGCATTTTCGTGGACCACGGCCTGATGCGCGAAGGCGAAGCCGACGAGGTCGTCTCGCTGTTTCGCGGGACCTACAACATTCCACTCGTTCATGTTGACGCGTCCGAACGCTTCGTCACCGCGCTTAAAGGCATCGATGACCCTGAAGTGAAGCGTAAAACCATCGGCCGCCTGTTCATCGATGTCTTTGAAGAGGAAGCCAAGCGCCGCGGCGGTGCCGATTTCCTCGCACAAGGCACGCTGTATCCCGATGTCATCGAAAGTGTGTCGTTCACCGGCGGGCCGTCGGTCACCATCAAGTCGCACCACAACGTCGGCGGTCTGCCCGAGCGTATGAACTTGAAGTTGATCGAACCGTTGCGCGAACTCTTCAAGGACGAGGTGCGCGCGCTGGGACGCGAGTTGGGCCTGCCCGAAGCGTTCGTTGGGCGCCATCCGTTTCCCGGGCCAGGGCTCGCCATCCGCATCCCCGGCGCGGTGAGCGCGGATAAGCTCGCGATCCTGCGCCGGGCCGATGCGATCTATCTCGACGAGATCCGCAAAGCCGGGCTTTACGACGATATCTGGCAGGCGTTCGCGGTGCTGCTGCCGGTGCGGACGGTGGGCGTGATGGGCGATGCGCGCACCTATGAGCACGTGTGCGCGCTGCGTGCGGTGACATCCACCGATGGCATGACGGCCGACTACTTCCCGTTTTCCCACGAGGTGTTGGGCCGCGCGGCCACCCGCATCATCAACGAGGTCTCCGGCGTCAACCGCGTGGTCTACGACATCACATCGAAACCGCCCGGCACCATCGAGTGGGAGTGATCGCGGCGGTTCGGGCTCATTGACACGGTTGGATCCTCGCCACGGGGGTAGGATGACAGTGTTGCTCGTTGCATGCCGCGCTTTGACCCGCTTCTTCAGAAGCTGTCGGCTGGGGGGATGAGGGTGGCGCGGCGGAGGGCGCGTTCAGCTTGCAGCGGGAGACGCGCACGCCGTGCCGGGGCGGGCCCGCGGGCGAGATCGGGCGCCTCTGTGGCGATGATCGCGAATGATGGTGCACGGCGGGGCTTGCCGTTCCGCAAGGCGAGCCGCGCCTGGCTTGGCGGCTGCAGCGAAGCGGGGTCGCTGGCATCGGGCTGCGCTGACAGGGAAAGCGTTGGTTGGTCGACGCGGCGCTTCGTCGGGCGGGGGAGCGTCGTGGGCGTGTGTGCCTTGGGCCCCGCAGTATGGCTTGTGCGTGCGTTCGGCTTTTGAAGCGACGTCTGGAACGCGCCGGCCAGCACAAAGACCAAGGGCACCACCAAGATAACCGCAAACAGGCCGCCAACCAGCTGGCCCATACGCATCACGCTCACACCCGTTCCTCCACCACGCCGCATCGAGTTGTCGATCAGCTAAGCGGTGATTGCGGCCGAATTCGCTTGTGCCGCGTCTGTGAGAACCATGATAGCTGTGGATAGTGGTGCAGCCGTGTGCGAAGGCACGGCTCACGGTGCGATCGATGCCCGCAGAACGTGGGCTTGGTGAAGGGGGACGACCCGTGCTGTTGCTGATCCTTGGACTGGTGCTGTTCCTGGGCATCCACCTGGTTCCGGCCAACGCATCCTTGCGTGATGGCCTGGTTGAGCGCGTGGGGCGCCCCGCCTGGATGGTCGTCTTTTCGCTGATCTCGCTCGCCGGCCTGGTGATCGCCGTGCAGGGCTACCAGAAATTGCGGGTCGACGCCGGCAAGAACCCGATCCTGTGGGACCCACCGGTGTGGACGTCCCACCTCGCGTTACTGCTGATGCTACCGGTTTTCACTTTGTTGATCGCGACCTACGTGCCTTCGCGCATCAAGCGGATCGTCAAGCACCCGATGCTGCTGGCGATCAAATTCTGGGCGTTCGCGCACCTGCTGGCCAATGGCGATTTGGCATCGATGGTGCTGTTCGGCAGCTTCCTGGCTTACGCCATCGTCGACCGCATCTCGATGAAATACCGGCCAGCGCCCGCGAACCTGGGGCCAGCACCACCGTTGGTCAACGACCTCGCGTGCGTGGTCCTGGGCCTCGGCATCTACGTGGCGTTCGTGCTTTGGTTGCACGCGGCGTGGATTGGCGTGGCGCCGATCATCGTCTCAAGCTGAAGCGCACACGCTTATATCAGTCCGGTGTCGGCAAATTTCGCTTCAAGTGCGGCGCGGTCAAACGGCTTGAGCAGATACGCACTGGCGCCGGCGTTGAGCGCCTGGCTGATGTCGACGGGATCGTTCTCGGTGGTGCAGTAGACGATGTAGGGCGTCTTTTCGCTGCGCTCGTTGACCGACAGCGCGCTCAGGAACTCGTGCCCACCCATCACCGGCATTTGCCAGTCGAGCAGGATCGCTTCCGGCCATGCGCCCGCGCACCGTTCCAGCGCCTCCTGACCATTTTCGGCCTCGCTCACCTCAAAGCCGTGGCTTTCCATGATCTGGCGCGCCACTTTGCGGATGACGCTTGAGTCATCAACGATCAGACAGTGTTTCATGAAGCTTCAGCCCCGTTGTGCTCCCGCACGTTCCCCGATGGACCAAGGACGTGGACCATCGGGTGGCGGAAAACCGGCATCTGGGGCGAGCATCGCGTGCAAGCGTTAAGAACCGCTGAAGGCGTGGCCCAACACAGTGCCCTGCTGCTCAGGTTGCCGTCGCCTGGAGCACGATATCTTCGCCATCTTTGAGGATCTCGATGCGCATGCGCGCGTGGGCCGCAAGCCGCCACGTATAGTAGGCCTGGATGGTCATCGCGTGCAGGGCAGGCGGTTCCTTGCCGATGATGAACTCCGTCAGGTGCTGCGGCGGGCGGGCGGCCTGGCCGGCGCAACGCAGTACGAACTGCGGCTTCTCCAGCGTCCCGTTGATGGTAAGCCCCAACGTGCCACCGCGCGGCAGTGCGCTGATGCCGGATGAAACCAGATTGAGCAGCAACTTGACGTAGTCTTTATCCATGTGCCCGGCCGGACCAGCCCACGTGAGCGTGTGTTTGCCGTCGCCGATGTAGTTTTCCGTCAACTTCTGCGCCATGGCGAGGTCGATCTGTGCACCCGCTGAGCCGGCAGCGCCGAACGCGAAACGCGCAAATTCAAGCCGCGCCGTTGCCTGCGTCGAGACGTTTTGGAGCATGTCCATGGCGTAGGCCTGGGCCTGCTGGTTGTCTTCCGTGGCGAGCATCTCAAGGCCGTTGCCGAAAGCGCCAACAGGCCCCACCACATCATGGCAGATCTTGCTGGCCAGCAGCGCTGCAAGTTCGAGATCGCTGGGGTGGTCGCCTTGGTTCATCACGGGTTCCCTTCGTGAGTGCAGTGGGTTAGAGCCGCTGGCCTTACGCGAAGCTGGCTTTATCAGCGTCTAACCGTTTGGTTTCGTTCACCCCGACGCTTGAAGAACCGCGCGGCGGTGCGTGAACTTCAGGCGGGAACGCGCTCGAACTGACGCTGGCCCCGACAGATGCGAACGCACTCGCGAGGGCCGAATACAATGAGCCAAGCCTTGCCAATCAGCTCTTTCGGTCTCTACGTGCTTCGCGGCAACGCCGCCAGAGGGCGCAGGCGTGAACCTGTTGGTAGTGCGACGGGCTCACCTGCAGGGCGGTTGAGGAGGGTGCGCGATGAGTAAGGAAGCTGGAGCAGGCATCGACGGGCGCGCTTTGGCTCAGGCGCTGTTACCGGCCGTGCTTGAGGCTGCGCGGCTGCAACTTGGCTATTGGCGCGGTGACGTGGTGGTCGACCAGAAGAGCGATGCCTCGCCCGTCACGGCTGCCGACCGGGAGAGTGAAGCGATCCTGCTGGCGGCGCTTGCTGCGCATCTGCCGGGGGTGCCGGTTGTGGCCGAAGAGGCGGTTAGCGCGGGGCACTTGCCGCAGGTCGGGTGGCGGTTCGTCCTGGTTGATCCGCTGGATGGCACACGCGAATTCGTCGCCGGGCGCGAGGATTTCACGATCAACATCGCGTTGATCGAGGATGGCGCGCCGCGTTGGGGTCTCGTCTACACGCCGGTTAAGGGGGAACTGCACGTCGGATTTGCGGATGAGGGGCGCGGGCGCGCGGGGGTCACTGATCACAATGGCGAGCCTGCAGCGTCCGGCTCGGCCTTCCGGCTCGCGGTTCCCGCACAGGCCGCCTGCCCGACGTCGCTTGATGCGGCCGAACGGATCACAACGCGCACGCCGCCGTCCAACGGGCTAACCGCGGTCGCGAGCCGATCGCACGGCAATGCCGAGACCGAGAGCTTCTTGGGGACATTGTCCATCCGCGAACGCATCAGTGCGGGCTCATCGCTCAAGTTCTGCCTTGTTGCGCAGGGTGACGCGGACGTTTATCCGCGTTTCGGACCGACGATGGCGTGGGATACGGCGGCCGGCCATGCGGTGCTTAGCGCGGCGGGGGGCTGCGTGACCACGGTGGAGGGGACGGCATTGACCTACAACGCAGCGGCCGGGCGCTTGCTCAACCCGTATTTCATCGGCTGGGGCCGCGCGAGACAGGCTTAACGATGCGTTGCCGCCTTCATGGCCATGATGGCCGACGCTTGTAGGCATCCGGAGCGCGCGTCCTTGCCCCGAAGTTGGCGGCTTGCCGCCTTACTTTAGGGCTTTGTTTCTGTTCGGAAAGAACGAGTGGGCCGCGTGTTTTTGCGCTGTCCGCTCACGCGCATGCACGCACGCTGGGCACAGGGGTGCCCGCAACGTCGAGGCCACCATCATGTCCGTCACCATCAAGTCCCCTGTCGCGCGGCTTCTGCCGGCTTGGTCCAAAGTCCTTCGCGCGAGCGCTGCCCGCGCACGTTTTGCAGCGCTGTTGGCCGTCACAGGCCTTATCGCCGCTGCGATGTTGCTCATCGCCGGTGCGGGCGCATCCACGCTGGCGCAGGACGCGGTCCAACGCGAGATCCTGCCCTGGGAGCGCGAGCGCGATCGTGACGATGACATCGACCAGCGCCCGCCCGTACGTGATGGCTACGACTACCGGCGTGCACCAACCCGGCCTCCTGCAGCAGCGCCACGCCCCTTGCCGCGCTATTACAACGATCAAGCCGACCAGCGCTTGCGGCCGATCCCGCCGGAGCGGCGCACCTACGCGCCCCGCCGACCGCGCGATGCGGGCTTGCCACCACCGCGCTACACCGCACCTCAGCCGCGCTATGACGCCCCGCCGCGGCGCTACGATCCGCCCCATCGCCGGGCGAGGCGTGCGCCGCCGCCACCGCGCTACGACGATGGACCGCGTCGCGACGACACCTATTCGATGAGTGAAATCCGCCGTGCAGGCCACGGTTTCTTCGGCTCGATCAGCAAGGGGATGGCGCGCGTGATCGAGTACGCCTTCCAACAGCAGGGCCGGCCGAACGGGTACATTCTGGGTGAAGAAGCGGGCGGTGCGTTCATCGCTGGCCTGCGCTATGGCGAGGGGCAGCTCTACACCAAATACCATGGCTCCCGGAAAGTCTTCTGGCAGGGACCCTCGCTGGGCTATGACGCCGGTGCGAGCGGTTCGAAGACGATGGTTCTGGTCTACAACATCCGCCGCAAGTCCGAGATCTTCAAGCGCTATGCGGGCATCGAAGGTTCGGCTTATCTGGTGGGCGGCGTCAGCATCACCTTCCAGAAGCGCGGCCGTGTGATCCTCGCACCGATCCGGGCCGGTGTTGGCCTGCGGCTTGGCGCGAACGTGGGCTATCTCAAATACACGCGCCGGCCGACCTGGAACCCGTTCTGAAGCAGCGTTTGATCGTCAGGTTTGAAGCCGAGCCATCCTCGCCCGGCGTTCGAGTGTTGCATTTTTGCAAGCCGCTTCATTTTGCGTGACGGCCAAAACTGAGCCCGGTCGCATAACAGCCCGGTGCTAGACGTTTTTCGCCACAACTTGGTGCTGGGGTGTGCAAAACAACGCCGTCCCCGTCGTGGACGGCCGGTGGGATGGCGTTCGCGCCGGCCAGCCGCTAAAACCTTCGAATCTTGAGGGGGAGCGGGGCTGCGCGTTTCGCGGTTCGCCTTACGGTCAGCACAGGGTTTTTCAGTGATCACAATTCAGTCGATCCTGCTCTTCGCCCTGGGCGTGCTGTGCGCGATGTTCCTCGTGCTGTTGATCGCGCCGGCGCTGTGGCGGCGGGCGGTCCGACTCACCACCGAGCGGGTGATGGAGCGCATGCCGATCTCGGAAGCCGAGATTCGCGCTGACAAGGACCGGCTGCGCGTCAAATACGCGATCAAAGTGCATCGGCTCGAGCTGCAGGCGGATGATGCGAAGCTCAAACAGGCGCGCCAATTGATCGAGATCAACCGGCGCGATGCGTCGATCAGCGGGCTCGAGACCGAGGTGAACCGGCTCGGTAGCGCGCTTGAAGAGAATCAGAACGCCAGGCGTGTGCTTGAACAGACGGTGTCTGAGCGTCTGCCCAAAGTGGAGCAGCGCTTGGTGGACGCACGTCATCTGCTGTTTCACCGCGACCGCGAGATCAATGACCTCAACCAGGCCGCCAAAGCGCAGGCGCAGGCGCTCGGTGAAGCGCGCGCCATCCACCAGCAGCAATCCGCGGAAATCGAACGGCTTTCCGTCGCGCTGAAGACGCGGGAAGCGCGCCGTCGCACGTCGCCGCGTGATCCTCATTTCGATGGTGAGGTCGCGCTGCGTGCCGAAATCGAGGCGTTACGGGCAAAGAGCCGTGATCAGGCCGCACTGATCACCCGGCTGCAGTCGGTTCTGCGACCGGGCGCCGGGCCGGGCCATAACGCTGATGAGCCAACGGTGCAGCCCGCCGATCAGGCGGCGTTGGAGCGGGCGCGCGAAGGGCTTGCCGAGGCCGAAGTGACCCTGAAGAGCGCGCGTTCCACGGATGAAGCGGCCGATGCGGCGATGTTGCGCTCGCAGGCGGAGCAAATTTCACGGTTGAAGGCGGCGGGTCAGGATCAGGCAGCGGAAGTCACGCGGCTGAAGGCAGCCTTGGCCGTTTTCGAAGGGGCGAAAGACGCCGACGGCAAACTGACGATCAAGGACAGCAAGATCGCTCTCAAGGCGCGGGTGAGCGCTCTGCAGGCGCAGACCGACAGCCAGGCGCAGTCGATCCAGCGTTTGCGCGCAGAATTGGCCGCCTCGAATGAGCGGGCGGCGCTGCAAGCGCAGCACTTCAAGATGGAGATGAAGCGGCTGGGCGGTGGCACGCATCCGGCCAACGGCGTGGGGCGGCGCACGGCCTACGCGCCACCCGGTTCATCGGGGGGGGCGCCAAGGGCTCAGACGGGAGCACCGGCCGCGGCCAAGCCGCAAAGCCTGACGGAGCGCATCCGGCAGCCACGTGATGCTGCGAGCGGCGCACCGCCTGTGCGCAGCGGGCAGATTGCGCCAGCGCCGGGACCAACGCCTGTCCCAAGTGCTGTACCAAGTCCTGCGCCCAAGCCTGCGGGAACGTCCAACAGTCGTGCCGCGACAGAGCGTGCCCCGTCATCGAGCGCCAAGCCCGATGCGGGCGGGTTGCCGCCAGCGGCTGCAGCGCCTTCGAGCCATGCGGATGCGGGTGCTGCGGCCAGTGCGACACCGTTGCTGCCCTTAAAGGCGCCGCCCCCGCCAACGGGCACCCGATCAACGGCGCCGACGCCTGCGCGCGTGGAACAGCCAGCGCCGACGCTCAAGGCCCTGAAGACAGCCGACGCCACCTCGCCGAAGAAGCCCGCCGTTGAAGCAGCGGCCTCCGCGAAGGCGACGAGCGATGCGCCTGAACGCCCGCGCGATGAGGCCGCCAAGCCTGCGCCTAAGCCCCTGAGCGACCCGATGGCTGCGTTGAAGGCTGCGGCGGCCAACGAGGATGAGCGCGCCGAACCGCCGCCGCCGTCGCTGGCGCCTTCGAACGCTTCGAAACCCGCTTCGGGGCTGGCGAAACCGAAGCTCCCCGTTGCCGCCACGACCAAACCTGACAGCGAAGCGGCGGCCACCGCGACACCGGCAAAGAAGCTGGCCGATAGCCCGCGCACCAAACCTGCAGCCAAAGGTCTGAGCCAGCGTCTTGCGGACCAGCGTCTTGCGGACCAGCGTATGGCGGACCAGCGTATGGCGGAACCGTCAAACGGTGGTAGCCGCGGCGATGCGATGCCGCGCGATGCGGCAGCGTCAGCCAGCGCCGCGCCGTCGGGCGCCTCTGCGCGATCATCTTCCGAGCAAGCCGAGGCCGACGCGGCGGCAAAGCGAGCGAAGGCCGCGACGTCTGAGCTTGGTGCCCAAGGCGAACGCAAGGCGACCAACGGCACGCCGACAACCGCATCTGAGCCCATGCCCAACGCGGACAGCAAGACCAAGACCGGTGGGCATCGCGTCGACGAGGTCGCCGATACCGCGGAGGGTAATGGCCAGGGTGAGGGCGAGGGCAAACCGCGGCGTTCACGCCTGCTGGAACGTATCACCAGCGTCGGGAAGCCCGGCTAGAGCAACGCGCGCCAATGCGCATCACCGGCTCAAACACTCAGGCCGTGCCTTTGCGCCCGAAGTTGCTCGGCACTTAAGGTTGACGGCATTACCGTCCCGCGCGTAGGCCGCCCACCACCACGTCGCAGCGCCGCCGATTCGCCATAAGCTGCCAACGCGTCCAGAACCACCTTCCACGAAAACTGTGGGTAACGTCGTCGCCGGCCTCACACTTGCTCCAGATGGCGCGGTAATGATCGTAGCGTTCGGTGGAAACTGTCTCCACCGTGAGCGATCTCGGCGCGACCGGCCCTAAAGTTCATCCGCTTCAGGTGAATCACCTGAGGCGAAAGATGAACGAAAAAGCAAAAGCTTAGGTGTCGGTTCTGCTTCGAACTGAGGCGAGTCGGCCCTAAGGGCTAACAGCGCGCCAAGACTCGTGAGGAAACAAGCGACGCGGCGCTGGTCCAAAGCGAACGCCCGCAACAGAGGTGCAGCGTATGCAAGCTCAATTGACGGTTTCACCCGAGGCGTTCGCAGCGAGCGCTGGACGGCACCTTCCTGCAGGCAACTTGCTGTTCGATTGCCCTCCAAAGTTGCGTTTGGGCGCTGCTGACACGATCGCGGCACTGCGTGAAGCTGGCGGAAAGCACCGTAAGCGGTTGTCAGGCTGGGCGGGCGCGGCCGACTCACCTACCTCGATAGAGGAGAGGACTGCTTCGGTGTTTTCGTCGGAGGACGTCCTCGATCGCGGGGAGGACCACAACGTGAGCGCAGCACTGGCACGGACACGCAGGCCCGACCATGGGGCGGTTGCTGAGGCGGCCAACGAGGGTGGGTACCCGGAGCGCCCGGCCGCGGACGTGCGGCCGATGACGCCACCGGTGAACCTCGTCAACCGGACCCAAGTCGCAGCGGTCGCCGAGACTGGCGTCGACTATGTTGCCATGTTGCGCTTTATCGCGCAGGACGCGTTTGAGCGGGGCAGTGCGGCAACGTCGGCGCCGAAGCCGCGTTTAGACGAAATCGCGCGCGCTTTGCCGGCGATGGCGGCACAGCGCCAATTGATGGCCGCCCAGTCGATGGCTGCAGAGTCGATGGCTACCCAGCCGATGGGTGCAAAGGGCGCTGACGCTCCGATGGTTCATCGTGATGCGCGTGCGAAGCTGAGCGGCGGTGCCATGTTTCGCGCTTCGAACCTGGGCGTGTTCGCGGCGCTGGGCCTTGTGTGCATGGTTGCCGGGAGCCTGATCGCCAGGCTCTGAGGCTCTGAGGCTTAGATCATTGTGCGATCGGGCTCACAACTGGAGAGCCCGAAATCGCCCAAAGAAGATCTAGCCTAAAAGTGCAGAGCAACTTTGGGCGCAAAGGCAAGGCCTGAATGTTCAAGCCGGTCGCTCGCACTTTGCGCCCGTTGCTCTAGCGCTTGGGAGCGGCGACCAACCTGAGATCGCTCACGACTTTGGATGTCTCCAGGTCGATGACGGCGAGCCATAATCCGCCGTCGGGTCGCGTATAGCTGATCGCTGCCCGTCCACCCGATAGCGCCACGTGCTGGACGCGTGCGCCAGCTGGCAACAGCCCGGCCGATGCGTTCGATGGCAAGGCCTTTGGCTGTGCCGCAATCGGCGTGGTCGATGGTTTCGGGACGCTCGCAGCGGGCGTGCCAACAGGCGGCGGCGTCCGTGTCGCCAGATAAGCGATCCGGCCGATCACCACCACAATCCCCACCAGCAAGATGGCGCCCATGCCGATGCAGGCGATTTCCAACGCGCGGATCTGGCCGGGCGTGAAGCCATCTGCGGTGCGTGTGGGCTCCGGTGCTGACGCTGACGGCGCGCTGGTTGATCCGGTCGCGGTGGTCCCGGCTTTCGGCGAAGATGCAGCGTTGGCATTCGTCGCGCCATCGCCGCCATCGCTTCGGGCCTGACCGTCTTCGCTTTCCTGTTTCACGCCGCTTTCGCCTTCTTGGCTTTGAGGATCAGGCCGGCTTCCACTTGCAGCGGACCGGCTCTCATGATCGGCTCCGGTGCTGACTTTGCGCCCGTTACTCTGAGCCGTTTCGCTTCTTCTCGAAGCCGGACCGAGATCTAAGCTTTTGTTTTGTCGTCCAGCTTTCGCTTTAGATGATATCACCTGAAGCAGATGAACTCCCTCTAAGTACACGCGATCATGCAGCCGACCAACGAACGAGCGCGCGATGCGGCATCGGTGCGCGACGCTGAAACGAGACCCGACGGCGAAGCGCTAGATCGCGACGGCGATCCCGCCACCTGCATCACCATCATCATCGACGCCGCAGCCGACCGAACCCGGCTTGATAAGGCGCTGGCACAGGAGCCCGCTCTGGAAGCGGCAGCCCTGACACGCGCGCGCCTGCAAGGGCTGATCCGCGGTGGCAACGTGATCGGCCCGAACGGGCCCGTGCGCGATCCCGCAGCGAAAGTACGGAGCGGAACGCCCTTCGCTGTGCATGTGCCAGCCGCTGTCGACGCCGACCCGCAACCTGAGCCTCTCGCGCTTTCGATCCTGCATGAAGATGATGCGCTGATCGTCATCGATAAGCCCGTCGGCATGGTGGTGCACCCCGCGCCTGGCCATGAAACGGGAACGGTGGTGAACGCCCTGCTTGCCCATTGTGGCGCGAGCCTCTCGGGCATCGGCGGCGTTAAGCGACCCGGAATCGTGCACCGGCTCGATCAGATGACGTCGGGCCTTCTTGTGATCGCGAAAAGCGATGTCGCCCACCAGGGTTTGAGCGCGCAGTTCAAGGCACACGGTCGCGATGGACGCCTGCAGCGCAGCTACGAAGCGTTGGTGTGGGGGGCGCTGACGCCCCAGCGCGGCACCATCGATGCGCCGATCGGCCGATCACGGCAAAACCGTAAGAAGATGGCGGTGCGTGAAGGCGACGATGCCCGCGTCGCGATCACCCACTACGAGACCCACGCGCTCTACAAGGCTGGCATCGATGGGTCAGCCGATGGCGTTGGGAACGCTTCCCATCCCCTCACGATCAGCCATCTGCGCTGCCACCTTGAGACCGGGCGTACGCATCAGATCCGCGTGCATCTGACCCATGCGGGCCATCCGGTGTTGGGTGATCCTCTCTATGGGCGTGGTCATTTGGCGAGCGCGCGCGGCTTCAACGCGGCCCAGGCGGCGGCGTTTGCTGCACTACAAGGCCAAGCTCTGCATGCGGGGACGCTGGGGTTCGAGCACCCGATGACGGGCGAAGCCTTGCTGTTTGAGGCACCCCGGCCTCCCGCTTTCCAGGCGATGGTTAACGCCTTGCAAACGCGCTGAGAGAAAATTGAGGGTTGATCGCCGCACTCCCTTAACCGGATCGCAGGGTCATCCTGGTAGCTTCGATTTCGGTCGAACACTTTTGGGGTATGGTCATGAGTACACTTCGCTTTATCGCAAACGCCGCCACCTGGTGCAGCGTCCTTTTCATTACGTTCCGCTACGGTGGGCGCCCGTTCCAAAACGTCCTGGACGTCTATCTGTGGTTGATCCTGATCGCCATGATCCTGCTGGTGACCATGTGGCCGCGCACGGGCAAGGACCTGCGCCAGAAGGACGGCCAGTGGGCTGACGGCGTGGAATTCAAAGAGAACAACTGACGCGGTTTTGTCTGCCTGAAGTAGGCTCAGCATTGAGATTGCGGCGCTCCCTGGTTGTCGACCGGGGGGCGCCGCCTCGTATTTGCCATCGTTTGTTCTATAGTTGGCCGGGTTGAGATACGCCAAACACGGCAACCGGCCACGGCAGACCATTGATGCGCTGCCGCTTAAGGCATCCACCCTGTCGCGAGTGTTGCGGGGATAGGCCGGGCGGGAGGTGTACGCCGGGGGTGAACGAAAACAATGTCACCTGCGTTCTACACTTAAGACAGAGATTACAACGCAGACCGTGCGGCTCGATCGCCGCACACTCACGAGGGCGTCATGGCATCCAATTCCCTGCCAACGGTGGCTGACGGCGCGGCCGGCTTGTCGCGCTATCTGGAAGAGATCCGCCGGTTCCCGATGCTGGAGCCGGACGAAGAGTTCATGCTCGCCAAGAGCTGGCAGCAGCACGGCGACAGCGATGCGGCGCATAAGCTCGTTACCTCGCACTTGCGCCTCGTGGCGCGCATCGCGATGGGATACCGCGGCTACGGCCTGCCGATCGGCGAAGTGATCTCGGAAGGTAACGTGGGGCTGATGCAGGCGGTCAAACGGTTTGAGCCTGACAAGGGTTTTCGCCTTGCGACCTATGCGATGTGGTGGATCCGCGCCTCGATCCAGGAATACATCTTGCGCTCCTGGAGCCTCGTCAAAATGGGGACGACGGCAGCGCAGAAGAAGCTGTTCTTTAACCTGCGGCGCATGAAGGGCCAGATCCAAGCGCTTGAAGAGGGCGACCTGAAACCTGAGCACGTCAAGCAGATCGCGACGAAGCTTGGCGCGTCGTCGACCAACCAATCCTGCCATTCCCCCGTCTCGCTGTCGGCGCGCACGGGCGCATTGAGCGACGTATCACCGCCCAACCGCCGGTTCATGGACACCACGTCCTGCTCCGACAGCGAGACGGGGGAATGGCAGGATTGGTTGGTCGACGACGCGCCGGACCAGGAAACGAACCTCGCTGAGAGCGAGGAACTCCAGCAACGCCGCGCCTACCTGTCATCGGCCATGGATGAGCTCAACGAGCGGGAGAAGCGCATTTTCGAAGCCCGGCGGTTGTCTGAGAACCCGCTTACGCTTGAGGACTTGTCGACCGAGTTCAAC
>JBCBJZ010000017.1:0-34738 GCA_038522635.1 Pseudomonadota bacterium | reverse complement strand
GCTTCAAATTGAAGCGGAACTGACATCTAAGCTTTTGTTTTGCCGTTCATCTTTCGCTTCAGGCGATTCCACCTGAAGCGGACGAACTCTAAGTTAAGCACCGCATCGTGCTGAGACGATGCCTCGATCATCGGGCGACCCAAGATGATCGAAACTTTAAGTGCAGAGCAACTTTGGGGGCAAAGGCGAGGCGTTAAGTGTTTGAGCCGATGGTTTGCACGTTGCATCCGTTGCTCCTGTACCCGCCCCCTCTCACGCCTCAGCGCATCTCGTCTCAACGTAATCTTCAAGCCTCGCGCACTATCGTGGCACTTGTTGAGGCGCGAGGATGACGATGGCGATTGCGACGGACCTGGCGGGCCATCCGCTGGTGGGAGACTACGCGGTCAAACAGGCCTCGTATTTCGGTGGTGCGCGTCATGACTTTGTGGCGCTGCTGCCCGACAACCCGCGCGCCCGTCTGCTGGAAGTGGGTTGCGCCACCGGGCTTACCGCCGCGCTCGCCCGTGCAAAGGGTAAGGCGGGGCATATCACCGGTGTCGAATTGATGCCGGCGGTGGCCGCGAAGGCGCGCGCGCACGTGGACCGTCTGATCATCGGCAACATCGAGGATACCTCGTTACCGCTCGTTGGCGCGACCGAGGCGGACAGCGCGGAAGACGCCGGCGGCCAAAAAGCGGCCGCACACGACCCCCTGTTCGACGCCTGCATCTTGTCTGAGGTGATCGAGCACCTCGTGGACCCCTGGGCCGTGGTGCGTCGCCTCGCTGACCACCTGCGTCCAGGTGGCATCGTGCTCGCCAGCTCGCCCAACGTCGCGCAGTGGCGGATCATGCTGGCGCTTTGGCGGGGGCGGTTTGATCTGACCGATCAGGGGCTCATGGACCGCACCCATATGCGTTGGTTCACCTGCGAGACGTACCCTGAGCTTTTCACCGCTTGCGGTTTGCAGGTTGAGCGCTCGTGGCCTTTGGTGCCTTTGAGCGCCAAACAGCGGTTGCTCGCCACGCTTGCGGGCGGGCGCCAGCATCTGTTCGTACGGCAGGTTTGTGTGATGGCGCGCAAGCCCGCGTAGGTCTGATTGGTGTGGTTAGATCATCGGGCGATTGATCGGCTCACCATAGGTGAGCCCGAAATCGCCCAAAGATGATCTAATCTTGAAGTGCAGAGCAACTTTGGGCGCAAAGGCAAGGCGTGTGTGTTTGGCCGGTGACTCGCACTTTGCGCCCGTTGCACTAGGTCACATCGCGGATCTGCCAGCCGATTTCGAGCGCCTCAAACAAGGGTGCGAACTCTTCAAGCGTGAAGTCCTCATGCGCCGGAGCCGCGCCCGGGCTGAGACGCTGGCCCTTTAGCCGTCGCCGAACGACGGCGGCGCACGCGAGGCTCGGGATTTGCGGTCCGCTGGTGCCATCGGCTGTGAGGTCGAAGCGCCGCGTGATGACATCGCCTGAGGCTCTCGCGCGTCCCGTCACCATGATTACCATGCCACCGCGGTCGAGCCCGAAGCGGAGGAACGCGGACGCGCGGTCCATCAGCCCGGCCAGCGGCGTCAGGCGTGGCAGCCAGCCTTTCGAGACCAGCCATGAGCCGCCGGCGAGCCCGTGCAACACCGCTTGTGGGCGGGTCGCTGCGCCGAACCAGAGGTCGCGAAGGTGCGGGTAGGTTTGCTGAAGCAGCGGATAGTCGGGCACGTCCACCAGGTAGAATGTGAGCATCGGTAGTTTGCCGGGGCGGTCGACTTCGATCGCCATGCGCCGGGCATCGACCAGCGCGACGGGGCGCCGCCCCTGTCCGCCGCGTGCCTGCGGCAGGTCGAGGCGGCGGCCCGCATAACTTAGGATCGCGCGCAGCACGTTGGGGCCCATCACGGCCTTGGGCGAGGGTGCTATTCCACTCTGAAGCGTGTGGACCTCGTCCATCGGGGCGGCCAGCGCGCGGGTCGCAGCGAAGCTGAGGGCTGGCACCGTGCTGACACCTGAGCGCACGAAGACGCTTGCGTCTTGGGCTGCCCGATCAAGCGCTGTGATCCCCGTCACGAACGCGGTGCCATCGGCAATGTCGAGGTAGTCCGCGCCCGCTTCGATGGCCGCTTCTGGGATGCGATAGGGCGCGTCGCCGTAGCTCTGGAAGGGGCCGGAGGCATCGATCACGAGGTCGGGACGAAGCGCGGCAAGGCGGGCTGCATCGAGCGTGTCGCGGTTCAGCGCAAGTGGCTCCAACGTGGCGCGCGTTTCACCAAGCGTGGCAAGGCGGTGTTTGGCCTTGGCGGCCGAACGGCCGGCCACGAGGATGTGTGCGCTTGGCTCATCGCGCAGCAGCCTGACGAGGCGGAACCCGAAGCGGCCGTAACCACCGAGCAGCAAGACGCGCAGGGGCGATTCCGGCGTTGGCAAAGATGACACCGCGTTCGCGGCTGCAAGCGTCGGCGCGCGCGCCCCTTCATCGCTCATGCGGCAAGCGCCACCACATCACCGATGTCCGCTTCGCCCTCGTCGGTCACCTTCGCGTAGATGCCGAAATCCGCGTGGCCGTAGGCGCGCATCAGATCGCCCGGCAGATCGCCCGAACGCATTGCGGTGCCCGGATCAACATTCGTCGCGGCACACCGCTCAGTGCGCAACAGCACGTCGGCACGCGCGCCAGAGATGGCGATGGTGCGGTTGACCCAGGCGAACTCGCCCCAGGGTTCCAGCCCATCGATGATGATGTTGGCGCGAAACCGCATCGGATCAAGCGGCCGGCCCAGCTCCGCTTCGAGCGCGCGCACGCTCGCTAGATTGATGATGTGCAGGCACTTCATCGGGACGTCTGAAAAACTGTGACCCGGCGCTGCGACCAGACGGGGGCGCCCGCGTAAGGTCTCGCCAAGATCATCCGCGATGCAGCGCTCGACCGCCGCGCGCCCCTCAGGCGTTGCCAGCGAGGCGCTGACCAGCGTTGCGCCATCGCGTGATAGCGTCAGCGTGGTGGTCTCGGCATCGAAGTGGCTGTCGAGGCTTGCAAGCCGCTCGTCGCGCATGAGCATGAGGAAGTTGATCTTCGGCATGTGCTTTGGCACTGCCGGGTCGAACTTGCCCGTCCCCGCTTCAAGCGCGAACGCGCGGTCGCAGCCGATCGCCGCGCCAGCCTTTAGGGCAACCGGTGCTAACGGCTGCGCGGACAGACCCTTCACCGGGTAGTGGTAGATCGCCTGGATAACGCCGTGGTCCATCGCGTAGCGCCTTTCATGATCGTGCCTTTGCGGCGCCCGTTGTACAGGCGTACGCGCAGAACGAGGTAGCAGGCTTTGCCGCCTGGCTCGATCGCGCGATCGGACGCGGGGGCGCGAGAGCGCGTGCCGGCGCATAGCGGTTGTAGGGCCCTGGCAGAACGCGGCTGCGCGCCCTTTTGTGTTACCAAAGCCACACTATATTCAGGAGGATGCAGGGCCTGAAGGGGGCGAGCGCCGGCGCTTCTTGGTTAAGGCCGGTCCCGCCTTCGTTTGGCCGTTCATCTTTCGCTTTCGGTGGGGTCACTGACGGCGGATGAACGCCCATCCGCCTGTGCAAGGCGACGGGGTCTGTCGCATCTCGATCTATCGTCGGCCAACGGGATCACCCCGTGAGATCACGCAACAAGATCATCGGCCGATCGATCTTACCCCTTGGCGCCAGCCAACGGTCGCTCGCAAGAGGGCCAGCGCGGCGCGCAAACGTGAAGGACGTGAGACATGAACGTTGAAAAACTGACCGACCGCGCGAAGGGTTTCGTTCAGTCGGCCCAGGGACTGGCGCTGCGTGAGGGGCACCAGCGCTTTTCGCCGGAGCATCTGCTTAAGGTGCTGCTCGATGATCCGGAGGGCTTGGCAGCCAACCTGATGACGCGCGCCGGCGCACGCCCGGGCGATGCGGCAACCGCGACGCAGGCGGCGTTGGACGCGACCGCCAAGGTGAGCGGTGCAGGCGGGGGGCAATTGTACCTCACGCCTGAGATGGCCCGCGTGTTCGAGAGCGCTGAAAAGATCGCACAAAAGGCAGGCGACCAGTTCATCACGGCTGAACGCCTGCTGTTGGCGATCACCATGGAAGCCGATGCGCCCGCGGGCCGCATCCTGCGCGATGCAGGCCTCACCGCGAACGCGCTGAACACCGCGATCAACGAAATCCGCAAGGGCCGGACCGCTGACAGCGCGTCGGCTGAGGATGGCTACGAGGCGCTCAACCGCTATGCGCGGGACCTGACGAAGGCTGCGCGCGACGGCAAGATCGACCCGGTGATCGGTCGTGATGAGGAGATCCGGCGCACGATCCAGGTGCTGTCACGGCGCACCAAGAACAATCCGGTGCTGATCGGTGAGCCCGGCGTTGGCAAGACGGCGATCGCTGAAGGTCTTGCGATGCGCATCGTGCAAGGTGATGTGCCTGAGAGCCTGCGCGACAAAAGGCTGATGGCGCTCGACATGGGCGCGTTGATCGCTGGTGCGAAATACCGTGGCGAATTCGAAGAGCGGCTCAAAGCGGTGCTGTCTGAAATCCAGGCGGAAGACGGGCGCATTGTGCTGTTCATCGATGAGATGCACACGTTGGTCGGCGCCGGCAAAGCCGATGGTGCGATGGATGCGTCCAACCTTTTGAAGCCCGCCCTGGCGCGCGGCGAGTTGCACTGCATCGGCGCGACCACGCTTGATGAGTATCGCAAGCACGTGGAGAAGGACGCAGCGCTCGCACGCCGCTTCCAACCGTTGCTGGTGAGCGAGCCGACGGTCGAGGATACGATCTCGATTTTGCGCGGCATCAAAGAGAAGTACGAGCTTCACCACGGCGTGCGCATCACCGACAGCGCGCTGGTGTCGGCGGCGACGATGTCGAACCGCTACATCACCGACCGCTTCCTGCCCGATAAGGCGATCGACCTCGTCGACGAGGCGGCTTCGCGCCTTCGTATGCAGGTCGATTCAAAACCCGAAGCGCTCGATGAGCTCGACCGGCGGCTGATCCAGCTCAAGATCGAACGCGAAGCGCTCAAGAAGGAGACCGATGCGGCATCGCAGGATCGGCTGGAGCGGCTTGAAAAGGAGATCGCCGATCTCGATGAAGAGAGCCAGGCGCTGACCGAGCGCTGGCAGGCGGAGAAGAATAAGCTTGGTTCCGCGCAGAAAATCAAAGAGGCGCTCGACGCCCGGCGCGGTGAGTTGGAGCGCGCACAACGCGACGGTGATCTCGCGAAGGCGGGTGAATTGGCTTATGGCGTGATCCCGGATCTCGAAGCGCAGTTGGCGGACCTTGAGAATGCGGGCGCGGAGCGTGCGGGCATGGTCGAAGAGGCGGTGACGCCTGATCATATCGCTGGCGTGGTCTCGCGTTGGACGGGTGTCCCGGTCGACCGCATGCTGGAAGGCGAACGTGAAAAGCTGTTGCGCATGGAAGAGGCGCTTGGCCAACGCGTGATCGGTCAGGAAGAAGCTGTGCGTGCTGTGTCAACCGCCGTACGCCGGGCCCGCGCTGGCCTGCAGGACCCGAACCGTCCGATCGGCTCGTTCATGTTCTTAGGGCCCACCGGCGTTGGCAAAACCGAGCTGACCAAAGCGCTCGCGACCTTCCTGTTCGATGACGAGCAGGCGATGATCCGCATCGATATGTCGGAGTACATGGAAAAGCATGCGGTCGCGCGGCTCATCGGTGCTCCGCCGGGATACGTGGGCTACGAAGAAGGCGGCGCGCTGACGGAAGCGGTGCGGCGCCGGCCCTACCAGGTGGTGCTGTTCGACGAGATCGAGAAGGCGCACGGCGATGTGTTCAATGTGCTGCTGCAGGTTTTGGATGATGGCCGGTTGACTGACGGTCAGGGTCGCACCGTCGACTTCAAGAACACCCTCATCATCATGACCTCCAACATCGGCGCGGAGTTCCTGGTCAGCCAGGCTGAAGGTGCGCTGACCGGTCAGACGCGGGATCTTGTGATGGCGGAAGTGCGCACGCGGTTCCGGCCTGAGTTCCTGAACCGGCTGGACGACATCATCTTGTTCCACCGCCTGCAGCGCGATCAGATGGCAGCGATCGTGGACATCCAGCTTGAGCGGCTGCGTGGGCTGCTTGCGGATCGCAAGATCACGCTGACGCTGGATGACCGGGCGCGGGCCTGGCTCGCTGAGAAGGGCTATGATCAGGCCTACGGGGCGCGGCCCTTAAAGCGCGTGATCCAGAAGGCCGTTCAGGATCCGTTGGCGGAGCAGATCCTCGGTGGACAGATCGTCGATGGTGCCACCGTGACGGTGAGCGCAGATGACAGCGGCCTGATCATCAACGGTGAGCCGGTTCAGCTGGCCGCCTGATCGCAGCGGGCACGAGCGCGCTGATGGCGCAAGGACGAGGGGGCCAGTAGCGGGGCAGTGCGGGGGCACTGCGGGGGCCAGTGTGCGGGGGGTTGGTGCGGGCAACGCGTCGACCCCCTGTTGTGCGTGCGCGCGAACGCGGCCAAGCGGCCACAGACGCCTCGAAACGAGCCTCGTAGCCGCCGTGAACGCGTGACTATGCACGGCCGCCTGCCCGCGTGGGCTTGCGTCCTGCGCCCCGTTGGTTCACCGCTGCGGTTCCATTCGCCAACGGTCGGTGCCGGCGCGGCCCCCTCAATGTGAGCACGTGCGCCAGCGCCTCCGGCCCGTTATGCCCGGGAGGCAACGATGAAAATCCTCGTGACGGGCGGTGCAGGCTTCATCGGATCGGCCGTATGCCGCTATCTCATCCAAGAGACCAACGATGAGGTCGTCAACGTCGATGCGCTCACCTATGCCGCTAACCTGACCTCGCTGCTCGATGTCGAGCACGACCGCCGCTACGCCTTCGTGCAGGCCGATATCCGCGACGCGCAGGCGATGGCGACGACCCTGGCGACGCATCAGCCCGATGCGATCATGCATTTGGCAGCGGAGAGCCACGTCGACCGGTCGATCGATGGCGCTGCGACCTTCATCGAGACCAACATCACCGGGACCTACGTGCTTTTGGAAGCGGCCCGACGCTATTGGGAGCAACTGGAGGGAACCCGGCGCGACGCGTTCCGCTTTTTGCACGTCTCGACGGATGAGGTTTACGGTTCGCTTGGCCCCGAGGGGTTGTTCGAAGAGACCACGCCATACGATCCCTCTTCGCCCTATTCAGCGAGCAAAGCTGCGGCCGATCACCTGGCCAACGCCTGGCATCGCACCTTCGGCCTGCCGATCGTCATGTCGAACTGCTCAAACAACTACGGGCCTTATCATTTCCCTGAAAAGTTGATCCCGCTTGTGATCTTGAACGCGCTCGAAGGCAAGCCGCTGCCCGTCTACGGTGACGGGTCCAATGTGCGCGACTGGCTGTACGTGGATGATCATGCCCGCGCGCTGCATGTGATCCTGACGCAGGGTTTGGTGGGCGAGAAATACAACGTGGGCGGCCGCAACGAGCGCAGCAACCTTCACGTCGTGGAGACAATCTGCGATCTGCTCGATGAAGCGCGTCCGGCGGCCACGGCACGGCGCGAGCTGATCACCTTTGTGAAGGACCGACCCGGTCACGATCAGCGCTACGCGATCGATGCGGGCAAGCTTGAGAGCGCGCTTGGCTGGCGTGCCCAAGAAACCTTCGAGACGGGCCTTGCCAAGACCGTGCGCTGGTACCTCGATAACGACTGGTGGTGGGCGCCGTTGCGGGAAAAAGTCTATGCCGGCCAGCGCTTGGGGTTGGCAGCCGAGAGCACGTGAGGGCGTCGCATGCGGTTATTGATCGCTGGTTGGCAAGGGCAAGTGGCGCGCGCGCTGGTGGAGACGGCGCCGGGCTGCGCTGACATCGAAGCGTGCGCGGTGGGCCGGCCAGGCCTCGATATTTGCGAAGCCGCCACCATCACACGGGCGATGGCGGATGTGCGCCCCGACATCATCATCAATTCCGCCGCCTACACCGCGGTCGATCAGGCCGAGAGCGACGTTGATGCGGCATTCCGTTTGAACCGCGATGGCGCTGGGCTGTTGGCGCAAGCGGCCGCGCAACGCGATCTGCCGATCATCCACATCTCCACCGATTACGTCTTCGATGGCGCCAAAGCTGAGCCTTACCGCGAAGATGACGCGACCACGCCGGCAAGCGTCTACGGCCATTCCAAATTGGCTGGCGAAGTGGCGGTCCGTGGGGCCAATCCCCGGCACATCATTTTGCGCACCGCCTGGGTCTACAGCCCGTTCGGCAAGAACTTCGTCAAAACCATGCTCAACCTGGCGCAGTCGCGCGATGACCTTGGCGTCGTGGCCGATCAGGTCGGGTCCCCGACCTATGCACCGCATCTGAGCGCAGCCATTCTGGAGATCGCCCGTCAGGTGGTTCGCAAGGGCGAGAAGGCGGCGTTCGATGATGCGCGCTGGGGGCTTTATCACGCGGTGGGGCACGGCGAGACCAGCTGGCACGGGTTGGCGCAAGCGGTGTTCGCGCGCGCCGCGCACCATGGTGCGAAGGTTCCATCAAGCGTGCGCGCGATTGAGACCGCGCAATACCCGACGCCAGCGCAACGCCCTGCCAATTCACGCCTTGATACGAGCAAGCTTGCCGACACGTTCGATGTGCGTTTGCCGCCCTGGCAGGAAGGGGTTGACGCCTGCGTGGATCGCCTGCTTGGCGACGATTAGGGTCGGTGCGTATCGTCGGGGCGGTTGTGGCCCGGTGCTAGGCCAGTTCTGTGCAAATGCTGGGGCGGGTGCTGGCGCCCTGGGGCCGGGGCGGGTTTGCGCCGGCGTGCGGCTGGGTTAAGGCTCTCCCGCCACGCCGTGCCCGTTCGTTGGATCGGCGCTCCTGACAACAAGAATGCGCGAAAGCGATGTCCACCATCACACCTCCCGCGATCGCCGCTGAAAGTACCGACGCCACGGCGGCTCAATCGCCTGCGCATTTGCGCCGCCTCGAAAATGAGGCGATCCACATCATGCGCGAGGTGGTGGCCTCGTTTGAAAAGCCGGTGATGCTTTATTCGATCGGCAAAGACTCAAGCGTGATGCTGCATCTCGCTTTAAAGGCCTTCTACCCCGCAACGCCGCCCTTCCCTTTCCTTCACGTCGACACGACGTGGAAGTTCCGTGAGATGATCACCTTTCGCGACGCCGCGATGGCGAAGCGTGGCCTGGATCTGATCGTCCATACCAATGAGGAGGGGCTGCGTCAGGGGATCAACCCGCTGACCTCGGGATCGAGCGTCCACACCGATGTGATGAAGACGCAAGCCCTGAAGCAGGCGCTTGACCACCATCGGTTCGATGCAGCGTTCGGCGGCGCGCGGCGCGATGAAGAGAAGTCGCGGGCGAAGGAGCGCATCTTTTCGTTTCGCAGCGCCGATCACGGCTGGGACCCGCGTGCGCAGCGCCCTGAACTTTGGCGGCTATTCAACACGCGGGTGGAGCGCGGTCAGTCGATCCGCGTCTTTCCCCTCTCCAATTGGACCGAGGTCGACATCTGGCAGTACATCGCCGCCGAAGGGATCGAGATCGTGCCATTGTACCTTGCCGCCCGTCGCCCGGTGATCGAGCGCGAGGGGACGTTGCTGATGGTGGATGATGAGCGGTTGACGCTGCGCCCCGGCGAGGTGGTCGAGCAGCGTCAGGTGAGGTTTCGCACGCTTGGCTGTTATCCACTGACGGGTGCCGTTGAAAGCGATGCGACGACGCTTGAAGCTGTGGTGGCGGAAACGGTTGGCGTGCGGACCTCGGAGCGTCATGGCCGGCTGATCGATGCGGACGAAGCGGCGTCCATGGAGCGCAAAAAGCGCGAGGGCTATTTTTGATGGCGCCAGTGGATGATGGCCGAGGGGATGATGGCCGAGAGGGGGCTGGCCGGGGGCATGATGGCCGCTCGGATGATGCAAACAAGGCCGACGCTGCAGAGGCGATGGCCACCCGTGAACTGCTGCGCTTCCTCACCTGCGGGTCTGTGGATGATGGCAAGTCGACGCTGATCGGGCGGCTGCTCTACGATTCAAAGCTCATCTTCGAAGACCAGATCGCGCAGCTCGCCGCCGACAGTGCGAAATATGGGACCGTGGGCGACGATATCGACCTCGCCTTGCTGGTTGACGGCCTCGCCGCCGAACGCGAGCAGGGCATCACCATCGATGTCGCCTACCGTTATTTCGCGACCGCGCAGCGCGCTTTCATGGTCGCCGACGCGCCCGGCCACGAGCAATACACGAGTAACATGGCGACGGCGGCATCGACCGTGGACTGTGCCGTCATTCTGGTCGACGCCACCAAAGGCCTGCTGCCGCAGACGAAGCGCCATTCGCACATCTGCGCGCGGTTCGGCATCCGTCACGTGGTGCTGGCGGTGAACAAGATCGATCTCGTCGGTTTCGATGAGACCACCTTCGCCACGATCGTCGACGCCTATGCGGCGTTTGCGGAAGGCCTCGGCTTCCACGACGTGACCGCGATCCCGCTCTCCGCGCGCCATGGTGATAATGTCACGCTGCCAAGCGCGCGAATGCCCTGGTGGAAGGGGCCGACGCTTCTTGCGCGTCTCGAAACGCTGACCGTTACCGATACAGCCGACGCGGTGCCGCTGCGCTTTCCCGTGCAGTGGGTGAACAGGCCCGACGCGGGCTTTCGCGGCTATGCGGGCACGCTCGCGTCAGGCGCGATCGCGTGCGGCGATGAGGTCATGGTGTTCCCCGCCGCGCGCCAGACGAAAATCGCGCAGATCATCACCGCCGATGGAGCGCCCCCGCGCGCCCGTGCTGGCGAAGCGGTGACGCTGGTGCTTGAGGACGATGTCGACGTGGCGCGCGGTGACGTGATCGCGTCGCCATCGGCCCGCCCGATCGTGTCGGACCAGTTTGCAGCGCACGTCCTTTGGATGGGATCAACCCCGCTGCTGCCCGGCCGCACCTACCATATGCGCATCGGCATGCATTGGACATCCGCCATGGTGACCGCGCTCAAGCATAAGGTCGACATCGAGACCGGTCAGCCGCTCGCCGCGCGAAAACTCGACGTCAACGAGATCGGTCTGTGCAACCTCTCCACGCCGACGAACATCGTCTTCGACGCCTTTGCTGATAACCCGCATACGGGCAGCTTCATCCTGGTGGACCGCGGCACCAACGCCACGATCGCGGCGGGCATGATCGACTTCGAACTGCGCCGGGCCAGCAACATCTTCATGGAAGCGCTCGCCGTCGATAAGGCCGCGCGTGCGAGCATCAAGCAACAACGTCCCTGCATCGTCTGGTTCACCGGGCTGTCGGGCTCCGGCAAGTCGACGATCGCGCGCCTTGTTGAGATGAAGCTCTTCAAGCGCGGACAGCACACCTACATGCTCGACGGTGACAACCTGCGCCATGGCCTCAACCGCGACCTCGGCTTCACGCAGGCCGACCGGGTGGAGAACATCCGCCGCGTTGGCGAAGTGGCCAAGTTGTTCGTCGATGCGGGACAGATCGCGATCTGCTCGTTTATCTCGCCCTTCCGCGCTGAACGGCAGATGGTGCGTGACATCGTCGACGCCGGTGAGTTCGTGGAAGTCTTCGTCGATACACCGCTTGATGAGTGCATCAAGCGCGATCCCAAGGGGCTGTACGCGAAGGCGCTCAAAGGCGAGATCAAGAATTTCACCGGCATCGACAGCCCCTATGAAGCGCCCGCGCGCGCCGACATGCGCATCGATACGGTCGACGTTTCAGCCGATGCGGCGGCTGATCAGGTGATCGCGTGGTTGGAAGCGAACGGCCACATCGCGTGAGGTCATCGCGTGAGGTGCGGGCCTAGAGTCGGTTCGCTTCAGCTTGAAGCGGAACCGACGTCTAAGCTTTTGTTTTGCCGTTCCTCTTTCGCCTCAAGTGATTCCACCTGAAACGGATGAACTCTATGGTTGTCCGGCGCGATCGCCTTCAGCGAGCGGCGGGCACCCGGCCAGCGAAGATTGAGAGAGGACGAGCCAATGGATGTGCAACGCCTCGCCATCCCCGATGTGGTGGTGATGACGCCGAAAAAGTTTGGCGACGCGCGCGGGTTTTTCTCCGAGACGTTCAACGTGCGGACGTTCGAAGAGGTCTGCGGGCCCGTCGCCTTCGTGCAGGACAATCAGTCGTTGTCGGCGCAGCAGGGCACCGTCCGCGGGCTGCACTTCCAGACGCCACCGCATGCGCAGGCGAAACTGGTACGCGTGTTGCGCGGCGCGATCCTCGATGTCGCGGTCGATTTGCGACGCGGCTCGGCCACCTACGGGCATCACGTCAGCGCGACCTTGTCAGCGGAAAACTGGGCGCAAATGTTCGTACCGGTCGGCTTCGCCCACGGCTTTTGCACCCTCACACCTGACACGGAAGTTCTCTACAAGGTGAGCGGCCTTTATAGCCCTGGGCACGACAAGGGGCTCGCCTGGGACGATCCGGCATTGGGCATCGCTTGGCCGGTGGCAGCCGGTGAGGCGGTGCTGTCAGACAAGGACCGCAAGCAGCCGAAGCTCGCCGAGCTTGAGGCGATCTTCTGAAGCTATCTTGTCCCGCCCTCTTTTCCGGGTATTTGAGGGCCTGCAGAGCCGCACGCCTACGAAATGTTGAGAAAGCTCGCCTATGGTGAACGTAAGGTTTGCAGCGTGGGAGCAAAGCGATGAAGGGCATCATTTTGGCGGGCGGTGCGGGGACGCGGTTGCATCCGCTCACCCTGACCATCTCTAAGCAACTGCTGCCCATCTACGACAAGCCGATGATCTACTACCCGATCGCATCGCTGATGCTGGCGGGGATCAACGACATCCTGATCATCTCAACGCCGCATGATCTACCGCATTTTGAGCGCCTGCTGGGGTCCGGGCGGCAGTTCGGCGTGCGCTTCTCCTATGCCGAGCAACCCTCACCCGATGGCCTGGCGCAGGCGTTCATCATCGGTGAGTCCTTTGTGGCGGGTGAAAAATGCGCGCTCATCCTCGGCGACAACATCATCTATGGCCACGGGCTGAGCGCAGCCCTGCGCCGCGCCGGCGACCTTGAGCGTGGCGCTCGGGTCTTCGGCTATCACGTCGAAGATCCGGAGCGTTACGGCGTCGTCTCATTCGATGCGGCAGGCGTTGCGACCTCCATCGAAGAAAAGCCCAAGACGCCGCGTTCGAACTGGGCCGTCATCGGCGTCTACTTCTACGACGAGCAGGTGGTCGATATCGCCCGGGGCCTGAAGCCGTCGGCCCGGGGCGAATACGAGATCACCGACGTGAACAAGCACTACATGGAAGCTGGCACGCTTGAGGTGGAGCGGCTCGGGCGCGGCTTCGCGTGGTTCGATGCTGGAACGCACCGCTCGTTGCTGGAGGCGTCGGAGTTCGTGAAGGTCCTTGAGACCCGTCAGGGCCAGAAGATCGCCTGCCCTGAAGAGATCGCTTTCAACCAGGGTTGGATCGATCGTGACGCGCTTGCGGCGGCAGCCAAGGCGCTTGGCAAGAACGACTACGGTGCCTACCTGGCGCGCCTGCTGCAGGATGCGGACGCCGGTTAGAGCAACGGGCGATGAGCGTCGGTTCGCCTCTTTGCGCTGAAGCTGAACCGGCATCGAAGCTCATGTTTTGCCGTCCATCTGGCGCCTCGGTTAAGGCAACCGATGCCGACGAACCCTAGGTGCTCGTTGCTCTCACCGCGTAGCGCTCGATCACGTCGTGGTCGGGTTCAAACCCGATGCCGGGCGTCTCGGGCACGCTGACGCGTCCGTCGATCGGCAGCGGGATCGCGCGCCCGCAAAAGGCTTCAGGCTCGATGAAAAAGCGTTCGAGCAAGCTTGCAGGGCTCAGCGTGGCGAGCAACTGCAGCGTCGCCCAATAGCCCGGGCCGAAATAGGGTGCGTGCGGCATCAGCGTTTTGCCGGCATCCTTGGCAAGCGCCATGATGTGCAGGCACTCGGTGATGCCGCCGACCTTGGTCACGCTCGGTTGGGGGTAGGTCAGCGCTGGCATCAGGCGCGCAAACTCCACCGCGGTGCAAGCGTTCTCGCCCGACGCGAGCGCGACACCGTGCTGCCGGTGCAGCGCGGCCAGCGCGCGTTCATCATCCGGCGGGAAGACCGGTTCTTCCACCCAAAGCAGATCGAGCGAGCGCGCCAACGGGATCAGCGTCGCGGCTTCGTCCTTAGACCACGCGCAATTGACGTCGGTAGCCAGCGCGATGTCAGGGCCGATCGCCTTGCGCGCAGCCGTGATGGTCTCAGCCGCGATCTCGTGCAGCTTGAGCGTGCGATAACCCTGCGACACCGCTTGCGCCGCGTAGTGCGCCACCTGGTCGGGCGTGCCGTAGCGCACGAGCGAGGCGTAGGCGTCCACACGTGCGCGCGGCGCGTCTGTCAAGATGCGGCATAGCGGTTGGCCGAGTCGTTTGGCGTGCGCATCCCACAGCGCGATGTCGACGGCTGAGATCGCGAACATCGTCAGCCCGTAGCGGCCGTGCAAATGCAAACGCCGCTGCAGCATGGCGTTGACCGCGGCGACGTCGTCGCACGCGCTTCCCAGAAGGAGCGGCGCGACCATGGTGTCCAAGGCCGCCTGGACCGGCGCGCGGCAGGCGTAGGCGAAGGCATCACCCCAGCCTTCGATCCCGTCGCTGCAGGTGATGCGCACCAGCACGATGTCGAGTTTGGTCCACTTCTGCGGCATCAGGCCGGTGCCGGCGCTGCCGTCGGTAAACGGGATTTGCAGAGCGAAGGTGTCGACGGCGGTGACCGTCGGGGCGCTGCTTAGAGGGCTGTTAGAAGCTATGGCTGTCATCTGAGGTCACCTCGTGGTGCTTCGCCGTAAGTGCTTCGTCGATGCAAACGGAAGCGCTCAAGCGGTACCGCTCGTCGGCACAGGAGATGCGAACGCCGCTTCCATCTCACGGCGGGTGATCACATCAAGCCGGCTCCGATCGATGTCGACGTCGGCCCAACCAACCACCTCGCCCTCGCTGACCGCACGCTTCAACCGTACGCCATGCGCAAGCCCGAGCGGTAAAGCGCCCTCCTGAAGGGAGCGTGTCGCCGGCATCTGTTTGCCCCAAACGGTAAAGCCGCCTTCGCCATCGAGCGTGGCGCCGGCCGCAAGATCGCGCTTGGCGGTCGCGACCACATCGGCGGTGAAGCCGATCGGCGCGCCCGTCGGCTCCTGGCGCAAGGCCGCACTCAGAACGGAAATGCCAAGCTCCATGCCGATCATATGGATCGGCCGGTAGAGGGCCGCGTAGCGCCCCGAACGGTCTTGCAGCATCGAATACTGTGCGAAACATTCGCGCGCGTAGGCGTTGTCCGGGTCCGCTTCGAAGACAACGTAGGTGCCCATCACCAGGTTGTGCGCCACATCGCTGCCATCGCGGTTCAGCGACGACGTCACCTCCGTCACGCCGGCCTTTTCAAGCACGCCGCCATCGGCCTCGGGCTTGCAGATGTCGGCGTGTTCGAAGCGGGAAGCCGGCGGGAACTTCAGGCCGTCGTGCTGCGCTTCAAGGCCGGTCGCGTTGCAAATCGCCGTCATCTCGATGCCCGACTTGGTGCCATCCACGAACGAGTTGAACATCTTGGGGTTGATGCTGGAGCGGTCCTTCACGACGAGGTAGCGATCGAGGATGTCGAACACGGTGTCGGGCGTGGAGGCGTGGTAGGTCGGGTGGTAGCGGGTGCCCTTGCCGGCGGCGACCACGCGAAAGCCGCAAGCGCGCGCCCAGTCGACATGGTCGCACACGAGGGCAGGTTGATCGCCCCAGGCAAGGCTGTAGACCACGCCCGCCTCGCGCGCCTGTTGCGCGAGCAACGGCCCTGCCAGCGCGTCGGCTTCGACATTGACCATGACGATGTGCTTGCCGTGTTCTATGGCGAGCCGGCAGAACGCGATGCCGGTGGCGGGATCGCCGGTGGCTTCGACGATCACCTCGACGCGAGGATCGCGAATGAGTGCTGAGGCATCCTCGCTCAGGTAGGTGGTGCGATCGCGGTAAGCGTCATCGAGGGACCGGGCTGCGGTTTGTGCAGCCGGCCAGGCGGCCATGGTGAGTTGCGCGCGGGCACGCTCGACGTTGAGGTCGGCGACGCCCATGACGTGCAGGCCTTCGGTGGTGCGTGCCTGTGTGAGGAACATCGTCCCGAATTTGCCAGCGCCGATGACAGCGACTGTGACCGGGCGTCCAGCCTGCGCGCGGGCTTTCGCCTTGGCGTGAAGGTTCATAGGTCCGCAAGCCTCCTTGGGTATCCGTTCGATGTCCGTCGATGCGGATGCGACGTCGTAGCCTTCATTGGCCGCAACGTTACGGTCTGGGGCAGGTCCGCGCCATGCGAAATGTGCGAACTTGAACGGCCAGTATGCCTTCATGCGGCGAGCGGGCGACGTCGCGGCCGCAGCCCTTGCAAGCGCGGCGCACCAACGCCAAACTTGCGCTTTCATAAACGGCCAACCGTTAGAAGCCTTTAGGGGATGCGAAAGCGCCATGACCACCACCACGACGCCAGACCATGCGGCCGCGCCGCGCACGTTACGGCTTGATCAGGCGGACAACGTCATCATCGCGATTGACGCGATCCGGGGGCGCGAGCCCGTCAGCGCCGTGGTGCCGCAGGAGCGCATCCCGCAAGGCCACAAGATGGCGACGGTGGGCATCGCGCAAGGTGAGCCGGTGCGGAAGTTCGGACAGATCATCGGCTTTGCCAGCGAGGCGATCGAGCCTGGCGCCTGGGTCCACACGCACAACGTGGAGATGGGCGACTTCGACCGCGCCTACGACTTTGCCAAGGACGCGCGCGATGACGCGTTCGATCCGGCAGCGGCGCCGGCGCTTGCCACGTTTGATGGCTTTCGTCGCTCGAACGGCACCACCGGCACACGCAACTACATTGGCGTACTGACGAGCGTGAACTGCTCCGCGTCCGTTGCCCGTTTTGCCGCCCAGGAGGTGATGGCGTCCGGTTTGCTTGAACGCTACGCGAACGTGGACGGTGTGATCGCCTTCACCCACGGCACGGGCTGCGGCATGGCCGGCGACGGGGATGGCTATGAAGCGTTGCAGCGCACGCTGTGGGGGTATGCGACCCATCCCAATCTGGCAGGCGTGCTGATGGTGGGGTTGGGATGCGAGATGTTCCAGATCGCGCGTTTCAAGCAAACTTATGGCGTCGAAGAACACGATGGCTTCCGCTCCACCACGATCCAGGACGAGGGCGGCACGCGCAAAACCATCGATCGGCTGAAGGAACAGATCGCGGAGATGTTGCCAGCGGCCGATGCCGCAAGGCGCGAGCCGCGACCTTTGAGCGAGCTTATGGTGGCGCTGCAATGCGGCGGCTCGGATGGCTATTCGGGCATCACCGCCAACGCAGCGCTCGGGCGAGCCACGGACATGCTGGTTGCGCAAGGCGGTACAGGGGTTCTTGCGGAGACACCTGAAATCTACGGCGCTGAACACCTTCTGACGCGGCGCGCCAAGGACGAGGCGACCGGGCGCAAGCTGGTCGATCTGATCCACTGGTGGGAGGACTACACGCAGCGCAATCGCGGCAACATGAACAACAACCCGTCTCCGGGCAACAAGGCGGGCGGGTTGACGACCATCCTGGAGAAATCACTCGGCGCAGCCGCCAAAGGGGGCAGCACGACCCTGCGCGGCGTCTACAAATACGCTGAACGCGTGGACAGCCGTGGCTTCGTCTTCATGGACAGCCCCGGCTATGACCCTGCGTCCGTCACGGGCCAGGTCGCGGCCGGCTGCAACATCGTGTGCTTCACCACCGGGCGCGGATCAGCGTTCGGATACAAGCCGGCACCGTCGATCAAGCTTGCCACCAACTCAGCGCTTTACGCGCGTATGCCCGATGACATGGACATCAACTGCGGGGATGTTATCGACGGTGTGTCGATCGACGAGAAGGCCCGCGAAATCCTGGACGTGATCACGAAGGTGGCATCGGGTGCGCGGTCGAAATCGGAAGCGTTAGGCTATGGCGACAACGAGTTCGTGCCCTGGCAGATCGGTGCGGTGATGTGAGGCCGGCTCAATAAGGTCGGCTGAGCGTTACAGACGTCGCTGCCTTCGCGTGAGGGCGTGCGGTCGCAGCCCTTGGCGGTGGCCAGGCGCGCCCCCACGTCGACAACAATGGTCAACGAAGGAGCCCCCCATGGTCTCGTCGTCTTCACCGTATGCATCGTCGCGCCGCCCGACCGCTCAAGCCGCAACAACGCCCCAAGCTTCACTTGCCGCTTTGGCGCCCGCCGCCGATTTGATCGCCCGCGTGCAGACGCTTTTGTCCCGCCTTAGGCCCGAGCAACGCGCGGCGATGCGCTTTGCGTGGGACGGCCGGGAATGGCGCGACTGGACTTATTTTGGCGTTGGCGGCTTCATCAAGCCCGGGCTGCGGCTTGAACAGATGTCCCGCGACCAACAGAACGCCGCTTGGAATGTGATGGCGGCGGTGTTGTCGCCGGAGGGACTGGAAAAGGCGCGCAACGTGATGTTGCTGCAGGACATCCTCGCAGCGGCCGGCAACGGGCGAGGACGGCGTTCATCCAAGCGCTTTTCCTTCGCGCTGTTCGGTAAGCCGGACGTCCGCGGCGCATGGGGCTTGCGGCTTGAAGGTCATCACCTGTCGCTGTCGTTCGCTGTGGTCGATGGCGCGGTCGTCTCGGTCACGCCGGCCGCCTTCGCAGCCCTCCCCAACCAAGTGAAGAGCGGGCGCCACCGCGGTCTCATCACGCTCGATGAAGAGGAGCGGCTCGCACGGCAGATCCAGCGCGACCTCACACCTTCGCTGCAGGCGCGCGCACGCGTTCGCGCCCGCCACCTCTTCAACATCGTCTCCTACGCGGGGCGCGAGCGTGCCAACACGGCGCCTGTCGGCCTACCCGTATCCGACATGACAACGGGCCAGCGCGATCTCTTGCAGCGGTTGGTCGAAACCTATGCAATCGCGCCTTACGCGGGCGCGCTGCGTGATGCGCAAAAAAGTCGGCTGGCCAAGGCCGACATGGCGGGCGCGCATTTCGCCTGGTATGGCCCCAACGTCGAAGGCCGCTCGTTCGGTTACCGCATCATCGCCGATCAGTTCGTGATCGAGTTGGGCTGTATCGATCGGCGCGCGCAGCATTTGCATCCGATCTACCACGACCTTGGCAACACGCTCGGTCGGCCGGCGTAAGCGCCCACCGACATCGCGATGACGAGGGGCGACATGGCCGTTAACTTCGACAACATCGAACCTGAGGCGCGACGCGTGCAGGCGCAACAGCTCGATGTGATCTTCCAAGATGTGACCGGCTTTAAGCCCCAGGACTGGGATGGGATCGTCGGCTACGGGCGCTACCACTACACGTATAAATCAGGGCGCAAGGGGATCTGGTTCGCGACCGGCTTCGCCCTGCGTTCGCGCGGCATCTCCATCTACATTTCGCCGGGCTACGCGACCTTCGATGCGATCACCGCGCGGCTCGGCAAGCACAAGGCGGGGAAGGCCTGTTATACCGCGAACAAGCTTGCCGACCTCAACGAGGACGCCTTGCGCGATCTGATCCGCGCGGGCCTCGATGATCTGGCGACGCAGTGGCCGATTGAGCCGACCTGAGACACGCGCGACGCGACGTCCTTGCCGTCCTCAGTGAGGTCCGCTTGGCACCGCGCTTAACAAGGGCTAGCGTCCGCTGAGCGTGTCAGGTTTCCGGTTCACGCCTTTGCTGCTCTCACCTTGCCAAGTCAGGTCACCCATGCCCGCCGATCACGCGCCGCCTTCCGACAACGCCGCCGCCACACCGGCCGATACCGCCCGCCCGATGTCCGGCGGCGAAGCGCTCGCGACCATGCTGCAACAAGCCGGCGCGAACGCGATGTTCGGCATGGGTGGCTTCCAGCTGCTGCCGTTTTACGAGGCTTGCCGCTCGCTCGGCCTCAACCACCATCTGATCAACGATGAACGTGCAGGTGCCTTTGCAGCCGACGCCCACGCCAAGGTCACCAACCGCCCGGCCGTGGTCGATGCCACGTTAGGCCCCGGCGCGACGAACCTCGTGACCGGCATCGTGGAAAGCCTTAACGCCGGCATCCCGATGATCGCGATCACGGGTAACGCCAACCGCCAGCACGCCACAAAAAACATGACGCAGGAGACGCGGCAGCTTGAGGTGCTGCAGCCGATCGTCAAGGAAGTGGTGCGCGTGGAGATGATCGATCGTCTGCCTGAGCACGTGCGTCGCGCTTATGCGGTGGCGACAAGCGGGCGACCGGGGCCGGTGTTGCTGGATGTGCCAGAAGATATCGCGCATGCGGAGCACGCCTTCGATGACGCCGACTTCTGGATCGATCCTGAAACGACCTGCGCACAGGCTCGGCGCTTCCGCCCAGCTTCGCGCGATGCTGAACGCGCGGCCGCTTTGCTGGCGAAGGCCGAGCGCCCGTTGATCCTCGCAGGCGGCGGCGTCCACATCTCGCAAGCCTACGATGCGCTGCGCGATTTGAGCGAAACCTACGGCATCCCCGTCGCGCATACCATGTCGGGCAAAGGTGCGATCGCCTGTACGCACGCCTATTCCGCTGGGCTTTTCGGCCGCTACGACCGCATTGCAAACGCGCTGGTCGAGGCCTCCGATTGTCTTCTGGTGGTGGGTTGCAAGCTAGGTGAGATCGCGACCAAACGCTTCCAGCTGATCCCACCTGGCAAGCCGGTGATCCACATCGAGATCGACGCGACAGAAATCGGGCGCACCACGCGCACCGATGTGGCGCTGGTCGGCGATGCGCGGCTGGCGCTTGAAGATGTGCATGCGGCTTTGGTGGGCTCACGTCAGGGCGCGGCGAGCCGGGCCGCCTATCTGGCGGAGATCCCGCAACGCATGGCCGCTTGGCGCAAAGGCGCCGCCGACCGCCTGTTGTCCGACGAAACACCGATCAACGTTGGGCGGTTGATGGGCGAATTGAACGCGATCATGCCTGACGATGGCATCGTGGTGGCCGACGGCGGGTTCGCGGCGCATTGGGGCGGTTTGATGTTCGACACCAAGCGTGCTGGCCGCCACTTTTTGCCCGACCGCGGCTTCGCATCGATCGGCTACGGCGTGCCCGGTGGGATCGGCGCACAAATGGCCGCCGGCGACCGTCGCGTGGTGTCACTCACCGGCGATGGCGGCTTCAACATGAGCCTGGGCGAACTGGAGACCGCACGGCGCATCGGCGCGCCGTTTGTGGCGGTGGTCTTTAACAACGCTGCCTCCGGCTACGTGAAGGCGCTGCAACATGCGGTCTACGGCCAAGGCGCTTACCACGCGTCAGACCTCGTTGAGATGGACTACGCGCAAATCGCCCAGGGGTTCGGCTGCGAGGGGATCCGCGTCGAGGCGCCCGGTCAGCTGGCCGGAGCTCTGCGGGCAGCGCTTGAGAACACGGACACGCCAACCGTGCTTGATGTGATGGTGACGCGCGATCCCTCCCGCATGCTGCCAGCCGCTGACAACCGGACGCTCAAGGTCGAGAAGGGGGACAGGCCGGTATGACGCAACACGCGCATGAGACGAGCGATGGCTCGCGCGCGGGGTCGCGCAACGGGTTCATCCGGGATGCCCGCGCGGATGATCTTCCAGCGCTGCACGCGATCAACGAGGCGAGCACGCCGGGCGTCGGTCGCGTCGATCAAGCCGCGATGGAGCAGCTCTTCGCGTGGGCGAGCATAACGCTGGTGCTGGAAGCGCCAGCGCCGGATGACGGTGTCGAAAGCGCGTTGCTTAAGCCTGGCGCCTTCATCATGGTGATGGAGGATGGCTCGCCCTATGACGGGGCCAACTACCGGTGGATTGCGGCGCGTTATCCGCGCTTTGCCTATTGTGACCGGATCGCGGTTTCGCCGGGTTTGCGAGGACAGCAGGCGGGCGCACGGCTTTACGTGGCAGCGATCGCGCAGCTGCAGGGGCGCAAACCGGTGCTGACCTGCGAAGTGAATACCTTGCCGCCCAACCCAGGCTCGATGCGCTTCCACACGCGGCTTGGGTTTGAAGAGATCGGGTCGCAGACATTCGTTCCAGGCGAGAAAGCGGTCGCGTATCTCGCGCTCGATTTGAGCTAGCGTTGGACCGCCTGTTGGCGGCCAGGCGGCGAATACGGAGCGGCCGGCGGTTAGGACGGAGCGGCGCGCGGCAGGACGGCGTGGCAGGCCGCACATCAGCGAGGCAGCACGATGCGGATTGGATGTGGCGCAGGCTTCTCATCGGATCGATTGCAGCCGGCGATCGATCTGGCCACCGAGGGTGCGCTCGATGCGATCATCTTCGAGTGTGTCGGCGAGCGCACCTTGGCGTTCGGCCATCGCGATCGGCTCGCCGATCCACAACGCGGCTACAACCCGCAATTGGGCGCCCGCCTGCGCGGTGTGCTGCCCGCAACCCACACCAACCGGACCACCATCATCACCAACATGGGCGTCGCGAACGTCCCCGCTGCCGCTGAGGTTGCGCGAGGCGTCGCACGCGATCTGGGTCTCAACGGGCTCACCATCGCCGCCGTCACCGGTGATGATGTGAGCGATACGATCACGCCTGACACCGTGCTCTACGATTTCGGCGGGCGTACCATCGCCGACGTTGGCCTGCCGCTCGTCGGTGCCAACGTCTATTTGGGGGCCGATGCGATCCTGCCAGCGTTGGATGAAGAAGCGCATGTGGTGATCACCGGTCGCGTCGCCGATCCAGCGCTTGTGCTTGCACCATTGCGTCATCGCTACGGCTGGGCTGGCGATGATTGGGACCACTTGGCGCGCGGGACCGTTGCGGGCCATCTGCTTGAATGCGGCATGCAGATCACCGGCGGGTACTTCGCTGATCCCGGCTACAAGGACGTCCCCGATTTGGCGCATTGCGGCTTTCCACTCGCTGAGGTCGGTCCCGATGGCACGACCACGATCACAAAGTTGGAGCGCGCGGGCGGCCGTGTGGACTTGCGTACCGTGAAGGAGCAATTGCTTTACGAAGTGCATGATCCGACGGCCTATCTGACGCCGGACGTGACGGCCGATTTCTCAACGGTCACACTCACCGATAACGGTCCCGACCGCGTGCGCGTTGCCGCGGCACAGGGGCGTGTGCGTCCCGATCAACTGAAGGTGACGGTCGGCTTCGACGGTGGCCACCTTGGGGAAGCGGGGATCTCCTATGCGGGGCCCAACGCGGTGGCGCGCGCAGCCTTGGCGCGGGCGATCCTGCAAGAGCGCGTGCAGGTCGATACCGGACGTCTTCGCATCGACCTGATCGGTGTTGATGCGTTGCACGCGTCCGCGAGCGCCGCTGCTGGCCGCGATCTGACAGAGCTTGCGCAGCCGGACGACGAAGCGAACGCGGCGGTCCGCGACGTGCGGGTGCGCTGTGCGCTGCGGTCAACGGACCGCGATGAGGTGGGGGCGATGCTGTGGGAAGTGGAATCGCTGCTGTGTTGCGGGCCGGCTGGTGGCGGGGGGTATCGCGGTCAGATCACGCCGTGTGTGGTCACGCACTCAGCGTTGATCGACCGCGACGCCGTGCGCCCCGAAGTCGCCCTCCATCGCAGTTGAAATCTCTTCGCGGTCAGGGCGGCGGCGCCGCAAACCGCGACCCTCAACGCCAGCCATCGAGGCCCCATGGCTAGACAGATCCGCCTGCATCAGATCGCCCACGCCCGCGCCGGCGATAAAGGGAACACCTCCAACGTTTCCGTATGGGTCTACGATCCGGCGGACTACCCGCTTGTGAAGGCGCAGCTCACCGCCGAGCGCGTTCGTCTGGCGTTTCCCAACCTCATCCGCGGCGATGTGCAGCGCTACGCGCTTGATCACCTGCACGGGTTGAATTTCGTCATGGGCGAGGCCCTGGAGGGCGGCGTCAACACCTCGCTCAATCTGGATAGTCACGGCAAATCATGGAGTTATCTTCTGTTGGGGTTGATGCTTGAGGTGCCTGATAACTGAAGCGTCCCGCGCGTGATGCCGAGCCGAAAGGTCGCCTTCTCCCCGCCTTCAGCCTTTGGAATAAGGCGTGCGCGTGGTTAGAGTTGACGCAAGATCGAGCACGCCCAACGCCTCAACGCCTGAAGGAGCTCGCCCATGAAGAGGTACGCCGTTCGGTTCGCCGCGATGCTCATCGCGGTTGCGAGCCTTGCATCGCTTAGCGTGACGTCCGCGCACGCCGATGCCCGCACCGATTGCTTCAGCGATGACAACCAGCGGCGGCTGACGGGCTGCAGCACGCTTTTGCAGGACCCGGCGACGGGGCCGTTCACCCGTGCCAAGGCGCACGCCAGCCGCGCTTACGCACTTTCGATGGCCGGCCGCTTCCAGCAGGCGATCCGCGATTACGATGCCGCGCTCAAGCTCGATCCGGCGTTTGCGCTCGCGTGGAACAACCGCGCGTGGAGCTTGTTCAAACTTGGTCGTGCCGCTGAAGGGCTCCCCGATGTGGAGCGCGCGATCGCGCTTAACCCTTCAAGCCCGCATGCGTTCGATACCCGCGCGCACATCCGTCAACGGTTGGGGCAACCCGAACGCAGTTACCGCGACTACGTCTCAGCGATCATGCTGGGCGGCACGCGCCTGACGCGGCTTTACCAATGCGGCCTTCAAGAGCGCGGTCTCTATCTGGGTCCGCTGGACGGTCGTGACTCACAGGAACTGCGCAAGGCGATGCGTGTTTGCGTCAAGAACACCCGGTGCGACCCGCTGCCGGTGGATGAGCATTGCCGGCAGGCGACGTCATGAGGCGTGGGGAGCAGGGCATGAGGTATGGGGGGCAGGTCATGGCTCGCGCGCGCAAGGGGGTGGCGATCGGCGCCGGTGTCCTCGGTGCCATTGGCATCCTCGCCCTGATGGCGCTGCCGCCGGTCACAACCGCCGTGGCGCAGTCGATCGAGCCTGAGCGCACACGTGAAGCGACGCCCGGTGCAAGCGTCCAGGTGCAGGGCGTTTGGGCCCGTGCGACGCCGGGGCGTTCCAAACTCGGCGCGGTTTATCTGACGCTGACGGCCCGGGGCAGCGAAGATGATGCGTTGGTGGGCGCCGCAACGCCCTTGGCAGAGCGCGTTGAATTGCACACCACGAGGCGCACGCCGGAAGGCATCTATCAGATGCGGAGGTTGCCCGAAGTTTCGTTGCCTGTTCGCGAGGCGGTCGCGTTCAAACCGGGCGGGATGCACGTCATGCTGATCGGGCTGAAGCGGCGGTTGGCGGCGGGCGATCGGTTTTCGCTCCGCCTCACGTTTAAGCGTGCACCGTCCCAGGACGTGACAGTCGCGGTGCTGCCGCTCTCGGCATCAGGCCCCAAGCCGAAGGGCGGATCGGGCACGATGGTTGAGCCGGGGATGGTTGACCAGGAGCGCGGGTCCGGCATGATGCCGAGGCATAAGCACTGAGCATGCTTATCGCCTCACATCTTTCGACCCACCCTGCAAACGCCGCTCTCCTTGCAGCTTCCAGCTTCCTCCTCTGACACCCTTCTTGATCGAGCGCCATGATCACCGCCATCGTCTCCTTCCCGCTGACCCCGGGCACCACATCGAGCCAAGCGCGCGACCTCTTCGAAGGTTCCGCACCCAAGTACCGCGACCTCGCCGGGCTCGTGCGCAAATATTACCTCTACGATGGGGACGCGATGACGGGCGGCGGCGTCTATCTGTGGGAGACGCGCGCGGCGGCCGAAGCTGTCTACACGCCGGCATGGAAGGCGATGATCGAGGAGCGCTACGGCGCAGCACCCGACATCCGGTTTTTCGAAAGCCCGGTCATCGTCGACAACAGTTTTGAGACCGGCGACCGCTGGAACGGTGGCGCTGATGCCGGTGCTGGCGGCGGCGAATAGTGCACGTTGCGCCATCATCTTGGGCATCTACGGCAAGGCCTGTTGAGAATCAGCGCAGCAGCCTCGCGGCCCCCTCACGCGCCGCCTGTAAGCGCCGTCCAGGCGTCCTCGCTCAAAACTTCAACGCCGAGCTGCTCCGCTTTCGTGAGCTTTGAGCCCGCATCCGCGCCGGCCACCACGTAGTCGGTCTTTTTGGAGACGGAACTCGCCACCTTCGCGCCGAGGCGTTCCGCGCGTGCCTTCGCTTCGCTGCGCCCCATCGTCTGCAACGTGCCCGTGAAGACCACGGTCTTGCCACTGACGTTCGATGCGACCGCGGTGCGTGCGGCAAACGGCGTGACTTCCACCTGCTCAAGCAACGCGTCGAGCGCTTCGACGTTGTGCGCTTCCCTGAAGAATGCCACCAGGGCGTCGCTGACCGTCGCCCCGATGCCATCAAGGTTGGTGAGTTCGATGTAGTCCGCGCCGGGCGCACCGCGGGCCGCTTCGCACGCCGCCTCGATCAGCACAGGCGCTTCATCGAACGCGCGGGCCAGCGTTCCGGCGGCTTTCGGTGGGACGAGCTTCAGTCCCGTCAGCAGCGTTTCGATCGTCGCGCCCTCGCTGCCGGCCAGCCTTTGCAAATCTTCCGCGCTCGCAGCGATCGCCTTGAACGCGCTCTCGGCGGTTTTCAACCCGAGGCCCGGGAGATGGACGAAGCGCTCATAAGCTGCGCTCGGCATGCCTGCGACCGCCCCTTCCACCGCTTCGCGAAAGCGGGCAAACGACGTGTAGGCTGCCGCCAGATCGCGCGCGGTCTGTTCGCCCACATGGCGGATGCCGAGGCCAAAAATGAAGCGGTCGAGCGGGATCTTCCGGCGCTCTTCGATCGAGGTGAACAATTTCTCGATGGAGCGGTTGCCGTAGCCTTTGCGCGCGGCCAGGCGTTCATCGCTCGGGCGCGCCGCATCCCGTTCGGCCAGCGTGTAGATGTCGGCGGGCTGGCGCAGCAGGCCTTCGTCATAAAAGAGGTCGATCTGTTTGTCGCCGAGGCCATCGATCTCAACGGCATTGCGCGAGACAAAGTGCTTCAGCCGCTCTTTCGCCTGCGCCGGGCAGATGAGGCCGCCGGTACAGCGTCGCACCACGTCCTGATCCCCGGTCTTCACATCCACGGGACGCACCGCTTCGCTGCCGCAGACGGGGCATCGCGTTGGAAACACGAACGCGGCGCTTTCGCCCGGTCGCTTCTCGGTGACCACCTGCACCACCTGCGGGATGACATCGCCGGCCCGCTGCACCACCACGGTGTCGCCAACGCGGATGTCTTTGCGCGCGATCTCATCTTCGTTGTGCAACGTCGCGTTCGAGACGACGACCCCGCCGACGGTGACGGGCGCAAGTTTCGCAACCGGCGTGAGGGCTCCCGTTCGCCCGACCTGAATCTCGATGGCGTTGAGCGTGGTGATCGCCTGTTCAGCGGCGAACTTATGGGCGATGGCCCAACGCGGCGCGCGCGAGCGCAGACCAAGCCGGTCCTGATAGGCAAGCGCGTCGACCTTGTAGACGATGCCGTCGATGTCGTAGCCAAGCGCGCTGCGGCGCGCTTCGATCGCGCGGTAATAGGCAATCAGCGCATCGGCATCCTCACAGACCGCCATATCGGGGTTCGTCGGAAGGCCCCACGAAGCGAAGGCCGCGACCACGCCTGCCTGGGTATCAGCCGGCAGCGTGGAAACCTCGCCCCAGGTGTAGGCGAAAAACCGTAGCGGGCGCGTCGCTGTGATTTTGGCGTCCAACTGGCGCAGCGAGCCTGCGGCGGCGTTCCGCGGGTTGGCGAACACCTTTTGGCCCGCATCCGCCTGGGCGGCATTCAGCGCTGCGAAGTCGTCGTCACCCATATAGATCTCGCCGCGCACCTCAATCACGTCGGGCACGTCCTTGCCCTTAAGCTTTGCCGGGATGGCGTCGATCGTGGCGACGTTAGCGGTGACGTTCTCGCCCACCTGGCCATCGCCCCGGGTGGCGGCTTGCACGAAGCGGCCGCGCTCATAGCGCACGGCGATCGAGACGCCATCGATCTTGGGCTCGGCCGTAAAGGTAAGCGGTGCTGCGGCATCGAGCGTTAGAAAGCGGCGCACGCTTGTGACGAAGTCGTGGACGTCCTGGTCATCAAAGGCGTTGCCGAGCGAGAGCATCGGTACCGGGTGGGTGACTTTGCCGAAGCCTTCCGCCGGCGCAGCACCGACCCGCTTGCTCGGGCTATCGGCGCGGATCAGGGCCGGAAAGCGCGCCTCGATCGCGGAGTTGCGCCGTTTGAGCGCATCGTAAGCGGCATCGCTGATGTGCGGTGCATCGTCGTTGAAGTAGGCCGCGTCATGCTTAGCGATGGATGCTGCGAGCCAGGCCAGCTCTTCGTTCGCGCGCACGTCATCGAGCGCACTGACGTCCAACGCGGCATGCGGCGACGAGGGCGCGGGTGAAGAGGGGGCCGGTGACGAGGCTGCCGGCGAGATCGGTGCGGACGAAGACGTCTCTGCGCTCATGAAGGGCCCTTTCGTAGTGAAGGGAATACGTCGTGGCGTCGCGCCAGTCGCTGGCCATCGCTGACCAAGCGCGGCGCCGCGCTTGAACGCTTCAAGCGTTCTGCGGGCCTGTCAGTAGCGCAGCCCCACCAGCCGATACAAGGCTGCCAGCAGCCACAACGGCCCCATCAACACGTTGGGGATGTCGCGCCAGAGCGCGCCGCCGCCGCCAGCGAGGCCTTGTGCGATCTTTTGCACCACGAAGGCGATCGCACCGAACGCGATGGCCACCTGCCATAGCGGCAAGTCGCCGGCCCAGCTCCGGTGCAAAACGATCAGGGTCAAAAGCACCAGTGTGAAGGCGAGCAGTCCAAGCGCCAGCCGCCAGGAGACAAACGTCGTTGCGATGACCGTGATGAGCGTAAAGGTTCCGGCCCAGCCGATCCCTGGGATCACGCGCAAGCTGTCGGGGTAGGGGACCAGCGTCAGCAAAGCGAGGACGGCGCCGTAGACCACAGGCACCGTTACCGCATGGGCGAACTTGTTCAAGAGGCCAGGGTGCTGGGCGCGGTAGGTTTCAAGCCACCGCCTGATCACGCGATCATCGCCCATCGCCTGCGCAGCCCGTCAATTCAGGCTGACCGCTTTCACCGCGGCGCGCCAGGTGCGGCTGATCCAGCTGCCACGGTTCTCGCGCGGCGCCAGGCCGTCACTTGCCAGCAGTTGGTAGGCGTCGCGGTACCAGGGCGATTGCGGGAAATTATGGCCCAACACGGCGGCCGCGGTCTGGGCTTCCTTGCGGATCCCGAGCGCCATATAGGCTTCGGTCAAACGCATGAGCGCTTCTTCCACATGCTTCGTGGTCTGGTAGCGCTGCACCACGGTCTTAAAACGGTTGATCGCTGCGAGGTAATTCTTCCGCTTCAGATAGTACCGGCCGACGTTCATCTCCGATGCCGCCAGGATATCTTCCGCAATCCGGATGCGATTGGCGGTCTCTTTGGCGTAGCGGCTTTGGGGATAGCGCTGCTGAAGGATGCGAAGCTCCTTCAAGGCTTTGCGGGTCGCGGTCTGGTCGCGAGCGGGATCGTTGATGTCGTCGAAGTAGGACGATGCGATGATGTGGTGCGCCAGGGCTGCCTCTTTGGTGCCTGGGTGCATGGTGGTGTAGCGGCGCGCCGAGGCGATCGCTTCGGGATACTTGCCGTCTTTGTAGTAGGCCCAGGCGGCCATCACCACGGCCCGGCGCGCTTCGGGCGCGTAGGGGTGATCGCGGTCCAATTCTTCGAATTTTTGCGCCGCGGCCTTGAAGTCGCGTTGCTGCAGGAAGCTATCTGCGGTCGCGTACATTCTTCCAGGCGGATCGGGGTTCAGAGCTTTCTTCGCTGCGCCGCTTGTGGACGCGCAGCCGGCAAGCCCGGCAGCGCTCGCGCCCAGGGCCAAAGCCAGCGCTAAGCGCACCACGGGCCGTAGCGCGTTGGGCCTCAACGATCGGCCTTCGCTAGATGGATGTCGCACATCGCTCATCGGTGTCCCCATACCACGGCGTGTCCAGCCGCCGTGCCATTCCCCCAACGTGTTGCCGTGGCTACCACAAACGCCATCGTGATTCCAAACGGTGCGCTGTGGTGAAGTCATCTTTCCACGACGCCCCCGTGGGACTGGAGCACCATGCAAATGTGTTAGAACCACGGCTTTCGCGGTAAACGCCTCATGATCTCAGGTGTTTAGCCTACAAGCGTGGCTTTGAGGTCGCGCCTATGCGGTTACGCGCGATCAGTACTGCATGGTCCTCACGGCTTGCGGCGGGCTTTCGCGCCGATTCGGTCGAAATGGGCATTCAAGAGCGGCGCCATCACGCTGTGTATGCGGCTTAGCGCAGAAAGCTCCCAGCCGGGCGTAACCTGCGCGCGCCCGCGCGCCATGCCGGTGAGGATCGCATCTGCGACCCGTTCGGCCGACCAAACGCCAGCGCTCGCGGTGATCGCCTGCGTTTCTTTCGGTTTCAGTGCCTGTTCAGCGGCCAACTGGGGTGTGTCGGTATCGGGAGGATAGGCGACGCAAACGCGGATGGCGTGCGCCTTGAGTTCGCGGCGGAGCACTTCGCCGAGTCCGCGCAGCGCGAATTTGGTCGGCGCGTAGGCGCTGTAACCGTAGATCCCGATGAAGGCGGCGCCTGACGATATGAGGGCGATGTCGCCGCCTTGGCCCTGGGCGCGCATGCTCACAACCACGGGGCGCACCACGTTCAGCACACCGAAATAATTGATGGCCATCGAGCGTTCGAAGACGTCGGGCGGGATATCGGCGAAGTGGCCCGGGTGGGCGATGCCGGCCGACGCGATGAGCGCATCACAGGGACCGTGATGGGCAAGCGCCTTGGCAACCGCATCCGCCATCGCGGCGCGATCGCTCACATCCACGCTCAAGGTTAGCACGGCATCAGCGCCTCGGGGATGGGTCGCGGCAAGGGCGGTGCGGGCCGCGCTGAGTTTGGCCTCGTCACGCGCCATCAGCGTGAGCGCGGTGCCGCCTTGGCTGAGCGCGCGAGCGCAGGCGAGGCCGATCCCGCTCGACCCGCCGGTGATGATGGCGTGGGCGTAGGCGCGGGCCACCGGCGTCTACTTCGGCTTGGCGCTGGCCGCGGGCGGCGCCTCGGGGGACGCGGGCACCGCTGTCGCGCTAGGGGTCGCGCTCGCAGCGGAACTTGGTAGCAGGCCACGCCAGAGTTGGCTCAAGGTGCGTTCGCGCTGCGTATCTATGCTCACAGACGCGGTCATGCCGGCGCGCAGCACGGGTTGACCCTCGCGCGGCATGATGCGCAACCGCACGGGCAGGCGCTGCACCACCTTGACCCAATTCCCGGACGCATTTTGCGGCGGCAGGATCGCAAATTCGGCGCCGGTGGCCGGCGAAATGCTCGCGACTTGCGCTTCAAACGTCACGTCGGGGTAGATGTCGAGTGTGATCGTCGCGCGCTGGCCGGCGATCACGTGGGTCAGTTCGGTCTCTTTGAAGTTGGCTTCCACCCAGGCATCGCCCGCTTTGACGATCGCGAATAACGGCGTGCCGACATCCCTGATCTGCTCGCCGGGCTGCACGCGCACGTTCACCGCGATTCCCGCGATCGGCGAGGTGATCTTGGTTTGCGACAGATTGAACTGCGCGGTCTGCAGCGCTGCAAGTTTCTCGCGCACCATCGGGTGGGAATCGATCTTCAAGCGGGCCGGGCGTTGCCCCAATTGCGCGCGCACCCGGGCGAGGCGCTGACGCATGACCACGATCCGATCACGCGCGCTTGCCGCTCGGTTCTCGATCTCTTCGAAGCGGGCCGAGGAGACGACCCCGCGGCGCGTCAGACGCCTTTGGCGCTTCATCTGCTTGGTGAAGAATGCCTCTTGCGTTTGCGCTTCCTTGAGCGCGGCGCGCGCTTCCTGCCACCGGGCGATGAGCGTTGCGACCTGCTGGCGGGTGGCGTCGACTTCGGCGCGGGCGCGCGCGAGCGCCAGTTCGAAGGGCTTGGGGTCGAGCGTGATCAACCGGTCGCCGACCTTGATGCGTTGGTGATCGCGCACGTGTACCGCAGCGATGCGGCCGATCACGCCTGCGGAAATCCGCGCGATGTCGCTTTTGACGTAAGCGTTGCTCGTGGTGACGTAGCGACCGCCCCACAGCCAGTAAAGGACGCCACCAGCGATCAGCGCGGCTGGGATCACGATCAGCAGCACGAAGCGCATCAGCGCCACGCGCCATGCGGAAGGGGCGTGGGGCTCGACGGTGCCAGCATCCGCCGCGCTTGCAGCGATGCTGTTGGCCGTGGCCGGGGCAGCGGAAGGCGCGGGCGTGTCGGCGGCGGGCGAGGTGGGCGCGTCAGTCGGCCTCTCGGCCACGGGCGCATCGCCTGATGCCGCATGCGCTTCCGTCTCGGGGGCCTCGTCATGCTCGCGAGCGGGCGCTTCCTCGGCGTCGCGACGGGCGTCCACCGCCTGCGATGCGCCGCCGCCCTTCACGGCGCAACCCGTTCGCGCTGGCGTTGCGCCTGGGCTTCCTCGCGCAAACGCTCATCGTCCGGCGTCGCTTCATCATCGGCACCGGCCATCGCGACCACGGCGGCTTTCACCCGCTCAAGATAGCCGCGAAGGCGCTTACGCTCCTGCGCCGAGAGGTCCTGCAGGGCCGCATCCACCGTGGCTTCGGCGATCGGTAGAATCTCCTCGTGCACACGCTCAGCGTGCGGCGTCAGATGCACGCGGCGCACGCGCCGGTCGCTGGCGTCAGCGCGCCGCTCCACCCAGCCGTTCTGTTCAAGGCGATCGATCAGCCGGCCGGCGCTCGCTTTCTCGATCTCCAGCATGTCAGCGACCTCGGACTGGTTCACCCCAGGCTGGCGATGCAGGCGGGTCAGCGCCAGCCACTGCGCCCGCGTCAGGCCGAGCTTGCGCATGCGCCGGTCGAACACGGTACGCATCAGGCGCGATGTATCGGCGATCAGGTAGCCGATGATGATGTCGTCATGATCACCCAACGCGGCGTGTCCTCAGTGTCATTGGCTGTGTCCTGGCCGTGGCCTGGAGCTGTGTTTCCGGGCTGTGTCGAAGCGGAAGGCGCCCTGCTGACAGTCCCCTCTGGTCGCGCGCTAAGGGCCCAGTTGGTAGCCACGACAACCGTAACCCGCGCAACCGTATTGCAGGTTACTATAAGCCTGACGTATATCTCAAGGCTAGGATGCGGTGAAGCTTAGGTAGAGGTTGATGGACGTGGCGCGTGGTTCCACAGCGACGCTCCGTCCCGATCAGCCAGCTGGCTCAAGTGCGCATCGCGGACCGCCCAAGCCGCCTAAGCCACCTGATCCCCCCCAGGCCAGCGCTCCGCCCGGCGCTGATGATGCGCAGTACCAGATCTCCACCGCGCACCGCTGGGCGATCCTGTCGATGATCGTGCTGGCCTCGACGGCGTTCGTGGCCACCATCCTCATCTCCACCGCGCTGCTCCCGCAAATGCAGGGCGCGCTTTCAGCGACCCAGGACGAGGTCGCCTGGGTGATGACGTTCAACATCGTCGCGACCGCGGTGGCCACGCCGATGACGGGCTGGCTTGTGGCGCGGTTCGGTCGGCGCGGCACGATGGTCTGGTGCGTCGCGGCGTTCGCGGTTTCAACGTTGATGTGCGGGGCGGCCGATTCCCTTGAGACGCTCGTCTTCTGGCGGATCGTCCAGGGCGCGGCCGGCGCGCCGATCATCCCGCTCGGTCAGACGCTGTTGTTCGATGCCTTTCCGCGCCGCCAGCATGGCTTGGTGATTGCGATTTACGGCATGTCGAACATGGTGGGGCCCGTGCTGGGCCCGACGCTGGGCGGGTACATCGCGGAAGCCTTCGGTTGGCGCTGGGGCTTTTACATGGTGGTCCCGGTTGCGCTCATCGCGGTGATCGGCCTGCGTGCGGCCATCCCGCCCGACACCGATCGCGAACGGGTCGGTCTCGATTGGATCGGGTTTATCGCGCTGTCGGTGAGCATCGCGGCAACGCAGCTCGTCTTTTCGCGTGGTCAGCGGCTCGACTGGTTTCAATCGACGGAGATCGTGATCGAGACGGTGCTCGCGATCCTGGCCTTCTACATCTTTCTCGCGCACGCCCTGACCTACCGCGCGCCGTTCCTGACGTTGTCGCTGTTGCGTGATCGAAACTTCTCGCTCGGACTGGTCTTGGTTTCGATCTTTGGCATGCTGAACTTCGCGCCGATGGTGTTGTTACCGCCGCTCCTGCAGCAGCACGTGGGTTATCCAGATTCGCTCATCGGTGAGGTTGTCGGCTGGCGCGGAGCCGGCGCCGCCCTCGGCTTCTTCATCGCCATGTGGGTCACCTGGATCGACCCGCGCGTGCAAATGCTGGCCGGCGCGCTCATCCAGACCGCGTCCGGCTATTGGATGCTGACGCTCAGCCTCGACATGACGCCCGAGATCCTGATCGCCAATTCGCTGATGCAGGGTGTCGCTGTGGGCTGCATGTGGGTGCCAATGACGGTGGTGACGTTCGCGACCTTGGCGCCCAAGTTTCGACCCGAGGCGATGGCGACATTCCACCTGCTGCGGAACATGGGATCGAGCTTGTTCATCTCGATCGCGGTCGCGGAGATCGTGCGTACCACGTCACTCAATTACGCGCGGCTGAGCGAGGCCGTTTCGCCGTTCAATACGGTGCTGTCGATGCCGTGGGCGGTGGGGGCGTACAACTTCGAAAGTGCTGCAGGGCTTGCGTCTTTCGCGCGCGAGATCAACCGGCAGGCGGCGATGATCGGTTACGTCAATGCGTTCGTGCTTTACACGGTGATCTCGGCCGCCTCGATCCCGCTCATTCTGCTGATGCAGCGGCCTAAGCAATAAAGGGTAAGCGCCCTTCTTAGATCATCGGGCAATCTATCGGGATCACCACAGGTGAGCCCGAAATCGCCCAAAGATG
>JBCBJZ010000016.1:0-35094 GCA_038522635.1 Pseudomonadota bacterium | reverse complement strand
CAAAAGGAGCGGCGCCCATGACAACCGGCTTGGATGGAACACAGACGCCCACGCTCAAAGCGCGGAGCGATGACGTGCAGGATGACAGGCGGGACGTGAACGCTGCCGACACGCTTTCGCCGGATGCGGCGATGCACTCTGGTGGCGCCGATGAAACCGGTGCCGATAAAGCGGTCGCGGCCGCGGTTGCGGCAGGGCCTGGGCCAGCACCAGGGTCGATCCCAGCGCCTGGGGCCACACCTATTGTGGCCCCATCCGCAACGGTGAAAGCACCTTTGCCCAAGCCCGCCCTGCTTAGCGTTGAAGACGCCAAGGCGCTCGATGCCCGCACGATCGCCGAGCACTTCTGCGCCCACCTCAACCCCGGTCAGCTCCACTTCATGAAGCTGCTCGGCTTCAACCGCGTCATCATCGAGCGCGCCGAGGGCATGCATTACATCGACCGCGACGGGCGCCGCATCCTCGACTTCTTCGGCGGCTTCGGCTCGCTCGCCTTCGGCCACAATCACCCGCGCATCCTCGCCATTCGCAAAACCTTCCAGGATGAAAAGCGCCACGAGATCGCGATGGCGTTCCTTTCGCAGTACGCCAGTGCCTTGGCGCACAACCTGGCGCAGCTCTCGCCGGGCGACCTCGACATGGTGTTCCTGGGCTCATCAGGCTCCGAGGCGATGGAAGCTGCGATCAAGCTTGCTGAGCAGGTGCAAGGGCCGAAGCGTTCGAAGATCGTCTACGCGGAGAACTCGTTCCACGGTAAAACCAAAGGCGCGCTTTCAATCACGGATGGCGCGCTCTACCGCTCAAAATTCCCGCTGCTAAACACCGGTGTCAAAGTGCCGTTCGGCGATCTCGACGCGATCCGTCGGGCGATCACCGAGGACCCGGAGGTCGGGATCGTGTGCCTTGAGACGATCCAGGGCGGCGGTGGCATCAACACGTTGCCCGTCGCGTTCTGGCGCGATCTTCGTGCGCTGTGCAACCGCCACAAGGTATTGTGGATCGCCGATGAGGTGCAGTGCGGCATGGGCCGTACGGGCCGCTTCTACGCGTTTGAGCATGCCGATGTGGTGCCCGATATCACCGCGCTTGCAAAGTCGCTCGGGGCTGGCAAATGCGCGATGGCGGCGATGATCGCGCGGCGCGAGATCTATATGCAGGCCTATGGCGCGCCGAAGACGGCGTTGATCCACGGCCCGGCCACGTTCGGTGGGATCGGGGAAGCGTGCTGCACGGCGATCGAAGGCCTGAACCTGCTCTACGACGAGGGCCTCATCGAGAACGCCGGCGACGTGGGCGCCTACCTGATCGAGGCGCTTGAAGGGCTGCAAACGAAGTACCCGACGCTGATCAAGGATGTGCGCGGACAAGGGCTGATGGTCGGGCTCGAGTTTCAGGATTTCTCGCGCACGCTGCCGTTCGGCATGAAACAGGCGCTATCCGTCCTTGACGACAAACTCAAGGGCTCGCTTGCCGGCTTCATCGGCGCGCACCTGCTGCGCGACCACGCGGTCCTGGTTGCCTTCACCGAATACAACCGCAACGTGATCCGGCTGGAACCGCCGCTGATTTGCACCCGCGAAGACGTCGATACCTTCATCGCCGCCTTCGATGAGGTGCTATCGCGCGGCATCGTGCGGATCATCACCGACTTCCTCAAGGCCTATGCGAAAAACCGCTGAGCCCCCGCGCGCAAGAACGTCTGATTCACGGCCAAGCGGAACCTTTTCGGAACGGGCACGCTGGTCCTTCGGGCAACGTATGGGGGCGCATGATCCTGGATGATGATGCGCAAATCCCTCTTGCTCGGCGTCATCGACCAGGCTGTGCTCAGCTTGTTCAACATGGCCGTGAGTTTTGCGCTGATCGCTTATGCGACGCCGATGGAGTTCGGGCGCTACGTCTACGCGCTCACCGTCATCTTGATCCTGACGAGCCTGCATAACGCGCTGATCTCGACGCCGCTTTCGGTTCTGATCCCGGCGCGTACGGGCGCGCTGCGGATGCGTACCGTTGATGATCTGGTATCGTTTGATCTTCTGTTACGGATGGCGGGCGTCGTCGTTGCTCTGGCGTTTTTTATCATCGCGCACCGCGATCCAAGCTTCATTCTCGCCGGGCTCGCCGGCGCCTATCTGACGCTCGGGCGCGAGCGTGCGCGCAGCCTTTTCATCGCCACCGATCGCGTGGAACGCTGCTTGGTCCTCGATCTTGTCTTCGCCGTGAGCGCCGTTGCCTTTACGGTCATCCTTTGGGGCACCCTTGCGCCGTCAACGGCGACGTTAAGCGCGATCGCGCTCGCCAACGCCTTGGCTTTGCTGCTGACCACGCTTGGCGAAACGCGCCCCGTGAACCCCATCACCGGTGGGGCCGCGGTCGCGCAGACCTATTGGCGCGAACATTGGCGCGACACACGTTGGAGCCTTGCCGGTGCCAGCGTGACGGAGGCGCATAACCGCGCCTATGTGGTTGTGCTTGAGGTGCTGCGCGATGCCGCCGCCGTCGCTTCGGTGCAAGCTGGACGCCTGCTGTTGGGACCGCTTGTGCTGCTCGCCAGCGCCTGGGTACGGATTGTACGCCCCGCGTTCGCCGGTTTGCTCGCGCGTGATGAACGCGACGCTGCCTGGCGCCTTCTGTGGCAGGGCCTGAGCCTGGTTTCGCTGCTGGCATTCGCTTACGCCATGGCGTTGGTGCTGGCCTGGCCGCTCGCGGAAACTTACGTGTTCAAAGGTCGCTATGCCGACATCGCGGTGGTCACGGCGCTGTGGGGGATCTACACCGGTCTCGCATTGGCGCGTATCATGCTGTCGACGGTGCTGCAGGCCGCCTACCGGTTGCGCGCGCTCGCCTACGCCTCGATGGCCGCGGCGATGGTATCGGCGTTGTTGCTGTTGGCGTTGCTGTTGGAGGTGCCCGCTTGGGCTGCGATCATCGCCGTCATTGCGGGTGAAGCCGTTCTGCTGATGTGGATCGGCATCCTTGTTGCAAAGCTGTTTCGAGATCCGCAGCCGCTTTCGGCGCGCGCAAGGGGAACGGCCGAATGACCGTGGCACCTATGAGGCTGGAGCCGGCCGCCCCAGCCATTGCGCCGGCCGCGACGCTCTCGTCCCTGCTGGGCAGCTTCATCTTGGCGGCGATGGTGCTGCATCCAACCCTGCTGTGGCCTTTGATCGAAGCGCCGGCCCCGCCACCTTCAGCGATGGCCGACTTCATCCCGGCCGCACCCGACCAACAATCAGGTCCGCTGAACCGGCTCTATTTCCCCGCCATGCTGCTGTTCAGTTTGCTCGCCTTCGCGCTGAACCGCGCCGGGCGGTTGAGCAGTTTCGCAACGGTGTCGCTGGCCCTTCTCATCGCCAACCTGGGTTGGGCGCTCTATTCGACCACTTGGAGCGTTGAGCCTGGGATCACGCTGCGCCGTGGCCTGATGCTGACCATCATCGCCGCGGCCGTAGCACTTGCAGCCAACGCCTGTGGCGCGTGGCGGCGGGGCTTCAACGCGATCTTTCTGGCGCTCGCGCTTGTTGCAGCGTTGAACCTGGTCGCTCTCGTCATCAAACCACCGACCCCACTCGGCCATGCCGGGATCTACCCGCACAAGAACGTGCTGGGAGGTGTGGCCGCCTGCATCTTGATGGTGAGCCTATCCAGGGCCGCTCAGGGGCCATTCGTGCTGAGGGTGTTGGGCGCCGGCACAGCGTTGGTCGCGATGCTCCTGCTGGTCGTCTCGAACTCGAAGACCTCGATCGGCCTTGGCATCCTCGCCCCGGTCGTAGGCCTTACTTTGGTGGCGATCACGCGCGGCGCCCGCTTGACGCCGGCGCTGAGCATTCCAGCGGGGGTTTTCGCGCTGGGCGGCCTTTACGCGATGGGCGCCGGCTTGCGGCTGTGGGATTTCGGGGCCGTCGCGAAAACGCTGTTCGGCGACCCCACCTTGACGCAACGCACCGACATCTGGGCGTTCGCGATGCAGAAGATCGCGCAAGCGCCCTGGCGCGGCTATGGCTACGAAGCGTTCTGGGGCGCGGGCTTCAATTCACCATCCTTGCGGGAAGGCCCAGGGTTCGTTGCGAAAATGCCGCAAGGTCATAACGGTTACATCGACCTGTTGTTGGCCGGTGGCATACCTGCCGCGGCGCTCTTCGCGTTTTTGTTATTCGCGGTGATGGCCGGTATCGGCCGGTTGGTCGCGCGTGATGCGGTGGCCGGGTGGCTGGCGCTGACGCTGTTCGTTTTCATGCTCGGATACAACATGTTTGAGACCGCTTACATGCGGGGATTTTCGCTCTTCAGTTTGATGTTCCTGATCGTGATGGCGCTCGTCTCGTGGACGCCGCGCGCAGGAGGGCGGTGATGCAGGATGCCTCGCGTGGGGGGGCGCAGCTGGCGGTGCAAGCTTCGCCTCAAGGGCAAACCGACGCTCGCGAGACGTTGTGCGTCGCCATCGCCAGCGGTGGTCGTGAAAGCCTGCTGCGCACGCTCGACAGCATCGCTGCCCAACGGCTTGAGCGTGCGTTGACCTTAAAGATCGCGGTCGCCGATGATTCAACCGACGGCGCCACCACGGCCCGGGTCAACGCCTGGCTGCAGCGCGAAGGCGCTAACGCGCCCCCTGTGGCCACTTGCCGGGTCGGCGCGCGCAACATCGCGATCGCGCGCAACGCCTGTCTCGACCTTGCTGGCGATGCGACCTACCTGGCGTTCATCGATGATGATGAGTGGGCCGCCCCCGATTGGCTTGAGCGCATGGTGCGGGCGCTCGACGCGTTTAATGCGGATGCGGTGGTGGGGCCCGTGTTCCCGCATTATCCCGCTGACACGCCGGCGTGGCTGGTTGCCGCGAACCCGATGCACGTGCCCTGGGGCAAGCGCGGACGCGTGCTGACCACGGGGCGCACCAGCAACGTGTTGATGCGCTACGACGGCTTCAGGCGCGCCGGCCTTACGTTCGACGAGCGCCTCGGCCGCACCGGTGGTGAAGATACCGCCTATTTTTACGCAGCCCACTGCGCCGGGCTGAAGTTGGTCGCGACCGATGATGCGAAGGTGTTCGAGCGGGTGCCTGCGGCGCGGTTGCAGCGTGGCTATCTCAAGACGCGGATGCTGCGCGCCGGCCAGACCTACGCGCAGTTGATGCTGTCGCCCCAGATGGCGACGCAAACGGGTGGTTCGGGGCAAGCCTCACAAGGTCATGGTGGTGATGATCATCGTGGTCATGGTCATCGTGGTCTGGATCATGGTCGTCTGGGTCGGTCAACAATGTGGACCGCGTGGCGCCTGGTCCGTTTTGGCGATGCGTTGGGGAAGTGCGCTCTTGCTTACGCTCTATCAGGCCTGCTGCGACCGCTCGACCGTGGGCGCGCGCTACGGATGCGTATGCGAGCCTGGCTGAACCGCGGGAAGGTACGCCATTTCATCGGCGCGCCGCTGCCTGAAATGTACGGTGGCGGCTGAACCCGATGGCTGACGCTTCGACAAAGCGGGCGGCAGGCACCGCCGTATCGGCAGCTGAGCCGGAGCGCCATGCCGCAGATCAAGGCCAAAGCTCAACAGCGCGCCTTGAGGCCTTCCACACCGCGCATGGGCGGCGGCCTGTGGTGCTGCACATCACCGGCGACTACCCCGATGAGGTACGTGAGCCGACCACGCAGGCGGTCAAGGCGCTCATCGATGGCACCGTTGATGTCGACCATGTGATCATCTCGCTGAAGCGTTTGGCGGATCCACGAAAAGCCTACCTCGTTCGCTGCTCACCCCCTGCGGCGAACCAGAAACTCTTCGCCGTCGGCCATCACGGGCTGCCATTCGGTGTCGGGCTAGGGGCTATGTTCGATGCGGTCGCTAAGACGATCGCTCGCATCCTGCGCGATGAAGACTTCCACGTGGATTTGATCCACGCGCACCGGCTCACCTTCGATGGGCTCGCAGGCGAGCGGCTCGCTACGCAGCTTGGCGTTCCGCTGTTTCTTTCGGTACGCGGCGAAGTCGAACGCAAGGTGTTGCGCTACAAGCCGACCTACCGGCCACGCCTTGCACGGCTGACCGCGCGGGCGGCGCGTGTCTATCTGGTTTCAGCTTGGTACGGGGCGGAGCTTGAACGCTTCACGGGCTTTAAGGCCGCGCAGGCGCAGCTTTTGCCCAACATCGTGCGCAACGCGCGTACGCCGATTGAGCCGCAGCCCCCTGAAGACGCCTTCGTGATCGCGGCAAACCTCGATATCGCCCGCAAGAAAGGTATCGCCCGGCTGATCAAGGCTTTCGCGATCGCGGGCGAAGCGTTGGGCGAAACCAGGCTCGACGTCTTCGGCGCCGGCACGGATGCGTCACGGGCTCAGCTGCAAGCGCTGATCGCGCGGCTCAACCTTGAGGACCGCGTCACCTTGAAAGGTGCCGTTTCGAACGATGCGTTCCTCGCTCGGCTGCCGCGCTATCTGGCGCTCGCTCTGCCAAGCCGAAATGAAACATTCGGTATGGTTTATACCGAAGCGCTGTTTGCCGGCGTGCCGATCCTTTACGGACGCAGCACCGGTATTGATGGTTATCTGTCAGGCTTGCACGTTGGCATTGGCGTTAATCCCAGCGACATGAAAGAAATTTCACAAGGCTTATGTGCGCTCAAGCGCGATAACGAAGCTCTGCGCCGGCGAATTTCTTCGGCGTCTGAAGAGCTTATGAGCCGCTTCGATGGCGCCGTGACACTACAGCGTTACCGTAACGATCTTGCGGAAGCGCTTCATGTTCATGCGCGCGGGGCGGGCGAGCTGAAACCTTAGCGCGACCACCTAGGTTGGGTTTTGCGGATTAAGCCTGTTAACCAAGCGAGCGTGCATGCGCGGTCGTCGCGGCCTAAAGTTTGCACACCTGGGCCCATGGATTGGAGCGTGAACCCAGGAGCGCAGCGATGGACATGCGGCCGGTGGTCCCCGATGGTGTCAGCGCTGCACGGGCCGTGTTCCGTGTCGGCGTCCCCGGCGTGCCGGGAGAAATTGTGCAGGATCAAACTGCCGTGAGTGAGTTGCGTGAAATCGGCCTGGCCCTGTGGGCGCGCAAGGCGACGATCTTTTGGACGGCTGTGCTGTTTGTTTTGCCGGCGATCGCGTTTTTGTTGCTGACCCCGTCGAAATACGAAACGCATTCGGAAATCTTGCTCGATCCGCGCGCCAAGCCATTGGTGGAAGGTGAAGTCGTGCCGCGCGGGCTTGGGCGTTCGTCGGTGGGCGCCGATACGCTGCTGGTCGATAGCCAGAGCGAGTTGATCCGCTCCAACGCGATCCTGCAGCGCGTGGTCAACGAACTGAAGCTCGGACAAGACGAAGAGTTCTACAAGCCGCGCGGTCTTGGTTTGCGGATGCGCTTGCGCAATCTCGTCGGCCCGCTGCTGCCTGATTTTCAACCTGAGAAACTGCCCTCGCAAAACCGCGATCTCGTTGCGCTCACCCGCTTGCGCGATCGCCACCTTGCGGTCGGTCGGGCGGGGAACACCTACGTCATTCGCGTGGCGGTCATGTCGACGGATGCCGAAAAGGCGGCGTTGATCGCGAACACGATCGCGCGCACTTACGTGTCCGATCAATCGCGGCTGGTGGATGAGACCACGCGGGCGGCGACGCAGACGCTGGCGGGGCGGCTGAAAGATCTGCGCAAGCGTGTGCGCGAAGCTGAGCAGCGCGTCGAGGCGTTCAGGGCCGCGAACGGTTTGCTCGGCACGCCCGGCATCCTCAACGCTGAGCAGCAACTGCGCCAGCTCAACGAGAACCTGACGAGGGCGCGCGCCGAAACGGCGCTTGCGAAGGCGAAGCTCGATCAGCTCAGCGCCGGCGGCAATCCGGTCGCTGTGGGCGATACGCCTGAAGCTTTGAGCTATGCGGTGCTGAGCAATTTGCGGGCATCCCTGTCGCGGATTGAGCGGCGACTTGCGGGACTGCGACAGCGCTTGGGGCCAGCCCATCCCGATTTGACCCGCGCGCGGGCGGAGCGGACCGGGCTGCAACGATCGCTGCAGCGTGAACTCACGCGGTTGAAAGCGTCGGCGAAAGTCGCGTTCGATGTGGCCTCAAAGAACGAAAAGACGCTTGAAGCGAATTTGGCGAAGCTTGAGCAGCGTGCGGCGAAGAACAACCGGGCACTCATTCAACTGCGGGAACTGGAACGTGAAGCGCAGGCAGCGCGCGCGGTCTTTCAGGCCTTTCTGACGCGCACCAAGCAGACCCAAGAGCAGGAAAAACTGGACCGCACCGATGCGCGGATCATCTCGTTGGCGACCGTGCCGTTGCGGCCGAGCTTTCCGCCCACGCTGCTGGTGTTGGCGATTGCGGGGCTCGCGGGCCTGGCGGCGGGCACCGTGCTCGCGTGGTTACGTTATGTGTTTGGATCGGGCGATGCGGGTGCGGCGCGCGCTGTCGCGGGCGTTAGCCCCGGCTATGGACCCAGCCCTGCGTCGGGCCCTCCGTCCGGCCCTGGCCCTGCGTCCAGCTCAGGTTCAGGTGGAGGGGCTGGCCCGAGGAGGGGCAGCGCAAGCTATGGCCTTGGTCCAACGGCAGGCGTTGGCACCGCGACAGCGCGCGAGGCAACGGCAACAGCACCGCCGCGCAACGACGGCTCGGGCCGCGGCTTCACGCAACGCTTACAGGCCGCCTTTCGTGGTAGGGGCAGCGACGCTGCGTCCTCATCACCGGTAGGCCGTGGTGAGCGATCATCCCCGCGCGCGGACGCTGCTGCTTCAAGCGCGCCCATCGATGACGATCAACAGGTGCCGCCAAAGCGCGGTGGAAGTGCTGGCGTTGCAGGTTTAGCGGCTGCTACGGCTGGTGCCGCCGCGGCCGGCGTGCAAGCCTTCCGGCGCGCACGCAACGGTGAGGCCGCCGTCGCGTCCTCGGATGCGGGTGACGTTGGCGCGGACGACGCGAGCGTCGATCAACGCACGCCCTTCGCGCCAGCACCGCAAAAGCCGCCGACCAGCCGCTCAACCAACGCCCACTCAGGTGCGCTGAAGAACGGAAAAGCAAGTCTAGGCCGGCTTCCGCTCATCGGTGCGTTGCCGTCACTGGCATCCGGCCGTCGGCTCGATCGCCTTGCCGATTTGATCAAGCGTCGCGGACCGCAGACTGACGACGCCATACCGCCGGTTTCGTTCGCAGACGTGCTCGGCGCGCTCCAGCATGACGATGAAGCTAACAACGCCAAGGCCGCCGCCGCGCTCGAGGCGCAGCGCCTCTACCGCGAAGCTGTGCAGCGCGCGTTGATGACGTTGCAGGCCTACGCGCCACCGTCGGGTCCGCAAATCGTGCTGTTGGCGGCGCGCGATCCCGATGCGGGCGTGTCGTCAACGGCGTTGGCGCTCGCCTATCAGGCGGCGCTCGCGGGCCGCGCAACGTTGTTGGTCGATGCCGATTCCCAGACGCCGGCACTGTCGGATATGTTCGTCGGCGCGCTTGAACAGGATGGCCCTTGCGTGCTCGACAATAAAGCGCATCTCGACGGCCTTCTGACGCGTGATCCGGGCTCCGGGCTGGCTCTGCTGCCGATTGCACTTGCCGATTTGCGACGGCTCAAGGCGCATCAGCAACGCCGGCTGGCGACGGGCATGGCCGCGTTGAGCGAGGACTATGATCTGGTGATCATCGACGCGGGTGCATTGGCACACGATGAGGGCGCGTTGGCGCTGCTGCCGGTCGTCAGCGACGTCGTTTTGGTGGGCCCGCCCGCCACAAAGAACGATGATGCGCTGCGGCGTCTGGCGAGCGTGCGCGCGCTGACCACAGACCTTATACGGGGCAAGGTGACGGTGGCGCGCTGAAGGGAGTGCTCGCTTGATGGCGCGCGGTGATGGCCCGCGGGCTTCGCCGTCACGTCTTTCATGCCGACCACCCCTACGATGCGCACGGGGCCGCAAAGGCCTTCGCAAGAGGATGAGCCCGCAAGCATGGCCACGCCCGACCCAACGCTTCTCGCAGACGCCGACGCCAACGGCGCGCCCGGCGCGATCACGGCTCAGCAAGCGGCTCAGATCCAAGCGATCCCGCATCTTGCCCAAGGCAGCTATGCCAACCTCGACATCGATGCGACGCTGCGCTTCTACAAGCGGCGCTACGTTGACCAGCTCGCCGCTTTCACCACGCTCACTTCGAAGACGGTGATCGCCGATGCGGGCGCCGGCTATGGCTGGCTCGCCATCGCGTTTGCGCGCTATACGCCGGCCAAGGTCGTTGCGATGGAGGCGGAGCCCGCCCGCGCCGAAGCGGGGCGCGCGATCACCTCAGTGCTGGGTCTCGATCAGCGCATCACGTGGCATGCCGCCTCTCTTGGCGCGCGCGACGGAGAGGGCCGCTCCACGCTGCCGCCGATCAGCGCTGATGTCACCTACTGCATTGAGGTACTTGAGCATGTGCAGCGCAACCGTGATGCGGTGCGCGATCTGGTCGCCATGACGAAACGCTTCTTGATCATCACCACGCCCAACCTATGGTTCCCGGTGGTAGCGCATGATACGCGCCTGCCATTTTGCCATCAGCTTCCGCTACCCGCCCGTCAAGCTTACGCGAAGCTCTTCAAGCGGCAGGACCGTGAGAACGACAACCTGTTTTGGTCGGTGCCGCAATTGGAGCGGTTGCTGCCGGGCTTCACGCGCCGCTCATCGTTCCTGCATTACGCGTCCTACGAGGCGTATCTTGAGACCCATCCGTTCTATCTGCCGTATAATGGCGGCATGACGGTGGGTCGACCAGGCGCGCTGAAGCGGGCTTACTACCGTGCAGCTGCGTCCTTGGGGCGGCGGTCGGCTTACGTGATGCCAAACCTTGCGGGCGTCTTTGAACGCACCGGCTAGATCATCTCAGCGATCGATCGGGATCACCACCGGTGACCCGCAATCGCCCAAAGATGATATCAAGCCTGAGAGGTGTCACTCTTGCGGCGGCGCATCAGCTCAGCGAGCGCCATGGCGCCCAGGGCGAAGCCCATCGCGATGATGAACTCGGTCGGCGAGCGATGATCCCAGCGGGTGTAGCCCGCCAGCACACTCGTCAGCCCCAGCAACAGCACCGGCATCCCGAGCAACAGCAGTTTCACGGGCAGCGTGTGGCGTGCGTCGCGAGCAAACCGCCAGGCGCCGAACAGCGCCACAAGCAAAAGAACGCCCCAGGCCAGCAGGCCGGCCGCGTTCATGATGAAGCCGACGGGGGATGTCTCCCACAACAGCTTCGCGACGGCGAGCGCGCCACCCTTGTCGCGGGCTTCACGCCACTTGTTGAGGTCGCGGTAAGAACGTTCGCGCAGGTCAAAGAACTTGAGGAAACGGCCGGCCACCATGGCGACGCCGGGATTGGCGATGATGTTGGCAGCGTCCGAGACGACCGTGCGAGCAAGTGGGCCGGGATTGTCGGCCGCGTAGCCGATGAACGCTTCAGGCGCGATGCGCCGTTGCGCAACGACGCTCGCGGGCAGCGGTGATGCGCCTTGCGCCATCGCGGCCATCCGCTCAGCGCGCAAGAACAAATTGGAGCGCAGCCCGCCGACGCTATCGCTCGCACCGTACTGGCTGCTTGCTGCCTGTTGGGCGAGCGCAAAAAGCCCTGCCGGTGCCAGTGCGACCGCGAGCACCAGTCCCGCCTGCCAAGCGCCCGCGCGCGCCTGACGCCAACCCGCGAGCGCCAGCAGCGCGCAGACGAAAAACGGGACCACAAGGTAGATGTAGCGCGTCATCACCAACCCGGCGAGCGCAAGCCCGAGCGCCATCAAACGGCCCGTTGGCATCTCACGAGCTTCGGCGGTTGCCGCCGGTCCAGGCATCATCAAGCGCACGCTCAGCGCCGTCGCAATAATCAGCAGCGGGTTGCAAATCGCTTCTGAGACGAAGGCGTGCGGATGGAAGATGGTCGCCGGCAGCAGGCTGTAGACGATGACGGTGATGCGCGCCGCCGTGGCGCTGAAGAGGTCCTCGCTCATACGGTAAAGCATGAAGAGCGCAACCGCGTAAAGCGCGAGCGCCTGGATGAAGATGCCGTACACACCGGCCATCAGATAACCGGGCGCGTAGAAAGCGTAGTCGCCGGGGATGCCTTTGGTGAAGAGGACACGCAAGGTTTGGTTGAGGTCGCCGGCGTGGAGGAGGCTCGACAACTTGGCCATGCGATCTTGCGCGCGATCCCCGAGCATGAAGGACTGGTCAAGGTCGGTGACGAAAGCGACTATGGCGATATGCGCGAGCACGAAGCAACCGATCCACGCGAGGATAAACGTGTGCTGCGTGGGCGCGCGTAAGGTGGGCTTGGCCATGGCGAGGGCAACGTTCCGCATCACGTGGGTCAACCGCGGCTGGTCGGTGGATGATACGCGCGTGTCGTGAGTGTGACGTGCGCTGTGAAGATCGTTCGCCCCTGGCCCCCCTATGTAGGGTGCCAAGCGCGCCTCCGCAAAAGCTGATCGCGGCAACGGTTAGCGTTGCGTTGCATCAACCGGCTTTCCGCTCGCTAACGTTTCAGCGTGGGACGGCGCAACACAACGCGCCAGGCGAGCAGCGCCAGGGCTGCGATGAACAGCGCGCTGAGTGGCAACAACAAGGTGCCCCAGACGTCCTCCTTAACCGCGACGAGGGTGGTCACGCGGGCGGCCGTTTCGCCGAGGCTTGCAAACAGGAGAGGGCGGACCCATCCGGCGAGCGCGGTGCCGATCAGGAGATCGCGCAACGTCAACCCGGTGGCACTGGCCGCAAGGCACACGATCGCGCTCGGCAAGACCGGGGTTAGCCGGTAGAGGACGGCGAGCAGAATGCCTTCGTCGCGCAGCCTTGCGATGGTGGGTCGCCAACGCGCCGCCGCGGCGGGTGGCATCGCGTCTTGCAGGTGCGCCAGGCTCCAACGGCCGAGGCCCGCGCGCCCGAGCGCGAACAGGGGCGCGGTCATGATGAGTTGCGCTGCAAAGAAGATCGCGGCTGCCGGCAAGGCGCCCAGCAAAAGGCCTGCGGCGAGCAACAGCAGCGATCCGTTCGGGACCACAAGCGCTTGTGAAAGCAGGCACAGGGCAGCGTAGAGCATCAGCGCTGTGAGCGGCTGTGCGGTGACGAAAGCCTGAACGGCGGTGAGGGCATCGCTCAGGCTAGCAGCCGCAAGCGGGTCGGCGAGGGCAGCAAACGTGAGCCCGGAGGCGATCGCCAGCGCGGCGAGCGCCAGCCAAGCGTGGCGTGACGAGAGCCGCGGCGGGTGCTTGTCTCGGCTTGCGCCAGAACCTGTTGCCTGGCGCGCGCTTGTCTCAGGCCCAGTATTCTCAGGTCCAGTGTTCTCAGGCCCCGTCCCGTTAGGCACAGTCATGGTAGCCCTCAATGCGCGCGCGGTTACGCATGGACAGGGCGCCCGCGGGCTGGCTTGTCAGCCCCCTCCCCCGTCAGCCGACGCCATTGCTGCGATGAAAAACCAGGATCGATCTGCTCAGCAAAACGGATGGCATTGGGGTAACCGTGCGCGAACGTCTCACGGCTCATGCGCGCGTCCTTGTAAAGGCAGATCCGCCCGCCCGTCTCCCGCACGCACGCATCCAAACGCTCCAACATCGCAAGCGTCCGCGCACCGCGGTTGGCGAAATCCATGGTCAGCGTCAGGCCTTCCCTCGGGAAACTCATCAGCCCCGGCGAGGTGTATGCGCCAAACCGCTTGAGCACGGTCAGAAACGATCCCTCCCCCGCATCCTGGGTGATTGCGATGAGCGCGCGCACATGATCGAGCGCGTCCAACATGGCGGCATGTTCTGATCCTGCGCGGTCCAGGGGGATCAAGCATTGGTGCTGGTAGAAGCCGTGCGGACCGTAGATCCGGTTCCATCGGCCGATGCCATCAAGCGGGAAAAAGAAGCCATGGTAGGGCACCCGTCGCAGGCGCGGTTCAGGCGGATGGCGGTGGAAATAGGCGGCTGTCATCGGGCGCAAGGTCAAGCGGTTGATCAGCGACACGGGCGGCGCGAAGGGGACGCTGAGCCGGGGCGTTAATACGCGCGATCCCGACGGCATTTCTGATGGCGGATTGGCGCCGGTGAGGCCATCGCCATCACGGTTGCCATCGTTATTCCCGTTGCCATCAACGCCACCGGGCACCGCGGGCGCTGCCGCATGATCGCCGACCATCATGATGCCGCGGCCCGTCGCGTGCCCCCGTGCCATGGTGTCGATCCAGGCGACCGAATAGGCGTGCAAGCGATCAGCTTCTAGACACAGCGCGGCGAACTCATCGAGCGTATCAAAGCGTTGCGAACGTTCAGCGATGAAGGGACCGGGCACGCGCATCAACTGCAGCGTCACATCCATGATCGCGCCGGTCAGCCCCATGCCGGCGATGGTCGCGGCGAAGAGCTCTGCGTGCGCCTGCGTGCTGCACGTGCGCGTGGTCCCATCGCTCCGCGCCAAGGTTAGCGCGCGCACGTGGCATCCGAACGTCCCGTGGGTGACGTGATTTTTGCCGTGAATGTCGTTGGCGACCGCGCCACCCAGCGTCACGAACGTGGTGCCGGGGACCACCGGCGGGAACCAACCCTGCGGCACCGTGATCGCGAGCAACGTGGCGAGCGTCATGCCCGCTTCTGCGGTGATGAGCCCTGTTGCGGTATCAAACGCCAGCAGCCGTGCCGCCGCGCGTCCGCGATAGAGCGTTCCGCCCGGATTGAGGCAGGTGTCGCCGTAGGAGCGTCCATTGCCGTAGACGAGCGCAGATGTCGGGCTTGCGGGCGCCGGGCTTGCGGGCGAACGGTGACCATCTGCGCCTAGCACGTGAGGTGTCAGCGGGTGCACTTGGCGCGCAGCATTACGCAAATGCGGCAATCGCCCCCAACTCTCACAGTCTCGTTGCGCCACCGTCGATCACCAAGCCGCCGCGACGAGCAACGCTCCGCCCAACGCCATGATCACCAGCGAGCGCCAATCGGTGACCACGAAGAACACCGGATCATCGGGAAGCTGGCTGCGCCGCGCCAAGATCCAGATCCGCCCGATCAGATACATCATCAACGGGCACAGCAACCAGATGAGGTAGGGCCGCGGGTAGAGTCCGCTCACCACGTCGGAATTGATGTAGAGGGCGAGCACCAGCACCGCCATCATGCCACTCGCGATGCCAAGCTGCGAAAGCGTTTCGCGGTCCTCATTGCGGTAACCGCGGTCGCGTTCGAAGAAGCGGCGGACCTGCACCTCGTTGGCAAGCTCTGTGTAGCGTTTGACCAGCGCGAGCGAGAAGAACAGGAACACCGAGAAGGCGAGCAGCCAGAATGACGGCGGGATCGCGAGCGCTGCTGACCCGGCCAGGACCCGCACGGTGAAGAGGCTGGCAAGCGTGATCACGTCCACGAGCAGCATGCGCTTGAAGACGAGCGAGTAGCCAAGGGTGATTGCGAAATAGAGCGCGAGCAACGCGATGAACGCCGTGGGCAGGGCCAAGGCCAGGGCAAACGACGTGATGAGCAAGCCCGCTATCATGGCGGGCGCGTGCAGCAGCGGGAGATCGCGCGCGGCAAACGGGCGGTTGCGCTTGCGCGGATGGCGCCGGTCATCGTCGAGGTCGATCACATCGTTGATGATGTAGACGGCGGATGCGCACAGGCTGAACGCGATGATGGCGATGGCGACCGCCCCCATCGAAGCCGGATTGAGCGCCTGATGCGCCATCACCAGAGGCACGCCGATGAGTGCGTTCTTGAACCATTGATGCGGGCGTAACGCGCGAACGTAAGGCGTTAGCCGTCGCGGTGCGCCTTTGGCATGATCAGCTTCGGTGGTTGCTGTTTTGAGATCGGCGAGACGGCTGACGTGGCGCACTTCCGGGTTGGGGCCGACGCCATCAAGCGGTGTGTTGGCGAGCGCGTGCGCAAGTTGGTGGGGCGGCGCTTCGTTGCCGGCACGTTCAGGTGAGTCCGATGCCGTTCGTTCGATGGGCACCACACGGTCGATGGCGCCCACGTGCAGCGCGATCGCGCGCGCTTCGGCCACCGGCTTGCTGCTGATGGCGACGATCGTGAAGCCGGCCGCGTGTGCGCTGCGCAGCCGCTCCAGCATGGCGCGATCATAGCAACGCAACGCGGGGTCGGTGGCCGCCTGGCTGAGCCCCGCGTCGGACGGTGTGCGCGTGAACCCGCCGCCTTCAAAGGGCGCTGCAACCTGATGCAACAACGGGTGGCGCCGCCAGGTGCGCAGGCGCTCTTCTAACGCATCGTCGGGCGCCAGCACCTCGGTATCAAGGCAAACCCAGGCGACGACGGGCGCCGCGCTCGGTTCGTTCGGGGTGATCATCTCAGGGCGCATGTTCATGACCCGTCTTTCAGGTACGCTTTGGCCGTCGTTTCGCCAAACGGGGCAAGCGGCCGGCCTCTTACTTGTTGTCTCGCGGTCGATCGGCCGCCCATGGTGCCCCAACCTGCGGCGGATGAACGTTTGAGCATGGTTCGCCGCGTGCGCAGCCTGCGTTGCCACGGGCGCCGCGATGCTGCACTTACGTTGCAATGCCCGCCGCGATGCTGCGCTCACCATGTTTTCTGCGCAAGCGCAATGCACGGCTTGGGCCAGCGGCCGATGCCTCAGGCTGTGATCGGCGCGGCGCCCAACTGAGCGCCGCGATGTTACCAGGCGGGACAGCCCGTATGCAGGCGATACAGCGCGCCTGCGCCAGTGTAGGACACGTCCGTCCCAAAATCGTCCGCGCGATGAGCGCGTGCGCCGTCGGTTTGGCCTTTGCACCCACGCGCCAAACGCGCTAACACGCGCCCAACGTGCTGACACGCGTCTGACGCGTGGGCAGGCACCTGGGGCCGGCTTAGCTCAGCTGGTAGAGCAACTGATTTGTAATCAGTGGGTCGGGGGTTCGAGTCCCTCAGCCGGCACCAATGGTTTCAAGGGGTTAGGTAAGAATCCCAGCGCGGCGGAAGAGATTTAGTACTCACCCAGTAGTCACCAGAGGTGACTGTATGCGGTTTTTGGGGACGCGTTGGCGATGTCGCCGCACGGCGGCAGGCAGCCCGCCCCAGCCCAGATGACGCGCCGATTTTTTACTTTAGGGATGCCGTTTTTTCAGCCAGGCGCGAGGCTCCCCACACAGCAGCCAATCTTTCCACTTGAAGACAAGAGGCACGCTGCGGCTTGGAGATTGGTTATGTCGAATTCTCCAACGCTGCCCGGTGGGCAGGGCGTATTTCTGAACACGAAGCAGTTGGCCGACATGCTTGGGCTGTCTACGCGAACGCTTGAAAGGCAACGCGTGGATGGGTCTGGCGCAAAGTACTGCAAGCTTGGTGCTGGCATTCGTGCCCGCGTGATCTATCGGCTTTCCGATGTGCAAGCTTGGTTGGATGGTCAGTGTGTGAAAAGTACAGCCGAACACTCCGTTAGTTGGGTGGTGTGCGGGGCAGTCTAGGCGGCGTGGCTGTCCTCACTCCAGAACCGGAAGCGATGCGAATGACGCGAAGGGCCATAAGGGGAAGTCTTCCTGGTGGTTCCGAGCATTAAGAATTCGCCCGGTCATAAGTTTCGCGTGCGCAGCAGACTGCTGCCCGATGTTCTTCCGCCCAGCGGGCGAGTGGAACCAACTGGGCGATGAGAGAGCGGCCAAGCGGGGTCAACTCGTAGTCAACGCGCGGTGGGATTGAGGGCGTCACCTCGCGGGTCACGTAACCATCCCGCTCCAGCTTGCGAAGGGTCTGCGTCAACATTCGTTGCGAGACATCCGGGACAAGGCGTTTCAAGTCCGAAAACCGCTGCGTGCCGGCTTTGAGCCCCGCGAGGATCAAGATCGTCCACTTGTCCGCAATGCCTTTCAAAACATGCCGCACCGGGCAGATATCTGGGTCGTAGGCGCCTTTGTAGAGCCCGTCGAGATGATCGTCCGGCCAGCCGGCATCTGTTCCCAAAAGGGAACCAAGTGGGGAATTCGTGCCGTCTTCCATGACATGGCCTCCGCTGCTTAGTTCAGTCTCGAATCGTAACTCACTCTCGGGCTGGAACCAAGGAGGCAACAATGAAAGCCGCGACCATCACACGATTTGGCGACCCTTCCGTCTTTGCTTTATCCGAACTCCCTCGTCCGAGCCCTGGGCCGGGCGAATTGCTCATTCGCATCGAGGCGGCTGGGTTAAATCGGCTCGATCACTACATCCGGGAGGGCGGGGTGAACCCAGATCTCGCCTTTCCCCACGTGCTCGGATCTGATGCCGTTGGCATCATTGAAGAGATGGCGAGCGACGTTATCAACTTTGCGGTGGGTGATCGCGTCATACCCATGCCAGGCTACCCCACAGACCCAAAGGACCACGGGGCGGAGTTCCTCGCGGCGTCTTCCTCCTATGCGATCCGCGGGCTGGCGGAGAACGGCACCTACGCCGAATACATGACCGCGCCCGCGCGTTGGACCTTACCGGCACCCGACGGGTTTTCGCCAATTGATTTGGCCACGCTACCCATGGCGCTGGTCACAGCGGTCCAAGCTGTGCGGACCGTCGGAGCGGTCACGACAGGGACCACGGTTCTCGTTCATGCAGGTGCATCGGGTACCGGATCGTTCATGGTGCAGGTCGCGAAAGCGCTCGGAGCGCGCGTTGCAGCAACGGTTAGATCGCCATCAAAGCGTGATTTCGTCGAAGCTTTAGGAGCTGATTTTGTTGTTGGTCTGGACGACAGTTCGGTCGACGCCGTGCGAGATTGGTCAGGCGGCGGCGTTGATGTTGTGATTGATAATCTTGGTGGGCCCAATCTTGCCCGGTCAGTCGATGCAACACGTCCGTTGGGCCTGACCGTCCTGATGGGGAATGTCCTGGGCCTTGAAGCCGTCTTGCCAGTCCGGTCGGTTTTCTTCCCGCAAAAGCGCATTGCCGGAACGCTTATGGGTGGGGTTGATCATCTCCGTTGGGGGCTTGACGAGGTCGTCAAAGGCACCATCCGCCCAACCCTCGATCGGACATTCAAGTTGGAAGAGGCGGAACTGGCTCATACGCGCCTTGCCGCCGGCGATGCGGTGGGCAACATCGTCTTCGAAGTGGGATAAGTCATGTCGAACATTATGCTTCCAGAACCGCCTTTGCCGGCAGGCCGTTACGCTGCGGTCGTGGTTCGACAGGGCATTGGGTTTGTCTCTGGTCAATTCCCAATCCAAAACGGACGCATTGCCTTTCAGGGGCGTGTCGGCTTGGAATTGACCCTGGATGAAGGCAGCGAGGCGTGTCGCGTCGCTGCGCTCAATGTGCTCGCTCAAATCTCCTCGGTAACGGACGGGTTTTCAAATCTTGATGGTATCTTGCGGCTCGACGGATACATCGCGAGTGCCGACCACTTTCAATCGCAACCCATCGTGCTGGACGCGGCCTCGGAGCTTTTCGAAGAGGTGTTGAGCAACGCCGGCCGTCACGCGCGCGGCGCATTCGCGGTGCCGCGACTGCCACTCAATGCCGCCGTCGAGTTGTGCGTATCATTCGCCTTGAAGACGAAAAGTAATGGGTGAGAGAGGGCTCTATGGAGGGGCGCGAAGCTGGGTTTCGCGCACCAGCGCATGCTTCGATCACCGAGGCGCAGATCGCGGCGCTCGTCGATACATTTTATGATCAAGTCTGGTCTGACCCACGTCTCGGGCCAATCTTCTCCGCCCATATTGATGACCGTCCGGCACACCTTGCGACTATGAAGCGCTTTTGGTCGTCAGTTCTGCTCAAGACTGGCACCTACAAAGGGCGTCCGGTACCGGCGCACATCAAACTTGCTGAAGTGCAAGACGGTGACTTTGAGATATGGCTTGGATTGTTCCGAGAGGCCTGCGAAAAGACCTTCGCGCCTGAGCCGGCCGCTGTCGTCATTTGCACCGCCAAGACGATCGCGCGCAGCCTTTGGCTCGCCATGTTCCCCAGCCCGGAACGATTGCAGCCTCCTTGGACTTGAAGCGTGTCATGTATGAAGCGACGACGAGTGAATGTCCGCAACGGGTCAACCTGAGACCTCAACAGGCGGTTGTGGCTCGTCCGCTCGTCACCGGAGAGCAGTCATTTTGCAGCACTTGGCGCGAACGACGCGATGGGTCATCTGCCGACATTCACCGCCATGGCCGTGCTGCGCTGCACACCGACGAGGCTTATACAGAAGCGGACGTCCGTCGATCCGGGATCGAATGCACGCCCGAGGCCGCCGACCATGTCGGCAGCGGGGGGGCTTGCCGAAGCCGGGAGCCCCACTTCGCGCAGGTGACCCCGAGCGCCAAAAGACGAACTCTGAAGCACCCGCCAGCGGATGGTGAGACCCCTTTGTGAAGCTCCGATCTAATCGGAAGCGGAGGAGTACTCAAACCAGGCTCCGACTATCGTCAGGGTGCCGCTGTGTTGAGCTGATGATCTCCGCATACCACCCTGCAACAAGTCGATAGTCGGGATCTGCGAGGAATGCCGCGGTCTCAGAGAAGCCATTCGACTGGCAGATCGCGTAGGCGATCAGTTTTCGCATCCGCGGCACGGTGAAATACGTCGTGTGGATGAGGACATCACGATCGATCCGGCTGACCACCTGGGCCAGAGTATCGTGCGCGTTGTCATCGACAGAGAGTTCGGCCAGCACATCGCGCAACCGTGGCGCGAAGGCGGCTACGGCCCGGTTGCTGACATGCTCCAACTCCTGAGACAGAGTTTCGGGCAGCGGCGGCCGCAGCTTGATCTGGGCGTGGGCGCCGCGGGGGTATGGCAAAGCACCCGTACCAGTCTCGCGCGTGATATCGAACCCGTAGGCATTCTGCATGATCTGCGCGGCGACCGCGCCGTTCATGCGCCGGGCGAGAAGCCCTCCGGTGGTATAGGTCAGCAACGCCGCAAGGAGCATCCACAAAGGCAACCCAACGAGAAGTGCCGCCAGCGCTCCGATATCGGCAAAATAAAACATAAGAGGAATCGCATCCTGCACAAGACGGGTCAAGCCAACCAGCGCCTCCCCCACCGTTTTCACAATGGGCAGACTACTCTTGGCGAGGCTGACAAACCAGTCGCCGATTGCATCCCCACCCGACCACAACGCGGCTTGAAAAGCGGCTAATACATAGTCGACATTGATATCCCGTAGACTATCAGCGCCGAAGAGGAAAGTTACTGCGGTATAAACGGAAAGAAAAAAATGAACCGCTAGAAAGGCAGCCAGGAACACGGAGTAGAACAGGCCGCGCTGCCGTTCGGCGGAAAATATCTCGACTTGTGCCGACTGGGCCGCCTTAAGTGCATTGATTGCCTCATCCTTATGGTGCCAGAGGCCGAGCCAATTACCATCGAGCGAGGCACCTCCTCGCTGGCATCGCCGCCAAAATTCGAGCAAGTCGAAGCGCAACAGCGCCCAAACCAGCAGGAGCAGCGCCAATCCGAAATGCCAGGCTCGGAACAGCCAGCTGAAAAACCCTTCGTTAGCCAAGATCTCGTCGTCCGGAAGCCATGAGTAATTCATAAAACCCTGCGCAAATAACAAGGCAAGCACGAGGGCTAAAATGAGGGTGGCAACGGGTAGATAAAGCAGCCTGCCCGCCAGATTGAGCCGGTTGAACGTCAGGCGATGCAATTTCGACCGGATAAATGGCGTTCCGATCGTGATCCAAGGGGTGAGCTGGCCGGTTATCTCAAGGGCATGCGCAATAACACTGCCGCCATGGCTATGACCGACAAGAACGTGAGGCTCTCCCTTGAGCGCGTCAAGCTGCTTGGCCAACTGCGCCCCGGCCTTCCGACGGGAGTTCTCGCTGTTCGCGCCATCCCAGACAAATGGAACGACCCCGACCGAACCGTCGTCCGCCTGAATCCAATGGCGCAACTCGGCGTCGAATTGTCCGCCCGACTGCCACCAATCGGCCGCCTCGCGTGTTGATGCCTGATGGTCGCCGCTGTTGAACGTGCCGTGCACGAGAATGATCCTGCCCACGATCGCCTCTCTGTCAGTAGGGCTCCAATTGGCTCGGGGTCGGCTGTTATGAGTGCATTTGGACCATGATCGTGGAGATAACAAGTGGATAGTGCCGTCGTGTTGACGGTAGATTAGGCGGCCGACGGTGCCGGGGCCCCTGGCGAATAACGCAAGATTTGTCGACACCAATCCACCGGCTCTCACCGGGTTGAGACAAGGGCAAAGGCAAGGACGGTAAGGGCTCGGCGGGCTTCAACGTCGCCCGCTTGCACGGGTCAAGACCAGTGGTTAAAAATCCACATGTCTGACCTCTATACTTAGATATACTCAGTGACTTAAAGTCTTCTAAGGCTTTGTTGGGGCTGATTAGAGTTGCGTTGCGCATAGCCGGGGGCGCTTTTAATATTGTCGCAGATTAGCCTGCGTTTCCCAATGCACGTGGCTCCCTACTACATTGCGATAGGTCACTTTCGCCAGCTTCTTCGGTGCTTTCGTGATCTGCTTGACCGCGGAAACCAAACATCCATGACGTCGCTGAGCCTTCACAACGGCGATCTCGGCCAATGAAACATCAGCCAATCCAACTCAACCGGTCAACAACTGAAGACATTTGAACCATACTGTTCGGGTTACCATGAGCCAAGACAGGCGCCGGACTTTCGATCCGAGTCCCCTAAACGGCGAACGTCATCGGCAGGCTTAGCCCGATCAGTTCGCCGGCGTCCAATAGACGTTCGGATGGGGACGACTTCGGTTCGACGGCTCCGGGACAACTTTGGACGAATGTTGCTGACACGTACTGGCGGGAGGGGCGTATCAAAATCGGTGTCGGGAACCTAAAGGAGAGCGAAAAATGACAGTCATCAGCCACATTACTCTCGGAACGAATGATAAACAGCGGGCGGCGAGATTCTACGATGCTGTGCTTGGTTCCATTGGTTTTTCTCGGCTACCGAAACCAGCTGATAAGCCACCGGCCTATGAGAAGGATGGCAGTATCCCCACCATCTATCTTTATCCTCCGGCTAATGGCATGCCGGCGACATGGGGCAACGGAACGCACGTTGCGTTTGTCGCCAACACGCGCGACCAAGTTCATAGGTTTCACGACGAGGCTATTCAACATGGCGGGATTTGCGAGGGTGAGCCAGGCCCCAGACCGTATTACGGATCAAATTACTATGCGGCTTATGTTCGTGATCCAGACGGCAACAAACTGCAGGCTGTCTGTTACGCCGACGAATAGCCGCTACTTTCGCTCCGCGTTCTTCCGCCTCGGGCACCAGGAGGCACTTCAGGCGTCTGTGTCTCGACCGGAGCACCCTCGACTTCAGACGTTATGGGTAGGCGTTGTCGCTTCCTCGACGCACAGCCTGGGGATGGCGCTAAGGTGGATATGGTTCGCTAGGCACGACCCCTAACGTCCTGGTCGAGCATTAGCGCACCCTTCGCGCCTCGGTTTCGAAAGTTGCCCGCTCCCGCACGCAGTCTGCGACGCACTCATGCCCCCGAAGCTCAGGCTGCCGCGTCCAAGTTCAGGACGCGCACCAGGAATGCGTGCTCGGTCTCCAATACGTGGGCGATCGTGGTCGCCTGGCGGAAGCCGTGCCCCTCGCCTTCGTAGGCATGATAGGCAACGTCGATGCCGCGCGCTTCAAGCTCGTTCGCCATGCGCTCCGATTGCTCCGGCGGCACAACTTTGTCTTCGAGGCCCTGGAACAGGATCACCGGCGCGGTCACGTTGCCGATCAGGTTCAGCGGCGAGCGCGCCCGCATGGTTTGCGCATAGACCTGCGGCGTGGTGCCGAGCAGACGGTGCAGGTAGCCCGATTCGAATTTGTGCGTGTGGGCGAGCAGCAGTTCGAGGTCCGAGATGCCGTAATGCGCGCTGCCAGCGGCGAACGTCTTGGTTGTCGCCACCGCCATCAACGCCGTGTAGCCGCCAGCACTGCCGCCTTGGATGACGAGCTTGTCGCCTGCAACCCAGCCCTCGGCGGCGGCGAAGCGCGCGGCGGCTTCGCAATCGGCAACGTCGGCTTCGCCCCATCGGCCATCAAGGCGATCGCGGTAGGCGCGGCCGTAGCCGGTGCTGCCGGCGTAGTCGACATCCATCACCGCAAAGCCGCGGGTGGTGAAGAACTGCGTGCGCAACTTCAACCCGCGGTCAGCGCTTGCGGTCGGGCCGCCGTGGGCCTGCACGATGAGCGGGGGGCGGGCGCCGGCGGGGCCGGTGTGGTCGGCGTTGCGCGGTGCGTAAAAGGTCGCGTAGGTGGTGGCGCCATCGCCGCCTGGGAAAGCGACGATCTCGCCTTGCGCGATATCGCCGGGCCGGAGCGAGATGGCCGCAGCCGGCCGCAGAACATGCGGCAACCCGAGGCGGTCCTGCGCGGTGTCGTCGCCCACCGGCAGCGCGGCGATGGCCGGAGGCGTATCGCGCCGTTGTGCGATCGCAGCCAACCCACCGTCGTAGGCGGTCACACGGTCAAGCGCGCTGGCGGCACGGGGAATGTCCTCGCGCGCGCCCGTCATCGGCGTGATCGCGGCAAGCCGCGTCTCCCCGTGCTCCACGAAGGTGGCCAGGATGCGATCCTGGTGGAGCGCGAACGTACGCATGCCAAACTGCCATAGGGGTTGGCCGAACTCCGCTTCGATCGGCTGCGGCAGCACCGGCGTGGGCTCAGCCTGCGTCACCGTCCAGCGGTAGGGATTACCCCAGCCGGAGGCATCACCGATGAAGAGAAGCGTCTCAGCATCGAGCCAGGTTGGTTGGAAGGCGCTGACGCCCGGTGGGGCGTAGCGCTTGTGCTGGTCGCCATCATCGAGCGGGGGTACCCCGCCGTCATGCGCGAGGGTTGCCACGTGCAGCGCCGTTTCGTCCCACGGCATGCCCGGCAGGTTCCAGCTCAGCCAGCACAGGCGGGCGCCGTCCGGGCTCAGGCGCGGGCATGCGTAAAAATCAGCACCTTCGACGAGCGGCATCGGCGCGATGAGGGCGGACGCATCCGCGTCTGTCGCGGCTGTCGCGGTGTCCAACGGAACGCTGACGAGCATGTTTTCCGGCGTGGCGTGATCATCGTCCCCAAACCGCTCCGCCACGGCGATCAGCCTGTTGCGCGGCAGATCAAGGCAGAGGTCGGCAAACCGCATGGATGGCTGGGCGGTCAGCCGTTGCGGCGCCTCACCTAAGGGCAGGCGATAGATGTCCTGATCGGCGTCATTGATGAAGTAGACCGTGCCGTGCTCGACGATGAATGCGCCGCCGCCGTACTCGTGGACGCGCGAACGCGCCGCCCAGGGCGCCGGGAGTACATCCTCCATCCCGCCGTCGACCTTGGCACGCATGATCACCATGCGGCCTTGCTCTTCGGGCCGGCCCTCGCTCCAGTAGATCCACGGGCCGTCGCAGGCCACGCTCTCGAAGCGGCGGGCGCTGCCGGCTACCAGCGAAGCGCTAAGTGTGGAAGGCCACAGACCGTAGGCTGTCGTGGTCGACATGGATTTCTCCTTGAGCGCGAGTTTGTGAGGGCGGAGCGTGATCAGGGTATACGGCTAAGGCATCGGGTGGGGCAGTACGGAGGGTGGGCGGTACGGGCGCGTTGGGCCCAGGTTCTGACGTGTAGCGCACCAAGGCGGCAGCGCGGGTGCGCGCAACAATAACTTGAAGGAATGCAGCAACCGCCCTGAAAGTTGCGGCACGAGCGCGCGTGGCGTGTGAAAATTCTTGGCAACCATGCAAAGCGTCAGTTATGCTGACCTAACAGGCTCAAATCTGTACCCGGCCGAGCGGATCGCGTTGAGAAGCACGCCGCACGGTCGCTTGTCACGACCGATCGGCATCATCGCCTCACCGGCCGACGGCTGCCCCTGCAGCCGGACAGGTTTGGAGCGTTCCAAAAGATCGCCGGTCGTGTGTGCACCGTTTCAGCGGCTGCGGACGCTTGCCATCGGTTCGGACCGACCGGGTCTGGGGCGAGCGTCATCGCACCGCCGTAGCGGTGTTGCGGCGCTTCATGTGCGCCGTGGTGCGTTTGCAGGGGAGCCGGTGCGGCCGCCCGCGGCCCATAGCAAGGGATCGATACCATGACCAAGAACGCTTCCGACACCCTCATCGATGCCATCGCAACCGCACCCAAACGCGACCGTCCGCATGCGGAGGGGCTGTTCGATCCGGCCGCTGAACGCGATGCATGTGGCGTTGGCTTCATCGTCGACATGAAGTCGCGCAAGTCGCACCGGATCATCGAAAACGCGCTGCAGATCCTGGTCAACATGACTCACCGCGGAGCCACGGGCGCGGACCCGCTGGCCGGCGATGGCGCGGGCATTATGATCCAAATCCCCGATGATTTCCTGCGCAACGCGTGCACGGGGCTCGGTTTCAGCCTGCCTGACGAGGGCGACTACGGGGTTGGCCACGTGTTTTTGCCGCGCGACCGCCGGCTGCGGCTTGAGTGCGAAGCTGAGATGAAGGCGGCTTGCGAAGCGGAAGGCCTGACGCTGCTCGGTTGGCGCGATGTGCCGGTCGACAACAGCTGTCTGTCGAAGCCGGTGATCGAGACGGAGCCGTTCCACCGCCAAGTGTTCATCGGGCGCACCGCGAAGCACCCGACCCAGGATGATTTCGAGCGCGCGCTTTACATCCTGCGGAAAGTCGTTTCGAACCGCGTCTTTGCGGCGCATGAGCGGTTGGGCATCCCGTTCAGCGAAATCGATTTCTACGTGGTCTCGTTGTCGAGCCGGACGCTGGTTTACAAAGGCATGTTCCTGGCCGACCAGGTGGGCGCCTATTACGATGATCTGACGGATCCGCGGATGATGTCAGCGCTGGCACTCGTCCACCAGCGCTTCTCCACGAACACCTTCCCATCTTGGAAGCTCGCGCACCCCTACCGAATGGTGGCGCACAACGGTGAGATCAACACGCTGCGCGGCAACGTCAACTGGATGGCGGCGCGGCAGGCGTCCGTTACATCACCGCTGTTTGGCGAAGACATCTCGAAGTTGTGGCCTATCTCGTATGAAGGACAGTCGGACACGGCGTGCTTTGACAACGCGCTCGAGTTCCTGACGCTTGGCGGCTATTCGCTCGCGCATGCGGCGATGATGCTGATCCCGGAAGCGTGGGCCGGTAACCCGTTGATGGATGCCGAACGCCGCGCCTTCTACGAATACCATGCGGCCCTGATGGAGCCGTGGGACGGCCCCGCGTCGATGGCTTTCACCGATGGCCGCCAGATCGGCGCCACGCTCGATCGTAATGGTCTGCGTCCGGCACGGTATTATCGGACCAAAGACGATATCGTGGTGATGGCGTCCGAAGCGGGCACCTTGATCACGCCGGAAGACGAGATCGTCGAAAAGTGGCGGCTGCAGCCCGGCAAGATGCTGCTGATCGACTTGGAAAAGGGCCGCATCATTTCCGACGATGAGCTTAAGGCCGAGATCGCGGGCAAGCATCCCTACCAATCCTGGCTCGACCGCACGCAAATCCGCGTTGGCGATTTGCCCGCTGCGCGCTCGCAACGGCCAAAGAGCAACATCGCCCTGCTCGATCGTCAGCAGGCGTTCGGCTACACGCAGGAAAGCCTCAAGTTCCTGATGGCCCCGATGGCGCACACAGGCCAAGAGGGCATCGGCTCGATGGGCACCGATACGCCGCTGTCGGCGCTGTCGTCGAAGTCAAAGCTGCTGCACACCTATTTCAAGCAGAACTTCGCCCAGGTGACGAACCCGCCGATCGATCCGATCCGGGAAGAGCTCGTGATGTCGCTCGTCTCGTTCATCGGGCCGCGCCCAAACATCCTCGATCAGCCGGGCGCCTCAAAGCAGAAGCGGCTTGAGGTTTATCAGCCCATCTTGACGAACGACGAGTTGGAGCGTGTTCGCCAGATCGGTGAGGTGCCCGACAACCAGTTCCGCACCATCACGCTCGATATGACCTACCCCGCCGAAGCGGGCGCGGAGTGGATGGAAAACGCATTGCAGTCGGTGTGCGACATGGCCGAGAAGGCGGTCAGCAACGGCTACAACATCATCATCCTGTCGGACCGCTGGGTTGGCCCGGACCGGGTGCCCATTCCTTCCCTGCTGGCGACGTCGGCGGTGCACCACCACCTCATCCGCGGTGGCTTGCGCACGTCGGTCGGCCTGGTTGTCGAGACGGGCGAAGCCCACGAGGTGCATCAGTTTTGCACGCTTGCCGGCTACGGCGCAGAAGCGATCAACCCCTATCTCGCCTTCGCCACGCTCGACCAATTGTGCGACGGGCTCGACGAGCCGCTTACCAAAGCTGAGGCGACCAAGCGCTACATCAAGGCGATCGACAAGGGCATCTTGAAGGTCATGTCCAAAATGGGCATCTCGACCTATCAGTCCTACTGCGGTGCGCAGATCTTCGACGCGGTGGGCCTGAGCAGCGCCTTCGTGAAGCGTTACTTCACCGGGACGCACTCGCAGATCGAAGGTGTTGGCCTTGAGGAAATCGCCCGCGAGACGGTCAGCCGCCACCGCGATGCGTTCGGCGATGTGCCCGTGCTTGAGACCGCGCTCGATGTGGGTGGTGAATACGCCTACCGCATTCGTGGAGAAGCGCATGCGTGGCGCGCACCGGTGGTCGCGGACCTGCAGCATGCGGTGCGCGGCAACGTGCCTGAAAAGTATGATGCTTACGCCCGTCAGGTGAACGAGCAGTCCGAAGCGCTGATGACGATGCGCGGCCTGTTCCGCATCAAGGCCGCCGATGAGATGGGGCTGACGTCGGTGCCGCTCGATGAGGTTGAGCCGGCGTCTGAAATTGTGAAGCGGTTTGCCACCGGCGCCATGTCGTTCGGCTCGATCTCGCACGAAGCGCATTCCACACTCGCGATCGCGATGAACCGTCTTGGCGGGAAATCCAACACGGGCGAAGGGGGCGAAGAACCGTTCCGGTTCAAGCCGCTCGACAACGGCGATTCCATGCGCTCGGCGATCAAGCAGGTCGCGTCGGGACGCTTCGGCGTGACGACCGAGTATCTGGTCAACTCCGACATGATCCAGATCAAGATGGCGCAAGGCGCCAAGCCCGGCGAGGGCGGTCAGTTGCCTGGTCACAAGGTCGATTTGAGGATCGCAGCCGTCCGCCACTCAACGCCCGGCGTGGGCCTGATCTCGCCGCCGCCCCACCACGACATCTACTCGATCGAAGATCTTGCGCAGCTCATCTACGACCTCAAGAACGTCAGCCCGTCGTCCGCTATTTCCGTCAAGCTCGTCTCAGAGGTGGGCGTGGGCACGGTGGCGGCCGGCGTTTCGAAAGCCCGCGCCGACCACGTCACGATCTCGGGCTTTGAGGGCGGCACGGGCGCATCGCCGCTCACTTCGATCAAGCATGCCGGCAGCCCGTGGGAGATCGGCCTTGCCGAGACCCATCAGACGTTGGTGGCCAACCGCCTGCGCGGGCGGATCGCTGTGCAAGTGGATGGCGGCTTGCGGACCGGACGCGATGTGGTGATCGGCGCGCTTTTGGGTGCAGATGAGTTCGGGTTCTCCACCGCACCCTTGATCGCAGCCGGTTGCATCATGATGCGCAAGTGTCATCTCAACACTTGCCCGGTGGGCGTTGCGACCCAGGACGAACGTCTGCGCAAGAAGTTCGCAGGTCAACCCGAGCACGTCATCAACTACTTCTTCTTCGTCGCCGAAGAAGTGCGCGCGCTGATGGCGACCATGGGCTTCCGGACGTTCGATGAGATGATCGGCCAGTCGCAGCACCTCGATAAGGACCGCGCGATCGACCACTGGAAAGCGCGCGGCCTCGACTTTTCGAAGCTGTTCCATAAGGCGCGTACGCCTAAAGATGTGGCGATCCATCACTGCGAGACGCAGGACCATCACCTGGAGGCGATCCTCGATCGCACCTTGATCGACCTGTGCAAGCCCGCGATCGAAGAGCGCAAACCGGTCAAGCATGAATTGAAAATCGGCAACGCCAACCGGACCACTGGCGCCATGCTGTCGGGCGAGGTTGCCAAGCGTCACGGTCACGCGGGGCTGCCCGAGGACACCGTCTGGCTGACCTTCAAGGGCACGGCTGGGCAAAGCTTTGGTGCGTGGGTTGCGAGCGGGATCACGCTCGATCTCGTCGGCGAAGCGAACGACTATGTGGGCAAGGGCCTTTCAGGCGGCCGGCTCATCGTGCGGCCTGACCCGACGTCGGCCATCGTGCCTGAGCGTTCGATCATCGTTGGCAACACCGTGCTCTACGGCGCGATCAACGGCGAGTGCTATTTCCGCGGCGTCGCCGGTGAACGTTTCGCGGTGCGCAATTCGGGCGCGATCGCGGTGGTCGAAGGCACCGGCGACCATGGCTGCGAATACATGACCGGCGGGATTGTCGTCGTGATCGGGCCGACCGGACGCAACTTCGCTGCCGGCATGTCAGGCGGCATCGCCTACGTCCTCGACGAAGCGGGCAACTTCGAAGACCGCTGCAACATGTCGATGGTGGACCTTGAGCCGGTCGAAGCTGAAGAAGAGGTGATGCAGAAGCTGTCCCAGGGTGGCGATCTGGAAAGCCACGGGCTGGTCGATGTGCGCGCTGAAATGGATAAGCACGATGCGGAACGTCTGCATCAGCTCATCGAAAAGCACGCGCGCTACACCAACTCGGCCAAGGCGCAGGAGATCCTCGCGGCGTGGACCACGTACCTGCCCAAGTTCCGCAAGGTGATGCCGGTCGAGTACCGCCGTGCGCTTGCGGAGATGACCAAGCACCAGGAAGCCGACAAGACCGGGCTCGATGTGATCGAGATCGGCCTGCAGCACGTGCGTGGGAAATAACGAACGCGGGCAAGCGGCATCGCGTATGCCGACCGGCGATCAACGAATGATGGAGCAAGACCATGGGTAAGGTCACGGGCTTTTTGGACATCGAGCGACGCGAGCGCGGCTACCGGCCGGTGGCGGAGCGGCTCAAGCACTGGGGTGAGTTCGTGGTCCCGCTCGGCGAAGAGGAGACCAAGGCGCAGGCCGCGCGCTGCATGGACTGCGGGATCCCCTATTGTCACACGGGCTGCCCGATCAACAACCAGATCCCGGACTGGAACGACCTCGTCTACAGCGATGACTGGAAGGGGGCGGCGGCCAATCTGCACTCGACCAACAACTTCCCCGAGATGACGGGCCGTATATGCCCCGCGCCCTGCGAGGCGGCGTGTACGCTCAACATCGACGATAACCCGGTCACAATCAAAACCATTGAGGCTGCGATCGCGGACCGTGCGATCGATGAGGGCTGGGTCATCCCGCAAGTGCCGGAGGTGAAAACCGACAAGAGGGTCGCGGTTGTTGGCGCGGGCCCGGCCGGGCTTGCAGCAGCCCAGCAGTTGGCGCGCGCTGGTCATGAGGTGCACGTCTACGATAAGCACGCGCAACCCGGCGGCCTGCTGCGCTACGGCATCCCCGACTTCAAGATGGAAAAGCAACTGATCGAACGGCGCGTGGAGCAAATGCAGGCGGAGGGCGTCACTTTCCACTGCGGTGTGCACGTGGGCGTCGATAAGACTGGCGCTGAACTGGCCAAGAGCCATGATGCGGTGCTGCTGGCCGCCGGCTCGGAAGTGCCGCGGGACCTGCCCGTCGATGGGCGTGATCTTGAGGGCATTCACTTCGCGATGGATTTTCTGCCGCAACAAAACCGCCGCGTCGCTGGCGAGCCTTTGGGAAAAGGCACGCAGGAGCTCGCCAAGGACCGCCATGTGGTTGTGATCGGCGGTGGTGACACGGGCTCTGACTGTATCGGGACGTCGTTCCGGCAGGGTGCCGCGTCAGTGACCCAGATCGAGATCATGCCGGCGCCGCCTGAAAGCGAAGACAAGGCGATGACCTGGCCCCATTGGCCGATGAAGATGCGGACGTCGTCGAGCCAGGCGGAGGGTGCCACGCGCGATTTCGCCGTGATGACCAAGCGCTTTGAGGGGGATGGCAAGGGCCGTGTGGCGAAGCTTGTGTGCGAACGCGTCGATGCCAAGATGCAGCCGATCCCGGACAGCGCGTTTGAGATCCCAGCTGACCTCGTGCTGCTGGCGATGGGCTTCACCAACCCGGTTCAGCAGGGGCTGGTTGAGGAGCTAGGCCTTGAGGTCGATGCCCGCCGCAACGTGCAGGCGGACGACTTCACCTACATGACCAGCAAGCGCAAGGTGTTCGTTGCCGGGGACATGCGGCGCGGGCAGTCGCTCGTGGTCTGGGCGATCCGCGAAGGCCGCCAGGCCGCACACGCGATCGACAAAGCGTTGATGGGGCGCACCGCGTTGCCACGCTAAAGGTCGAGAGAGTTCCTCCGCCTCTGGTGGGCCAACTTGCGCTGCATGATAGCCTGCCGACCTTGCCCTTCGACCATGCGTGGACTAAATCTGGTCTACGCTGAGACAAAACGAAGGGCATATCGATCGTGGCGATGAGCGCGGTGAACGGTACGGACGGCGCCAGCGATGCAACCCGCATCGCGCATGCGCTTGGTTTGCGCCGCGCGCACCGTTGGATGATGTGCGGTTGGCGGCGAAGGTGCAGCGGGGTTTTCCCGTGAGCGCGGCGACCCGGATCGTGCGTTTCATCGATCCGCGGGGCGAGGCTTTCGCGCCGACCGACCTTGTGCCGAAGTCAACGCTTGCCAAGCGCAAAAAGGACAAGCAGCCGCTCACCAAAGATGAGAGCGAAAAGCTCTACGCTTTTGCACGCGTGGTGGTTGAGACGTTGCGCCTCTATCATGATGATCGTGAGCGGGCGGTGCGCTTTCTCAACACGGCTCATCCCCTGCTTGATGATCGGAGCCCCGCTGAACTGGCGCTTGAGACGACCGCGGGTGCGGAAGCGGTGATGAAAATGCTGCTACGGGCTGATGCCAGTGTCGCCGTTTAGATCGTTTCGCCTGCCGCTGCCTGATGCGTCATGACCGCAACGTCATCGCGCGGGCTGCCACGGACCGCGCGCGCCTTCAGGATCGGCGATGCGGACGGGCGTCACGAAATCTTCAGCGGTGAGGGTGCGGCGCTGAGCGAAGCGCGCTGGCACCGGGCAGGCCAGCGGGTGATTTATGCAGCCGAGCACCTTAGTTGCGCGATGCTTGAAAAGCTCGTGCACTTCAATGGCATCCTGCCGGCCAACCAACACTTCGTCACGCTCACGCTGCCCAAGGGCCTGACGTACGAGGTTGTCACCAAGGATAGCCTGGCCGACTGGACATCGAGCGAGGTGTCGCGCGCCTTCGGGGCCGCCTGGATCGAAGCCAACCGCAGTGCGCTGCTCTATGTGCCAAGCATCGTGGTGCGCGAAGAGCGCAACGTGCTGATCAACCCGGCGCATCCCGCGTTCGCGGACATCGATGTTTCGCTCGAACAGCCGATCCACTGGGACAAACGCCTCCTGGGGCCCGCAACGCCCGCAGCAAGCGCCCGGCCCCATGGCCGCGGCCGCAGCGCCAGCAAGCCACGCTGACAGCTGCCGAACTTGGTTGCTCTGGCGGTGGCTCACTTTCGGCCGGCAAATTTAGCCCGCGCTGCCGTCTGTCACACCGCCCGCGCCACCCATATCGGCGAGGCGTGCGGTTGCGATCCGCGCTTCCTCGATCATGCGCGCGTAGATCGCTGCGACCGGTTCGGTCCGCTTCGCGAAAACGGCCGATTGCCCCATGGAAAGGAGCCCTTGGTTCCAGTCGCCACTGGTGTAGGCCGTGCGCGCGTGCGTGCCCATCGCGTAGGGCCGGTAGGCGTCGAAGTCGGTCTCGCCCGCCGCTTCGAGCTCGGCGACGGCCTGTGCAGCGCGGTTGTCCATCACGCGGTAGGTGTTGCGGAAGGTCTGCATGACAAGGCGCGACGACGTCTCGTCGGCGTGCACAACCTGGTCCTTATAGGCAGCGTGCGCAGCGATCTCATCGGCCACCAACATGGCGGTGCCCAGCATCACAGCGTCAGCACCCATCGCAAGGCACGCGGCCACCTGCGCGCCATGCCCGATACCGCCGCCGACCACCACCGGCAGGTCAACCGCCTGCGCTGCCCGCACCGTCTGCACGATCGTGCCGACCATGTGCATGCCCGGATGTCCGCCGCATTCACCGCCGACCACCGCCACAGCGTCGACACCGAGTTTGGCGGCTGACACCGCATGGCGCACGCTCGCCACTTTGTGCATGATCGTTGCGCCGGCCTCTTTGAGCGGTGGGAGGATCGCCTTGGGCGGCACGCCGGAGGTCTCAAACAGCCGCACGCCCGCTTCAAGCGCCAGCGGGATGTGGGTCTTGAACATCTCGTTTTCTTCCGCGCGCTGCGACATGTAGATGTTGACGCCGAACGGGCGTCCACCGGTCAGTTCGGCGCAAAGCGCCAACGCGTCGCGAAAGCGCTCAGGCTCGGCGAAGGTGCGCGCGGTGATGAAGCCCATGCCGCCCGCGTTGACGCTCGCCGCCACGTAGCGGGCGTCGGAGAGCCACATCAGCCCGCCGCACAGGATCGGGTGGTCGATGCCGAACAGCTCGGTGATCCGGGTGCGAAAGAGCGGTGCGGACGCCGCGCGCTCAGGTGAGGTGGACGGCACTGACGTCATCGGCGAGGTCCTATCGTGGGGCGGGGTTTTGACCGGGGCGTGTGGGCGCGATCAGGAAGACGAGCAAGCCTGAGAGCCATGGCAATCATAGCGCCTGCAACGGTGTTCCGCTGTCAACGACGCCCGACACGCTCACATGGTCTCAGACGTTGCGTAAGAATGCAAAAAGCGCCGCTCCCCAGAGCCTCGCCACACGTCGCCAGCCCGGTAAGCGAATGTCAGACAGAACCTGCGCGCTTCGCGCTGCGCATCGCGGGACGCCATGCGCTATTCTGTGACATCAAGCGCCAGCGCGTCCGCTTCTGGGGAACTTCGGGCGTGTTGTGTTCTGCTCGGGTCTTTGTCAGTTGGGCCACTTTGAGACATTCATCTATGCCACGAGTGCCTCCACGGCAGAACAAGAAACGGGTCGAACCGGAGGACAAGCTAGCTATACAGGGAGAATAGAAGTTTTTCATGCGGAGCTATGTAGCGATGACCTTCCAGATCCACTCACTATCCCCCGATGAGTTTCAGCACCTCTTTTCGATGTCAGCAGAAGAACTGGAAGCCATCAACGCGCGTCGCGAGGTTGTAAAGTCATTTCCAGGCACACCATGCCGTGTGAGCTTGGAGGACGCTACCGTTGGTGAAGAGGTGATTTTGGTGCA
>JBCBJZ010000015.1:0-36178 GCA_038522635.1 Pseudomonadota bacterium | reverse complement strand
CGAAATTCGGGATGGTCGGGCAGCGCGTGACCAGCGCGGACCTGCGCTTGGCCCAGGCCTGCACCGATGATGTGGCGCGGCTGCTGGTGCAAGCGGTGCGCGCCAGCGGGGATGTGATGGGTGCGATCGAGGACGGCCAGGTGATCGCCAGTGAGGCCGTGTTCGATGGGTTTTCCCAGCAGCAGGAGCGTCTGAACGCGATGCTCGCCCGGCGTGAGCCGCTGCCCTCGCTGATCGGCGGTGGCTTTGAGATCGCCGGCGCGTTGCTGGCGCTGAGCCGCCAACTTGAGCCGCGTGAGCCGCGTTAGACGAACGATGCGTGGACAGCTTGCCACAGGGGCAACGCAGACCCCCGCAGGTACGTTATTGCCCAGTCGAAGACCGCCGAAAATTCAAGCGCTCAGGTGGAGCCATCTGGGCGTGACATGAACGGCAAAACGAAGGCTCAGATGTCGGTTCCGCTTTCACGCAGAACGCGAACGGACACCGGCCCGGCCCGCAAGGCCCGGCCAACGGCCACCGCATGAACCCACGGGGACCATCGCCATGGTGCAGCTCACGCTACCGCGCAATTCGAGGATCAACACCGGCAAGACTTGGAACAAGCCCGAGCGCGGCACAACCAGTTCGTTCAAGGAGTTCCACGTTTACCGTTGGGATCCGGAGGACGATGAGAACCCGCGCGTCGACCGCTACTGGGTCGATGTTAACGACTGCGGCCCGATGGTGCTCGACGCGATCATCAAGATCAAAAACGAGATCGATTCGACGCTGACTTTCCGCCGCTCCTGCCGTGAAGGGATCTGCGGCTCGTGCGCCATGAACATCGATGGCACCAACACACTCGCGTGTCTGAAGGCGATCGACGACATCAAAGGGCCCGTCAAGATCTACCCGCTGCCGCACATGAAGGTCATCAAGGACCTGGTGCCGGACATGAAGAACTTCTACGCGCAGCACCGTTCGATCGAGCCGTGGCTGAAAACGGCCACGCCGACGCCGCCAAAAGAATGGAAGCAGGCGCGCGAAGATCGCGAGCAGCTCGACGGCCTTTATGAGTGCATCTTGTGCGCGTGCTGCTCCACGGCTTGCCCGAGTTATTGGTGGAACCAGGACAGGTTCCTGGGCCCTGCGATCCTGCTGCAGGCCTATCGCTGGGTGAACGACAGCCGGGATGAGGCGACGGGCGAGCGGCTCGACAACCTGGAAGACCCTTTCCGCCTGTACCGCTGCCACACCATCCTGAACTGCGCCAAGGCTTGTCCCAAGGGGCTGAACCCGGGTAAGGCCATTGCCGAATTGAAGAAGCTGATGGTGGAACGCCGCGTGTAATCCGGGCGGCGCTGACGGTCGTCTGGGCGCAGGGTCCGCTGAACGCAAGACCCTCGAGCTCAAGCATAAAAAAAGACCGAAACGCCCCGGCGGTGCTTCGGTCTTTGTGTTTTGAACCCCGACAGCGCGTATGCCCCCATGCGCGTTGCCGACAGAACGATTACTTCTTTGCAGAAGCCTTTTTCGCCGTCTTCTTGGCGGCAGGCTTGCTCGCGGTTTTTTTCGCCGCGGGCTTTTTCGCTGCGGGCTTTTTCGCCGGTGCTTTCTTGGCAACCGCCTTCTTGGCCGCAGTTTTCTTCGCAGGTGCCTTTTTCACAGTTGCTTTCTTTGCGACTGCTTTCTTTGCGGCAGGCTTCTTTGCAGCCGGCTTCTTGGCAACCTTCTTGGCGGCGGGTTTCTTCGCTGCCGGTTTCTTGGCGACCGTCTTCTTTGCAGCCGGTTTTTTCACCGCCGCCTTGGCGGGCGCCTTCTTCTTGGCCGTCGCCTTCTCCGGCGCCGCCTTCTTCTTGATCGTCGTCTGTGCCATTACAAGTCCCTCTCAAATCCCCGAATCAGTTCGGATAAATTGATGATGCGGAATTCAATCGCTGTTGTAGAGTTTTAAGATGGGAATAGTTTGATTTTCCGCTTGGCGTGGCGCGAACTGTTGCGTTCGCTCAACAATTTTTGCGCGCGCGTCTATGTAAGCCTTCCTGTGCGTGGTCACCGGCATGTTCTGGAACGAGCGGGCTTGAAAAAGAAAAGCCGACCTCGGGAAGGTCGGCTTGTAGTTTTATCAGTTTAAGTGTGTGAAGCGCCATCGCTGCTGAGGACGCCCACTCACTTACTCATGCTCTAAACTACGATCCTTGCCTAACAGGTGCAAAGCGTGCGCTTGCCGTTATGCGTCGGCGAGGACTTTCTTGCGGGTCCCCGCTTTCGCCGCACGCGGTTTCGTCACGCCAGGCTTTGCTGCACCAGCCTTCGCGGCGGTCGATTTGGCGGCGGCGGGCTTGGCGGCGACGGGTTTACGTGTGCGCGGCTTCGCAACGGTTCCCGGTTTTGCGGACGCGGCCTTCGCTGGCGTCGCCTTCGGTGCAGCTTTAGCGGTGTTTGCTGTTGCGCGTGATTTGACCGTTTTCTTTTCGGCCGGCGGGGCTTTTGCCTTAGCGCGTTTTGCGCTTGCGGTTGTTTTGGCTTTCGAAGCCGCTGGCTTTGCGGTCTTCGCGGCTGTCGCCTTTGTTGCGGAACGCGCCGGTTTGGCTTTGGTCGTCGCCGCTTTCACAGCGGTGGCCTTGGCGCCTGTGGCTTTCGCTTTGCTGACGCGAGGCTTTGCGGCGGTCTTCGGTTTTGCGGCCGCGTTGGCGGTTGCTGCGGCGGCGCTCGTCGTTTTGGTTTTCACCGCTTTAGGCTTTGCAGCCGTAGTCTTCGCTTTGGTCGAGGTTTTGACGGTTAACTTCTTCGCTGCTGTTGGTTTGCGTTTGGTGCTGGTCGCAGCCTTAGCAGTGGTCGTTTTCTTGATGGGCGCTTTGGCTTTGGGTGTAGCCTTTGCGACCGCACCGGCAGTGGCGACTTTCTTCGGCGCAGCTTTCGCCTTAGAAGCAGTTCGCGTCTTAGTGACTTTCTCTTCGGTTTTCGATTTCAAGGCCATGGTCTGTGTGGGCATTGGGATGATCCTTTTGACGTATGTGCTGTTTGTGAGCGCGTCTGGGGCGGACGCGACAAGGAGGGCAACCGGGAAAATGTTTATGGGTGCTTCGCGGTTTAATTGTTAAGAGCTTTAACGGTAATAACCGTCTTGTTGACTTGGAGTGATGCTCTTTCACCGCAGTTTTGCAGGCGCGTCGCGACTTAAACTGATCGTCCGTCGCGAATAAGAGTAAAAGAAAGATCGCGTGGGCAGCGCTTGAAATCTTCCATGGGGATGGCATCGCGATAAGTCTGATGACCGATGTGCACTGTTCAAGGTGCCGATCGTTGAAACGCTGGGGTTCACAAGTGCGATGCCGTTTGGCGCGGCCTCCACGCGCATGCGGTGGCATCGCGGCCGCGATCCTCCCGACCGACCGAAGCTGACCCGCGCGGTTTTTCCGCTTGTGTTGCAACTGGCAGGGGCCTATCAAGATGAAGTCCCCGTTGTGGTCAGCCTGAGCCGCCAGGCATTTGGCTGCTTACCGGCAGCGGGGTAGAAGACCTTGCCAGATCCGTCTGGCGAGGTCTTTTCTGTTTTGGCCTTCGCTCTGCTGTGGTCGCCCTTCTGCTCCGACCGAGACGCTGCTTAGGCGGAGAGACCGGCCCTTCGTCGAGTTCCAGTCGGGTCAGCGTTTGTCGGCGCGGCGACGGCGCGCTCAACGATTGGTCGCCAATGCCTGTCGGCACGCGGCTTCACGCGCAAACCAACGGCGCGCGCACGCTCATCGCCCCCATCATCATCAGCCCGGGCAATCCCATGTCGCGCTCCGGTCCGCCCCAGCCCAGCAACGCCGCCCCAGACGCGGCTAAGGCGCGTGCGGGGGTGTTGGCCGGCATCGGCTGGATGCTGCTCACGGGCGTGCTTTTTGTGGGCGTGACGGTGATCGTCGCTCACCTCGGCACCTCGCTGCCAGCGGTCGAGGCCGCGTTCATCCGCTACGCGATCGGTTTTTTGCTGATCGCGCCTGCCTTGTTGCGGCTGCGGCGTCATCCGCCCACGGCGGGCGACATGGGCTTTTACGTGGGGCGCGGGCTGGTGCACGGCTTCGGCGTGATGCTGTGGTTCTACGCCATGGCTCGCATTCCGATCGCCGAGGTGACCGCGATTGGCTACGTCGCGCCGATCTTCGTGACGTTGGGGGCAGCACTGTTCCTGGGCGAAGCGCTGTCGGTGCGGCGTTTGGGGGCCGTGCTGGTCGGGTTCCTCGGGGCGCTGATCATCCTGCGGCCCGGGTTTCAGGAGCTAAACAGCGGGCAGTTGGCCCAGGTGCTGGCCGCGCCTGCCTTCGCGGCATCCTTCCTGATGGCAAAGGCGCTCACGGGGCGGGCGGACAGCTCCGTCATCGTGGCGATGCTTTCGCTGTTCTGCACGATCGCGCTGCTGCCCGGCGCGCTCTACTATTGGAAGACGCCGACGCTGGAAGAGGTCGCCTGGTTGGCGGTGACGGCGGTGGTGGCGACGGCGGGGCACTACACGCTCACGCGGGCCTTTCAAGCCGCGCCGATCACGGTCACGCAACCGATCCGCTTCTTGGAGCTCGTGTGGGCGTCGCTGCTGGGCATTGCCTTGTTTGCCCAGCCGGTTGATCCCTATGTGATCCTGGGTGGCGCCGTGATCATCGCGGCGGCCACCTACATCTCGCACCGCGAGGCGCAAGCGGCCAAGCGGTGAAGCCGCTTCGCCGCATAACCTGGTCGTGCCGGGCGCGGGGGGCGGCGCGGCGGGGGAGGCTGGGCGCCGCCTCAGGCAACCCGCGCCTGGCGTTTTGAAAGGTCAAGCACGGCCATCAGATAGCTGACCCGGTCGTCCACCGCCTCAGCCATCACCGAGACATAGTCGGGCTGTGCCGGGACGATATCGCCGACCACCTCGCCGTACTCAAAGCGCAAGCTTGCCTCGTGCTTCTTGGCGATCTTCTGCATGGCGGCGTTCTCAGCCAGACAACTCATATAGAGATGGCGCACGCCACGGTTGCGGGCCGCGCGGATGATGCGCCCCATCAGTTCAGAGCCGATGCCCTTTTCACGGTAGGCGCCTTCAACGGAGAAGGCCGCTTCCGCGTCGGGCGCCCAGTCGTCGGCGAGTTTGCGCAGCTCAGCCGTGCCCGCGAGCACACCGCGATCGAAATACCCGTACATGATCGAGGTGTCGGGCGAGAGCCGCTCGACGTAATCTTCGATGAAGCTGTCGGCGACCGTGTGCGCGAAACGCATGCGGCGGCTTTCAGCATCGAGGCGAAGCAAATGGTCCCGAACCTCTTGCGTTTCGGTTGACCAGATCTTCCTTAGGGTCCCTCCCAAGAACTTGTGGTTGCTCATCTGGAGCCTCCGTTCTTGTGATGCCGCCAAAGCGGCGGCTTAGCGGTGCCTAACGCCAGACTATGAAGTTTGTTGCACTGCATCATGAATTGGCAACGGGGAAACGCTGTGGCAAGCACGCGAAAGCGCAGACGGTGCGCACAGCGTTGCAGCGTGATCGGTCCGGTGAGGGCCTAAACGTGCAGGCTTTCAGGGTGGTTGGCGCAGGTGAGCGGCGTTCTATTTCCGGCACGCCGGACGTTGCTATGCGCTCAACGCAGATGAGCCTTGCAAATCGATAGGGCGGACGATCTTGGCCAGCCTGAAGCTGACTTACGAAACGATGGTGCGTGAAGGTGCGCTGGAGCCCGACGCCGCGCAGGCGATGGCCGTGGGGCGGCTTCACGCGTTGAGCGAGGCGTTGGCGACGTGGACCCCGCGGGGCGATGGCTTTTGGAGCCGATTTGCCAAGTCTGAGCCCGCCCCGCCTGGCCTTTACATCTGGGGTGGCGTTGGCGGCGGCAAAACGGACCTCTTCTTCAACCATGCGCCGGTTGAGAAAAAGCGCCGTGACCACTTCCACGCCTTCATGGGCGAAGTGCATCGCTTGATCGCGACAGCGCGCGAACGGCGGCAGGGCGATCCCTTACCGGAAGTGGCGGCGCACTTCAGCCGCAGCGCGCGGCTTTTGTGTTTCGATGAACTGCACGTGACCGATATCGCCGATGCGATGATTTTGGGGCGCTTGTTCCAGCACCTGTTCGCGCAGGAGGTGGTGCTGGTCGCGACGTCCAACGTGCCGCCGCAGGGCCTCTACCGTGATGGGCTCAATCGACCGCTGTTTGAGCCGTTCATCGCGGAGATCGAAGCGCGTTGCGAAACCGTCAACCTCGATGCCTCGAAGGACTTTCGTCTGGAAAAGCTGGTGGGCGAGACGATCTACTTCACGCCGGCTGACGCTGCTGCGCGCGAACGCATGGACCGGTTGTGGGGTATGCTCAGCGACGGCGAACCGGCCCGGCCGGCTTCACTCGATCTGGGCGGCCGTACGCTCGAAGTACCGCGCGCGTATGGCAAGCTCGCCCGCTTTTCCTTTGCGGACCTGTGCACACGCGCGCTTGGCGCCAACGACTATTTGCGGATCGCGCAAGCCTACAACACGGTCTTCATCGACGACGTGCCGCGCTTGTCGAAGGAACGGCGTAACGAGGCGCGCCGCTTCATCAACCTGATCGATACGCTGTATGATACCCGCACCAATGTGATCATGTCAGCGCAGACCGAGCCGGACGGCATCTACCCGGCGGGCGATGAAGCGTTCCTGTTTGAGCGCACCGCGTCGCGGTTGATCGAGATGCGCTCGCAGGCGTATCTGGCGGAGCGGCTGGACTTTGGCGGCAGCGCCGATGCGAACGCGGCAGAGGTAAGTGCCCAAACCCGTGCTGAGACCCGCGTGGACGATTAGCGTTGGCCCGATGCAAAGACCGGCCGCCACGCAGCTGTGGCGACCGGCTTGAGCTAAAGTCGCAACCCGCTTAACGCGAGGTCCGACCGAGCGATTAAAGCTTAGTTGCTTTTCTGCTTTTCGCCCGCTTTCACCGAACGGTCCGTATCGGCCGGTGTGAAGCGCGGCGCAGCGTTCAGCTGCTTCTTGGTCATGTTGGTCGTAACGCGCAGCTCGTTGTCGGCGTTGCGCGTGATCGTCAGGTCGCTGAAGGACACGGCGATGTTTTTCTCGCCAAGGCCCAGGAACCCGCCGATACCGATGATGACGCGGTCAGCTTCGCCGCTCTCGTTCAGCAGGATGTCGTTGATGTCGCCAATGGCATTCTCGCCGGAGTAAACCGGCAGGTTCAGCAGATCGCTCGCGCGGATCGCTTCACCGGCTGCAGCTTGCTGGTCGGTCGGCTTCATCGACTTTGGCGTGGTCGCGTCGGTCGGCTTTGACATCGTGTCTGCCGGCTTCTGCATGGCGTCCGCCGGTTTCTGCATGGTGTCAGTGTTGGTGCTGTTTTGCGCGATCGCAGGGGCGGCGGCGAACAGGGCTGCGACAGAAGCTGCAGCGATCAGCTTTTTCATGATGATTTCCTTTCGAACAGTGTGCGAAGCCATTGGAGGGGGACCTCGCTTCGCATCAGGTCTGGCAGGGCAATTCCCACAGGGCCGTGATGGTTCCCGACGCATTGTCGCGCATCCTGCGCCACGAGGACGGCGGCGGGTCCAAACGCTGCGGCAGGGATTGTGAAGGCTTGCGCGCTGGCTGGCACGCGCCCTTGAACGCGCCAACGATCCGGGCTAACGACTGCGAAATGTTCTGCCGCACTGCAAGCAGACGTGTGCGTGCGCGAAATGAAGCGCTGACATCGAGCCCAAGCCCCGAGCAAAAGAAGGACACCGCAACCCATGGCGCGGACGAAAATCGCCCTTATCGGCGCTGGCATGATCGGCGGGACGCTGGCCCACCTGGTTGGCTTGAAAGAGCTCGGCGATGTCGTGCTGTTTGATATCGCGGAAGGCATGCCGCAGGGCAAAGCGCTGGATCTGTCGCAGTCGTCGTCCGTCGAAGGGTTCGATGCGGTTCTCAAAGGTACGAACGCCTACGCCGACATTGAGGGCGCGCAGGTGGTGATCATCACCGCAGGTGTGCCGCGCAAACCCGGCATGAGCCGCGATGATCTGCTTGAAATCAACCTCAAGGTCATGGAGCAGGTCGGCGCTGGCATCCGCAAATATGCCCCCGACGCGTTCGTGATCGTGGTGACGAACCCGCTCGATGCGATGGTGTGGGCGCTGCAGAAGGCTTCGGGCCTCGCGCCGCACAAAGTGGTCGGCATGGCCGGCGTGCTGGATACGGCGCGCTTCCGGTTTTTCCTGGCCGATGAGTTCAAGGTCTCCGTTGAAGACGTCACGGCGTTTGTGCTCGGCGGGCACGGTGACGACATGGTGCCGCTCACGCGGTATTCGACGGTGGGCGGCATCCCGCTGCCTGACCTGGCGAAGATGGGCTGGATCTCCGAGCAGCGGCTTGAAGAAATCGTCGAGCGGACCCGTAAAGGTGGCGGTGAGATCGTTGGCCTGTTGAAGAACGGATCGGCCTATTACGCGCCCGCATCGTCGGCGATCCAGATGGCGGAAAGCTACCTCAAGGATAAAAAGCGCATTCTGCCGAGCGCCGCCTACCTCAACGGCGAGTTCGGCGTGAAAGGCCTTTACGTCGGCGTGCCGGTGGTGATCGGCGAAGGTGGCGTGGAGCGCATCGTCGAGATCGACCTCAATTCGAAAGAGCGCGCGATGTTCTCCAAGTCGCTTGAGTCGGTCAAAGGTCTGGTTGAGGCCTGCCAGCGCATCGCTCCCAACCTCGGCGCCTGATCGACGCGATCACGGGCCGCCGCATGCCCGCAGCTGCGTGTCTTCGGCGGCCGCACCCAACGCTAGCAACGAAAGCCCAACACCATGACGAAGGTGGCGATCACGCCCGATGGCATGCCCAAGGCCGGGCCCTACTCCATCGCGCTTAAAGCCGGTTCCGCGGTCTATCTTTCCGGCCAGGTGCCGATGAACCCGGCGACGGGCAAGCTTGTCGAGGGCACCATCCAGGACCAGGCGAAACAGTGCCTTGAAAACCTGACGCAGGTGCTTGCCGCTGACGGGATGACGTTCGCCGACGTCGTTAAATGCACCGTCTTCCTCACCGACATGGGCGACTTCGCCGCCGTCAATGAGGTCTACACGAGCTACATGGTCGACCCGTTTCCGGCGCGCTCCTGCATTCAGGTGGCAGGGCTGCCGCTTGGCGCACGCGTCGAAATCGAAGCCATCGCGCATAAGCCCGCTTGAGCGGGGCGATCGCCTCCAGGCTGGCGCGCAGCACGAACGGTCATGACCCGTTGAACGGGCCGCGCCGGTAAGACAATCCCACGAGTTCGCCTCAGGAACGCATCGATGAACATCCACGAGTACCAGGCCAAGGGCCTTTTGAAATCCTACGGTGTCCCGGTCGCGCAGGGTGTGCCAGCGTTCACGCCGGACGAGGCGGCAAGCGCGGCTGAAGCGTTGCCGGGGCCGGTCTACGTGGTGAAGGCGCAGATCCATGCGGGCGGACGCGGCAAAGGCAAGTTCAAGGAAGATGCGGCCGGCGACGCGGGTGGCGTGCGGTTGGCGAAGTCAGTTGACGAAGTGCGCAGCCACGCCGAGCAAATGTTGGGCAACACACTCGTCACGATCCAGACCGGGGACGCCGGCCGCGTGGTAAAGCGGCTTTATATCGAGGATGGGTCGGCGATCGCGCGCGAACTCTACCTGTCAGCCCTCGTCGATCGCGAAACCTCGCGGGTTGCCTTCATCGTCTCAACCGAAGGCGGCATGGACATCGAGCAGGTCGCCCACGATACGCCCGAGAAAATCCTCACGATCACGATCGATCCCGCGACCGGGTTCTTTCCGACGCACGGGCGCGCGATCGCGTTCGCGCTTGGCCTCAAAGGCGACCAGATCAAGCAGTGTTCAGCGCTTGTCTCCAACCTCTACAAGATGGTTGTCGAGAAAGACATGAGCATGCTCGAGATCAACCCGCTCATCGTCACGGAGGCGGGCGATCTCGTTTGCCTCGATGCGAAGGCGGATTTCGACGGCAACGCGCTGTTCCGCCATAAAGACATCTTGGAGCTGCGTGACCTCGACGAAGAGGACCCGGCTGAAGTCGAGGCGTCGAAGTACGACCTCAACTACGTCAAGCTCGACGGCGAGATCGGCTGCATGGTGAACGGCGCAGGTCTCGCCATGGCCACCATGGACATCATCAAGCTCTACGGTTCGGAGCCGGCGAACTTCCTCGACGTCGGCGGAGGCGCCACCAAGGAAAAGGTGCAGGCAGCCTTCAAGCTGATCATGTCCGACCCCAATGTGAAGGGCATCCTGGTCAACATCTTCGGCGGCATCATGCGCTGCGATATCATTGCCGAAGGCGTGGTTGCGGCGGCGCGCGAGATGCAACTGGAAGTGCCGTTGGTGGTCCGCCTCGAAGGCACCAACGTCGAGAAGGGCAAGGAGATCATGGCGGAGAGCGGTCTTGCGATCGTGCCGGCGGACAACCTTGCCGATGCGGCCGAGAAGATCGTGGCCGAGGTCAAGAAAGCGGCGTGATCAGTTTTGCGCCGTTGCCGGCGTGGCGCTGGCTTTGACACGGCGCTGGCTTCGGCCGGCCTACGGGGCGAGCGCTGCCGGCGTGCGAAGGTTGCAAGCGGGCGCGGGTTGCAGGCGGTGAGTGAATGGAACGAAGGTTGCCTGTGATGAAGCGTCTCGCGGTTCAAGTCATCATGTGTTGGGCAGCTCTTGCCGTGGGCGTGCTGGCAGCGCGTGTCGCTGTGGCCCAAACGGTGTCAGCGCCGGTGGCGGCGACAGCGCAGCCGGCAGCCTCAGCAAAGCCGGGTGCTGCAAAACCGCATGACGCCAAGGCATCACCGCTCATCGGCCTGTTCAAAGATCTGTGCGGGAGCGACCTGCAGGATGTCGCTGCGATGAAGGCGAAGGCCAAGCGTCTGGGCTGGGCCACGGTCGCCGATACCGCCCACGCTGAACTTGCATCGATGCTGAAGATTTCGCGCTCGACGCCGGTGGAAAAGACCCATCTGCAGGCTTACGCGCGCACCCTTGACGGGCAGCGCTACTTTGCCGTCCTGAGCGGCGTCAAAGCACGCGATATCACCGCGCATGGCTGTTACGTCTACGACTTCGCCGCGAGTGATGCGAAACCGCTCGCAGCAAAACCCTTGACGGCGTGGCTTGGCGCCAAACCGCGCAGCGCCGTGTTCAAAGACGGTACCGCAACACGCGTGTGGCACTTGCCTCCAAACCTGTTCGGCTACGCGAAGGTGTTGGGCGGTTTTTTCCCGGCTGGCAGTGCGGCAGCGAAAAAGGTCGGTTTCGACGGTGCGACACTGGGCGCCACGTTCGTGGTCAAATGAGGAAACGGCTAAAGTGCGCCCAAGCGCACCGCCGCGGGCTAACACCTTGTGCAGATTGACGCGTGCCACGGCGCGCCCCTTGGAGACGCAAGCGCATGACGACCAAACGCGAACTTGATGAGCCTTCGATGGAGGCGTTCATAGCGGCGTCGGAAGAGCTCGAGACATACCAGATGCAGATCGCCGAACAGGGCATGAAGGCCTTCACGGAAGCCGTGGAAGCGCGCAACAGCCCGTCGCTCACGCACTTCGCGTCGCTGATGGAGCGCCAGGGGCGCATGCTCGAAGAGTTATTCGGGCAGGAGGGCGGCCAGGAGCCGGATCCTGAGGAGATGGAAGCGAAGTTCGCTGAAGTCGAAGCGGAACTCGACGCCGCGCAGGCGGCGCTTGATGACGAGGATGCGCTGATCGTCCTCCAACTGGCCCAGACCCCGCCCGAGGCGGATGCGAAGGCGGACGCCATCGTCAAGCGCTACGGTTTTCCCGACCGCGGCACATTCCAGAAGTTCTCGACCGTGATCGCGATGTTGCTCGACGCGGTGTCGAACGGGTTCCGCAACGAGGCCGATGCCCTCGCGATGATCGACCGCAACATCAAAGAGTCGGAGGACGACGACCTCGAGCCCGAAGAGATCGCCGCCATGAACGAGGCGCGCGCGCAGCTTCCGCTCTATTGGACCGAAGGCAACGTCGCGATGATCGAGCGCCACCAGGAAAGCCTGGAGATGATCCTTTAGGCCACCCGGACGCATTTGCGGGGCCTTGCGCTAAAGCATGAGCGCACCGCTCACCCTTATCGGGCGACCACCGGCCGCCCCCAACTGAGAAACAGAGCCAACCGATGTCCATTCTCGTTGACCGCAACACGAAGGTGATCTGCCAGGGCCTGACCGGATCGCAAGGGACTTTCCACTCCGAGCAGGCTGTGGCCTACGGCACCAAGATGGTTGGTGGTGTGACGCCGGGCAAAGGCGGTAGCGACCACATCGGCCTGCCCGTGTTCGATACGGTTCGCCAAGCGGTGCAGGAAACCGGTGCGGTCGCGAGCGCGATCTACGTGCCGCCGCCGTTTGCCGCCGACGCGATCCTGGAAGCGATCGACGCGGAAGTGCCGCTGATCGTGTGCATCACGGAAGGCATCCCGGTGATGGACATGGTGAAGGTCAAGCGCGCGCTTGAAGGCTCGGCCTCGCGCTTGATCGGACCCAACTGCCCCGGCGTGCTGACGCCCGATGAATGCAAGATCGGCATTATGCCAGGCAACATCTTCAAGAAGGGCAACGTCGGGATCGTATCGCGTTCGGGCACGTTGACGTACGAAGCCGTGGCGCAAACCACCGCGGCGGGCCTCGGGCAATCGACCGCGGTTGGCATCGGCGGTGACCCTGTCAAAGGGCTCGACTTCATCGACGTGTTGGACATGTTCCTCGACGATGAAGAGACCCACTCCATTATCATGATCGGCGAGATCGGCGGTTCAGCCGAAGAGGATGCGGCGGCTTTCATCAAAGCTGAAGCGGTCAAGGGGCGCAAAAAGCCGATGGCTGGCTTCATCGCGGGCGTCACGGCACCGCCGGGGCGGCGCATGGGTCACGCTGGCGCGATCATCTCAGGCGGCAAAGGCAAGGCCGAGGACAAACTCGCCGCGATGAGCGACGCCGGGATCGCGATCGCCGACAGCCCGGCGGCGCTCGGCACGACGTTGTCAAAGCAGTTGTCAGCGCAGCCCGTCACCGAGGCTGCCGGCGTCGGCGGTGGCAGCGCGCCGGGCGATGGCAAGAAGAGCTGGTGGCGCCGCTGACCGTTTGCTCCGAGCTGCGGGGCGTACGCGTTGGCTCAGACGATGGGCCTTCGTTGCCCCGGCGCTGCGTGCGAGCGAGCCTCACACGACCATCTCTCGATCAGGAAGCGTTCGCGGGCGAAACGCGGGTCTGCGCCGTCCTGGTCCCGTCAACCCACCGCTAAGTGTCAAGCGCGAAGCGCGGGGAGTTGACTGGTCGGAACCTCGCGTCTGCACTACAACTTATAAATTGTAGATCACTCACCGCTCATCCAGGTCGCCCGGCACGCAACACCCAGCACGCAGCACGCCGCGCCCACCCTCACAACATGGCCGCCTTCACGACCGCGCGGTCAAGGAACGCCTCATGTCCCGACAAGCCCTCAACAAAGCCTTCGCCCAGACGTCATTCTTGAGCGGGGCCAACGCCGCCTACATCGAGCAGCTTCAGGCCGAGTATCAGGAAAATCCAGGCTCGGTCAGCGATGAGTGGCGGCACTTCTTCGCTGGACTGCAGGAGCAGCAGGACGGCGGGCATGGGCTAGCGAGCGGGCCCTCATGGGCGACCCCGCTGGAGCGGCTGCACGAAAACGGCGAGCTGACCGCGGCCCTGACGGGCGACTATGCCGGGCTTGAAGCGCACATTGGCGGACGTCTTCAGCAGCAGGCGCACCAATACGGCGCAGCGCTTTCGCCAGCGGCCACCTATCGGGCCACGCAGGACAGTTTGCGCGCGTTGATGCTGATCCGCGCCTACCGCGCCATCGGCCACCTCGCCGCCGACCTTGACCCGCTCGGCATTTCAGGGCGCAAGGTCCACCGGGAGCTGCAACCTGCCACCTACGGCTTCACGGAGGCCGACCTTGATCGTCCGATCTTCATCGACCGGGTGCTGGGCCTCGAGACCGCATCGATCCGGCAAATCATGGGGATCTTGCACCGCACCTACTGCCAGCAGATCGGCGTGGAGTTCATGCACATCTCCACGCCCGCGCAAAAGGCGTGGCTGCAGGAGCGGATTGAGGGCGAGAACAAGGAAATTTCCTTCACCGAAGAGGGCAAGAAGGCGATCCTCAACAAACTGATTGAAGCTGAGGCCTTCGAGAAGTTCTGCGAGGTCAAATACACCGGTACCAAGCGGTTCGGCCTTGAGGGCGGTGAATCGATTGTCCCTGCGCTTGAACAGATCATCAAGCGCGGCGGGCAGCTCGGCGTCAGCGACATCGTCATCGGCATGGCGCACCGCGGACGGTTGAACGTGCTCGCGAATGTGATGGGCAAACCGCACCGAGCGATCTTCAACGAGTTCAAGGGCGGCTCGTTCAAGCCCGACGACGTCGAAGGTTCAGGCGACGTGAAATACCACCTTGGCGCCTCGTCCGACCGCTCGTTCGACGGCAATGACGTGCACCTGTCGCTGACCGCCAACCCCTCGCATCTGGAAATCGTCGATCCCGTGGTGCTCGGCAAAGTGCGCGCGAAACAGGATCAGATGGGCGACAAGGACCGCGGCTCGGTGCTGCCGCTGCTGATCCATGGTGATGCGGCCTTTGCTGGCCAAGGCGTGGTGGCCGAATGCCTTGGGCTATCGGGCCTCAACGGTCATCGCACCGGCGGGTCGATCCACTTCATCGTGAACAACCAGATCGGGTTCACCACCAACCCGCGCCACTCACGTTCATCGCCTTACTGCTGCGATGTGGCCAAGATGGTTGAAGCGCCGATCTTCCACGTCAACGGCGATAACCCGGAAGCGGTTGTCTATGTGGCCAAGGTCGCGACCGAGTTCCGCCAGCGCTTCCATCAGCCGGTTGTCATCGACATGTTCTGCTACCGGCGCCACGGGCACAACGAGTCCGATGAGCCGATGTTCACGCAGCCGCTGATGTACCGGGCCATCAAATCGCATCCGACCACGACCACGCTTTACGCCAAGCAATTGGTGGATGAAGGCGTGCTCGATGAGGGCGGTGTTGACGCCATGCGCGGCGACTTCCGCTCCCACCTCGACAGTGAGTTCACGGCGGCCGACAGCTACAAGCCGAACCGCGCCGACTGGCTCGATGGCCGCTGGTCGACGATCGGCTTTGCCGAAGATGAAGCGCGTCGCGGCGTCACCGGCGTGGAAACCGACAAGCTGAAAGAGATCGGTCGGCGCATCACCGCGCTGCCGAACGATTTCTCGGCCCACAAAACGATCAAGCGCCTGCTCGACCGTCGCCTGGCGATGACGGAGGACGGCGAAGGCATCGACTGGGCGATGGCCGAGCATTTGGCGTTTGCCAGCCTGCTTGAAGAAGGTGTGCGCGTGCGCCTTTCGGGCCAGGACAGTGAGCGTGGCACGTTCTCGCAGCGCCATTCGGTTCTGACGGACCAGGAAACCGAGCGCCGCTACACGCCGCTTAAACACCTGTCGGCGGATCAAGCGCGCTTCGAAGTCATCAATTCGATGCTGTCGGAAGAGGCGGTGCTTGGCTTTGAGTACGGTTACACGCTGGCCGAGCCGATGGCGCTGACCATGTGGGAAGCGCAGTTCGGCGATTTCGCGAACGGCGCGCAGGTGGTGATTGACCAGTTTATCGCGTCTGGTGAGCGCAAATGGCTGCGCATGTCAGGGCTCGTTCTGCTGCTGCCGCATGGTTATGAGGGGCAGGGGCCGGAGCACTCGTCGGCTCGGTTGGAGCGCTTCCTGCAGCTGAGTGCGGAGGACAACTGGCAGGTTGCGAACTGCACCACGCCGGCGAACTATTTCCACATCCTGCGCCGGCAAATGCACCGCAAGTTCCGCAAACCGTTGGTGCTGATGACGCCCAAGTCGTTGCTGCGGCACAAGCGCGTGATCTCGAGCCTTGAGGAACTCGGGCCCGGTACCACGTTCCATCGCGTGCTGTGGGATGATGCGCAGCTGAAGCCGGAAGAAGGACTGACGCTCAAGAGCGACGAGCAGATCAAGCGCGTGGTGCTGTGCAGCGGCAAGGTCTATTACGACCTTTACGAGGCGCGCGAAAAGGCAGGGCTCGATGACGTCTATCTGATGCGTGTGGAGCAGCTTTACCCCTTCCCGGCGCGCGCGCTCATTCAGGAACTTGGCCGCTTCAAGAACGCTGAGGTCGTCTGGTGCCAGGAAGAGCCTAAGAATATGGGCGCGTGGATGTTTGTCGAACCCAACATCGAGTGGACGCTGGATCACGTGGGTGCGGAGCATACGCGAGCACGTTACGCGGGCCGCCCGGCGGCCGCTTCGCCGGCTACGGGGCTTGCTGCCAAGCATGCGCAGGAGCAAGCAAGCCTGGTCAAGGACGCGTTGCAGGGCACGGATACCGATTAGAGCAACGGGCGCAAAATAGGCAGGTTCGAGGCTGTAAATCCGCTCCCGATGAGGCGGCTGGCTGACCGCGAACCGCCACGGACATGACGCTGAAGCGAGGGTAGGCGGGCGATGGGCAAGCGGGGGGAGCCTTGGTGGTCGCCGCTTTGGCATTGGCTGCGCGCCCGCCCGGTGGACGATGCGGTGAAGCTTGAGGGGCCGCGTGGTGTCGTAACGTCACCACCCGAACGCCCCCTCCAGACGCGGGAAGCGTCGCCCACGGCGGCGCCGGTTTCCGATGCGGCAAGCGACGCGGCCAGGATGACCTGCTCCGATGCGGCGCAGACGTCTTCGACGCAAGCGCCGATGGCCACGCCAAAAGAAGGGGCTGCGACCCACTTTGCCTCCACCTCCAAAAGCGTTAAGCACACCCCCGATCACTTAAGCGAACGTGAAGCGAAAAGGGCTCCCGCCATGGCTGTCGAAATCCGCGTGCCGACCCTCGGCGAATCCGTGACCGAAGCCACTGTGGGTCAGTGGTTCAAAAAGCCGGGCGATGCGGTGGCGGCCGATGAGCCGGTTGTGGAATTGGAGACCGACAAGGTGACCGTTGAGGTGCCGGCCCCCGCGGCCGGGACGCTCGGGTCGGTGTCGGTTGAGGCGGGCCAAACGGTTGAGGTGGGCGCGTTGCTCGGTGCCATCGAAGCTGGTGATGGGGCCAGTACGGGGAAGAGTGCTGGATCAAGTGCTGGGGCAAGCGAGGCGGCCAACGGTGCCGCCGCGCCCGCGAGCACGAACGGTTCGGGCAGTGCAGGTGGATCGGGCGCGGCTGCAGGTGCCGCAGCTTCAACGACGGCATCCGCCAGCGCCGGCAGTGAGCCGATCGAGATCACGGTCCCGGCCCTCGGCGAGTCGGTCACGGAAGCAACAATCGGCCAGTGGCTGAAGGCTGAGGGCGATGCCATCAAGGCGGATGAACCGCTTTGTGAACTTGAGACCGACAAGGTCACGGTCGAAGTGCCGGCGCCCGCGACGGGCACGTTGCAGCGGATTGCGGCGACCCAGGGTCAGACCGTTGCCGTCGGCGCGGTGATCGGGGTTGTGGCGGCAGGCGCAAGCGGCGGGGCGAGCGCCGCAGCGTCAGCATCTGCCGGCGCACCGGCGGCCGCAGCAGCCGCCAGCAGCGGTGGTCAAGGCATGCCACCCAGCCCGTCTGCGGCCAAGATGATGGCGGAGAAGGGCCTCGATCCCGATCAGGTTTCAGGTTCCGGCAAACGCGGACAGATCCTCAAGGAAGACGTCATGGCCGCGAGCGCGCCGAGCGCCAATCCGCCGGCTGCGGGCGGCGCACCGGCGGGCAATCAAGCGCCCGTCGCCTACCAGGCGGCCGCGCCAGCGCCGATCCCGGCGGCCCAAATGCGGGTTGCCTCCGCGCCGGATGATGCCAGCCGCGAAGAGCGCGTGAAGATGTCCCGTCTGCGCCAGACGATCGCGACGCGCCTCAAAGACGCGCAGAACACAGCCGCCATGCTGACGACGTTCAACGACGTCGACATGAGCGCGGTGATGGACATGCGTGCGAGCTACAAGGAGCTGTTTGAGAAGCGTCACGGCATCAAGCTCGGCTTCATGGGCTTTTTCGTGAAGGCGTGCATCCAGGCGCTGAAGGAGATCCCAGCGGTCAACGCGGAGATCGATGGCGGCGACGTCATTTACAAGAATTATTATCACGTCGGCGTCGCGGTCGGGACGGACAAGGGCCTCGTTGTGCCGGTGGTGCGCGAAGCCGACCGCATGTCGCTCGCTGACATCGAGGGCAAGATCGCGGACTTCGGCCGGCGCGCACGGGAAGGGCGTTTGACGATCGAGGAGATGCAGGGCGGCACGTTCACGATCTCGAACGGCGGCGTTTACGGGTCGATGCTGTCGACGCCGATTCTGAACGCGCCCCAGTCCGGCATTTTGGGTATGCACCGCATCGAAAAGCGGCCTGTCGCGGTGGGCGATGAGGTGAAGGTGCGCCCGATGATGTATCTCGCGCTCTCCTACGACCACCGGCTTGTGGACGGTAAGGAGGCGGTCACCTTCCTGGTCCGCGTGAAGGAATGCCTCGAAGATCCGCAGCGCTTCTTGCTGGAAGTCTAGGCGGGTCACAACCTGCGGCGGATTCGCGTGCTCTATCTGCCGTTCAACTTTCGCCTTCGGTAAAAACGCCTGCGGCGGACAACTTTGGGGAACGCGCCATGCCGGTGATCCGCATCGAGGTGCCCGATGGCACGCCCAAACCGACGCAGCAGCGCATTCGCGCGGGCGTCAAGCAGGCGGTTCTCGATACGTTGGCGCCGAAAGAGACCAAATACGACTATGTCGCCGTGCGCGAGGTGGTCGCCGAGCTGGGAGACGGTGTGCCGTTGATCGAGGTTGATCTTCGGCCCGGACGGCCGGAGGAGCGCAAGAAGGCGCTGGTCGATCGGATCGCTGCGCTGCTGCAAGATGAATTGGGCGTGCACCCCGCCGACGTCTACGTATTGTTCCGCGAAACACCGGCCGCCGACCACTACTGCGGGGGTACGCCCTTACCGGCGTGGGTCCCGGCCAACGACATCCGCCCGGGGTGAACGCCACATGCCTACCGAACTGATGCAACCCGTGCTCGCGGTGCTCCTCGCGTTCGCCCATCTCGTGGTTTACGCGCTCATCGCGAATGCGCAGGTCGGCACGGCCTATCTTGCCGGCCCGCGCGATACGCCGAACACGGGCCTGTCCATCGGTGCGGCCCGCATGAAGCGGGCGTTTGAAAACCACCTGCAGACGCTGCCGTGGTTTGCCATCGTGATGGTCGTCGCCCACCTCTCCAAACAAGTCGACGACACGGTCATAACGTGCGGATGGATCTATCTTGCCGCGCGCGTGCTTTATATCCCGGCCTACGTGGTGCACATCCCGCTCGTGCGATCCGCCGTATGGGCGATCGCGACGGGTATGATCATCATCATCGCCGTCCGGCTCATCACGTAGCCAGCCAACAGGAAGACGTCATGCCCAAGACTTACGATCTCGTCGTCATCGGTACCGGTCCGGGCGGCTACGTGTGCGCCATCCGTGCAGCGCAACTCGGTATGGACGTGGCGGTGGTGGAAAAGCGCGCCACCCATGGCGGCACCTGCCTCAATGTCGGTTGCATCCCGTCGAAGGCGTTGCTGCATGCGTCTGAACTGTACGAGGAATCCAACCACGGTTTTGATGACATGGGCATCAAGGTACAGCCCGAGCTCGACCTTTCCAAGATGCTCGCCTTCAAGGACGAAGGCGTCGACGGTAACGTGCAGGGCGTGGCGTTCCTTTTGAAGAAGAACAAGGTCGACACGTTCCACGGCGTGGGCTCGATCCCCGCGCCAGGCGAGGTCAACGTCACCAGCGACGAGGGCGAAGAGCAGACGCTGCAGGCGAAAGCCATTGTGATTGCGACCGGTTCGGATGTGGCCAAACTGCCGGGCATCGAGATCGATGAACGCAAGGTTGTGTCCTCGACGGGTGCGCTCGAAATTTCACCTGTGCCGAAAAAAATGGTGGTGGTGGGTGCGGGCGTCATCGGGCTTGAGCTTGGCTCGGTTTGGCGCCGGCTCGGCAGCGAGGTGCTGGTGGTCGAGTATCTCGATCGCATCCTGCCCGGTATGGACGGCGACGTCGCCAAACAGTTCCAACGCATCCTCACCAAGCAAGGCATGACCTTCAAGCTTGGCCACAAGGTCACGTCGGTCGCCGATGCCCGCGAAGGCGTCTCCGTCTCCATCGAACCCGCGCAAGGTGGGGAGGCTGAGAGCGTGGATGCTGACGTTGTGCTGGTCTGCATTGGGCGGGTGCCCTACACGCAAGGCTTGGGTCTTGATGCGATCGGCGTCGCAATGGATGAGCGCGGGCGCGTGAAAGTCGATGACCACTACAAGACCAGCGTTGAAGGGATCTACGCGATCGGCGATGTGATCGCGGGTCCGATGTTGGCGCATAAGGCCGAAGATGAGGGCATCGCGGTCGCAGAGATGCTGGCGGGGCAGGCTGGCCATGTGAACTATAACGTCATTCCGAACGTGATCTACACCTACCCGGAGGTCGCAAGCGTCGGCAAAACCGAAGAAGAACTGAAGGCCGATGGCGTTGCTTATAAGGCAGGCAAATTCCCGTTCATGGCGAACGGCCGCGCTAAGGTGAACCGTACCACCGACGGGTTCGTCAAAGTGTTGGCCCACGCGGAGACGGATCGCATTTTGGGCGTGCATATCATTGGCCCGCACGCTGGCGAGATCATTTCGGAAGCGGGCGTGATCATGGAGTTCGGCGGTGCCGCGGAAGATCTTGCGCGCACATGCCATGCGCATCCCACGCTAACCGAGGCTGTTAAGGAAGCAGCACTAGCGGTGGATTCACGCGCCATCCATATGTGAGCGCGCGAGAGTTGAGGCGGCGGCGCGGGAGCGCTATAGGTCTCAGGCACAGCCTGCGTCAAACGCAGGTCATGCCTCTGTGGCGGAATCGGTAGACGCGACGGATTCAAAATCCGTTGTCCGAAAGGACGTGCCCGTTCGAGTCGGGCCAGAGGCACCATTCCCCGGCTTCGCACAGCCGGGACGCGGCAAATGTCATCTGAGACTGAGCGGGTTGCGCTGGACGGCTGTGAGCCTTGTGCGCCGTTCGCCCTGCGGCGAGCTGGCGCATGCGGGCGTTTCGCAAAACGACGGGCCACCGCGGCCTTTTTCTTGAGCTGACGCGTGACCATTTGAGGATGGTGGGGAATTTGCCTCCAAGCGGAAGCGTAGGCGCCCCTGCAACGCAACGCTCCCCCTTTCCATCTGCGTACGACGGATGAAACCTATGGGCTCTTCGGCCCGTACCTCCCCCACGAACGAACCGCTCAAAACCATATCCGAGGTGATCACCATGGCGATCAAACTCACGGTCAACGGTCAGCCCCGCACGGTTGATGTCGAACCTGATACCCCGCTTCTATGGGTCCTGCGCGAGACACTTGAACTGACGGGCACGAAGTTCGGCTGCGGCATTGCCCAATGCGGCGCCTGCACCGTCCACATCGATGGCGTCGCCCAACGCTCCTGCGTCACACCGATTGAGTCCGTGGCTGATGCGAAAATCACCACCGTTGAAGGCCTTGATGATCGTGTGTCGCGCGCCGTCCAGGACGCCTGGGTTGCGGCTGACGCGCCCCAGTGCGGCTATTGCCAGTCGGGCCAGGTGATGGCGGCGGTGGCGCTCCTGCGTGAGAACGCGGCGCCGAGCGATAGCGACATCGACGATGCCATGGCCGGCAACATCTGCCGTTGCGCGACCTACCACCGTATCCGCCAGGCGATCCACGCTGCAGCCCAAACGATGAAGGGGTGACGTGATGCACATTTTGCAAAAGACGTTGGACGCGCCCGCTGAACCGCGCACCGTGACGGTGGACCGCCGCAGCGTGCTGAAGGCCGGCGCTGCCGTGAGCGCGGGCTTCGTGCTTGCAACCTATTTGCCGCTGACCAAGGCGGAGGCTGCGCGCGGCAATCCGCCCGTAGTGAAGGGACCCGGTGGCACGGCCACCTACGCGCCAAACGCGTTCTTGGAAATCGGCGCCGACGACACGGTGACGGTGCTGTCCAAACACATCGAGTTCGGTCAGGGCCCCTATACGGGCCTCGCGACGTTGGTGGCCGAAGAGATGGACGCCGACTGGTCGCAAATGCGCGCACGCGGCGCACCGGCCGACAACGGGCCTTACAAGAACCTGCTGTTCGGCCTGCAGGTCACCGGTGGGTCGACCGCAATCGCGAACTCGTATGAGCATATGCGGACGGTTGGCGCGGCCGCAAGGCAGATGTTGGTTGAAGCCGCAGCGGAAGCCTGGAAGGTGCCGGCTGGCGAAATCACAGTGAAAGCCGGCCGCATCGAGCATGCGGGCTCGGGCCGTTCGAGCGGATTTGGCGCCCTGGCCGAGGCTGCCCGCCAACGCGAGGTGCCGCCGTCTGTCACGCTGAAAGACCCAGCAGACTTCAAGTTGATCGGCCGCAAACTTCCCCGCCTCGACAGCCGTGCGAAGGTCACCGGCCAAGCGCAGTTCACCATCGACGTGACCCGCCCGGGCATGTTGACGGTGTTGATCGCCCGCCCGCCGCGTTTCGGTGCCAAGCCCGTCAAGTTCGATGACGCTGAGGCCCGCAAGATCAAAGGCGTGGTCGATGTGCACATGATCCCGCAGGGCGTGGCGGTGTACGCCAACGGCTTTTGGGCTGCCAAGAAGGGGCGTGATGCGCTCCAGGTCACGTGGGATGAGAGCAACGTTGAGAAGCGCTCATCACCGCAGATCATCGCCGATTACATTGAAATGGCCGGGAAGCCCGGCGCCGTGGCGACCGACAAAGGCGATGCTGCAGCGGCGATCCAGGGCGCGGCCCGGCGCTTCAAAGCCGACTTCACCTTTCCATTCCTGGCGCACGCGCCGATGGAGCCGCTCGATTGCGTGATGGAGTTGCGCGAAGACGGGGCGGAAGCGTGGTACGGCGCGCAGATGCCCGGTGTCGACCAAGGGGCGATCGCGAAGGTGCTTGGCTTCAAGCCCGAACAGGTCACGGTGAACGTGATGTTTGCCGGCGGCAGCTTCGGGCGGCGCGCGCAACCTGCTGCCGACCTCGCTGTGGAGACGGCGGCCGCGATTAAGGCGCTTGGTCGCCCGGCGACCATCAAACTGATGTGGACCCGTGAGGATGATATCCAGGGCGGACTTTACCGGCCGATTTACGTCCACCGCCTGGAAGCCGGCCTCGATGACAAGGGTACCATCGTGGGATGGAACCAGACCATCGTTGGGCAATCGATCGTCGCCGGCGGCCCGTTTGCGAGCATGATCAAGGATGGCATCGATCCGACTTCCGTCGAAGGCGCCAGAGATCTTCCCTACGACACCGGTGCGTTCAGGGTTTCCCTGCATTCACCCGCGTCCAAGGTGCCGGCGCTGTGGTGGCGATCGGTCGGTCACACGCACACAGCGTATGCCACCGAGGTTTTTCTCGACCAGCTCTTCGAGGCGGCTGGCAAGGACCCCATCGAAGGGCGCTTGGCGCTGCTTGGGGACAACAAGCGCCACGCGGGCGTTTTGCGGACGGTCGCCAAGCTTGCCAACTGGAGCGCTGACGCGCCGAAGGGACGCGCGCGGGGCGTTGGCCTCCACAAGTCGTTCAACAGCTACGTGGCGCAAATCGTGGAAGTGTCACGCAGCGAGGACGATGAGACCATGCCGCGCGTGCACAAGGTCTGGTGTGCGGTTGACTGTGGTCGGGTGGTCAACCCGGACATCGTGCGCGCCCAGATGGAAGGCGGCATCGGCTTTGGCCTGAGTGCCGTCTTGTTCAACGCCATCGATCTCAAAGACGGCGTGGTGCAGCAGGCTAACTTCGACACCTACCGTTCGTTGCGCATCAACGAGATGCCCGATGTCGAGGTGGCGATCGTGCCGTCGAGCGAAGCGCCCACCGGAGTCGGTGAACCCGGCGTCCCGCCGATCGGTGCTGCGGTCGCGAACGCCTGGGCCAAGCTGACGGGCAAACGCTTCCTGCAGCAGCCCTTCGAGCGTGCCGGATCGGCGTAACTAAGGTTTAGTCCTGAAAATCAAGAGCTTAAGGGCTGCCGGCGGCAACGTCGGCGGCCCTTCTTCGTTGGAGCGGCCCTCAGCCGGGCAAGCCATCGAAGCAAGGCGTCGAGCCAGGGCTGGGTCCAAGAGGGCTCGATTTGCCACAGGCTTTCGGCCATTATCGCGTAACTCGCCTGGGGTCTGGGCCGTCGGCTGGGTTTATGCTGTTAATAAGATCGTCACTTTGGCTGGACATTCTGGGACAGAGCGTAGGGCGTTCGTAAGTTTTAAGGGGCGAATTGATGTTGAGGCATTGGGGTGCCGCGTTTGCCGGCCTATTGATGGTGTCGGTACCGGTGGTTGCGGTTGCAAAGCCGGCCATCGTGGTGGAAGCGAAGTCGGGCACAATCCTCTATTCCGAGGAAGCCGACCATAAGTGGTATCCCGCTTCGCTGACGAAGATCATGACTGCTTACGTCACGTTCCGCGCCATCGAGAGCGGCGCGTTGAAGATGACCGACAAGGTCGTCAGTTCAAAGCAGTCGCAAAAGCAGGCGCCGAGCAAAATCGGGCTCCCGCTGGGTGCCAAGCTTACAGTGCGCACCGCGCTTAAGGCGCTGATCATCAAGTCGGCCAACGATGTCGCGGTGATGCTGGCCGAACGCGTCGCCGGCTCGGAAGCCGCCTTCATCGCGCGCATGAACAAGGCGGCCGCCCGGCTGGGCATGACCCGCACGCATTTCGTGAACCCGAACGGTTTGCCGGTCGCCGGGCAGGTGACCACCGCGCGCGACATGGCGCGCTTGGCAAGGGCCGTCGCCAAAGAGTTCCCGCAGTACGCGAAGATGTGGGCGCAGCCGAGCATGCGCTTGGGCAAGCGTCGGCTTCGCTCCTACAACGGTCTGCTGCGCAGCTTTAAGGGCGCGGACGGGATGAAGACCGGTTTCATCTGTGACAGCGGCTTTAACGTCGTCGCCAGTGCGACCCGCGACGGCAAGAAGATTTTCGCCGTTGTGCTCGGCTCGCGCTCGTCAGGCCAGCGCCGGATCCGTGCGGCCAAGCTGTTGGAGCATGGCTTTAAATCTCACATCTGGAAGACCCTGTTCAGCGCGTCCACGATCGACTCCATGCCGATCGACCCGAAGGCGGCGCCCGTGCGCAGCATCCGCAAGACGGTGCTGTCCTGGCAATGCAACCCGGGGCTGGTGTCGCGTAGCCGCAGTCGCCGCAAGGGTTCCATTGTGCGCACGGCGGCTCGCCTGAAGAAACAGCGCAAACGCCGCAAACTGACACCGCAAGCGCGGGCGCGTCGCCTCGCTGCGGCTCGTCGGCGCGCTGCTGCTCGCAAAGCACGGCGTCAGACGGTGCAACGATCGCGTGCCCGGGCCGCCAAGGCCCGCCGCACGGCCGCGAACCAATGAACTCAGGCTTCGGCCGTAGACTGAGCCTTGTGCGTGATTGCGTGCATACTTGCGCGCCAGGTTGCGCGCGTTCGTTCGTGGCAGATCTCGCAGCGTAAGGCGTAACCGACGTTGCGGGTGGTCGCGGTGTTAGCCGGCAACGGGCGCCGCAGGGACGCGCCTGTCGCCTCAGGCCGTTGACGCTTCCCGTAGCGGCTGGGGCGCTCGCAAAGGTACGGCCGGCACATACCGGCAGTGATCGCGCAGCAGCGCCAACAGCGTTTCCTGCATAACCGGCTTAGCCGCGTAATCGTCAAAGCCCGCTGCCATACAGCGCGCCCGGTCTTCGGCAAACGCGTTCGCGGTGAGCGCGACGATGGGCGGGCGGTCGAGCGCGGGCGTCTCACGAAACAGCGCGCGGATCGCATCGGCTGCCTCAAAGCCGTTCAGCTCGGGCATGTGGATGTCCATCAAGATCAGATCGAACGCGTCGCTCTCGCGCGTAAGCAAGGCCCGCACAGCACCGAGGGCCTCTCGCCCGTCAGCCGCGGGCGTCACCGTGCAGCCCGCCTTGCGCAGCATGTGATCGGCCAACATCGCGTTGATGTCGTTGTCCTCGGCGAGCAGAACGTGCGGCGCTTGTCGCACCGACCTTGCCGCTTCAGGCCTCAGCGCGTTCGGGCTTGGTGCTTCCAGCAGCGGCGGTCGCGCAGGCGCTGCGTCGTGTTTCGGCTTCGTGGATTTCCCTTGCGACCCGGCTGCAACCGCATCGCCGCCATGCGTGGCTGTAAGATCGTCGCGCCGGACCGTCTGATCGGGGCCCGCAGGGCGCTGCAACTGAACCAGCAGCGTGTGCGGGCGGATCGGCCGTACCAAATAACCCTGGAAGCCCGCGCGGCGCAGGGCTGGAAACCGCGTCCGTCCTGAGGGATCGATCAAGACCAGCGCGCGCAAACGATCGCCAGCGGCTTCTTTCGCCAGTGCTAGCCGCGCCCGTGCCGCTTCGAGACCATCCTCAACGTCGGTGATCAGGGTGTCGAAGGGGAGCTCGTTATGGGCCGCATCGCTGATCAGCGCTGGCGCATGCTCCGGCGCTGCATCCTCAACCGCGAGCCCAAGCCCGTCTAGCACCAGCCGAAGCGCGCGCCGCTCGATCGGCCGGTTGATCGCCAGCAGGATGTGGTGCTGCGCGCCGGGCGCAAGCTTGGCCGCGCTGTGGTGCTCACCCACGAGCAGGCTGATATCCAGGCTGAACGTGGAACCCACGTCCGGTTCGCTCTCGATGCGGATATCACCATCCATCGCGCGCGCTAAGCGTCGCGAGATGGCCAGGCCAAGCCCCGTACCGCCCTGATGGCTGGGGCCGTGATCCGCCTGCTCGAACTCTTCGAACACGCGGTCGATCGCTTCGCGCGACAAACCGATACCGGTGTCCTCGATCGCGATGGTCAGCGCTAGGCGATGTCTTGGCCGGATCGCCGCGGTCGCGCGCGCCCGTGAGGCGCGTACCAGAATGCCTCCCGACGTGGTGAACTTCACCGCGTTGCCGATCAGGTTCATCAGGATCTGGCGCAGGCGGACTTCATCACCGATCAGGATCGTCGGCAGCGTGGGCTCAATGGCCCAAGCTAGCTCTAGCTGCTTCTCGCCAGCTTTTGCGCTGAGCAGCTCGACCACATCTTGAATGCAGGTCTCCAGCGAGAACGGCACAGCGTCCAGCGCGAGCTTACCCGCTTCGATCTTGGAGAAATCCAGGATCTCGTCGATCAACTCCATCAGCACGCGGCCCGAACTGTCGATCGCGCGCGCGTAGGTGCGCTGCTCCGCGTTGACGGGGGTATCGAGCAGCAACTCGGTCATGCCCAGGATGCCGTTCATGGGCGTGCGGATTTCGTGGCTCATGGAGGCCAGGAAACGCGATTTGGCGCGGTTGGCGGCATCGGCGCGCCGTTGGGCATCTTCGAGACGATGCTGAGCCTGCAGCGTCGCCGTCACATCGCGACCGACGTGCTGGGTCTCGATGCCAAGTGCGATGGCGCGGTCCGGCGCAGGCGCGGCGGCTGTGGCAGACCTTGCAGATGGAGCGGACGTAGCAGCTGTTGGGCGCGGCGCCGGGCTACCGGTGGTCAGCGTTTGAATGCGCCACTCGATCCAGCGCTCACCGTCGATGGTGTCATGCAGCGTGGTGCGTTGATGCAGATGACCGTCATCGCCGTTCACGAGTGCGGTGGTGTTCTCAGCCAGGATCGGCGGTTCAAAGCGTCGGCCGATGAGATCGGCGCCGTCGAGCCCGAACGTCTGCGCGAAGGCCCGGTTCGCGTAGGTCACCCGACCCGCCTGATCGCGCCGGTAAATGAGATCGGATTGACTGTCGAGCAGGTCGCGGTAGCGCGCCTCGCGTTCACGCAGCTCCCAGGCGGCGTCCTTGAGCGCTTCCAGATCGTCGGGGTCGGCCTCTGGCGTGGTCGGCTCCACGATTTGGCCACGCTTGGCGTCCGACGAGGTGCCAAGGTCCAAGAGGGCGACGCTCAGCGCGCACCACGCCGTCAGCGCCCAGCCCGTGATGATGCAGGTTTCCAAGGCTGGTGATGATGCGGCTTGGCCGATCAGGGCGAAAGTGCACCAGCAGGCGACCAGTCCGCTGACGGTGCCGATGGCGATCGCCGTCACGCGCGCACGCTCGTGCATGCCCCGGCGCGCCAACCCCAGCGGTCGCGAAACGCTTGGTCCGTCGCGCTCAGGCGTTGCGCCCTGCGCCTTGTTCGATCCACCCTGGGACACGCTTATCAGTCTTCTGTTGTTGCATGCCGCCCCTTCGCGTCACCGTCGCAGACGACACTTTCGGAAGACTTAAATTAAAGGTGTCGTGACCAGATGTGATCTTGAGAGAGACGGTAAAGCGCAAGTAAAGCGTCGTGTCATTTGTGAAGAAACTAAGAGAACCAAGTGGGGAGAATTGCCATGGGACCACTTCAAGGGTTGAAGTTGATCGAGATGGCCGCGATCGGCCCGGTGCCGTTTTGCGCAACGCTGCTGGCCGATATGGGTGCCGATATTATCCGGATCGATCGCCTGCAGGCCGCTGATCTGGGGATCCCGAAGGCGGATGACCCACGGTTCGATGTGCTGGCGCGCGGGCGCCGTGTGGTCCCCGTGGACCTCAAGACGGACGCCGGGCGCGCCCTCGTGTTGCGCCTTTGTGAGGGGGCTGATGGATTGCTTGAGGGCTTCAGGCCGGGCGTCATGGAGCGTCTCGGTCTGGGGCCTGAAGCGTGCCACGTGCGTAACCCTGCGCTGGTCTACGCGCGCATGACGGGGTTCGGGCAGGACGGCCCGCTTGCCGCCAGCGCCGGCCATGACATCAACTATATCGCGCTGGCCGGCGTCTTGAGCGCGATCGGGCCGGCGGACGGGCCACCGGTGCCGCCGCTGAACCTGATCGGCGATTACGGCGGTGGCGCCATGGTGCTCGCGTTCGGCCTGATGTGTGCGTTGCACGAGGCTAAGGCGTCAGGGCAGGGCCAGGTGGTGGATGCGGCGATGGTGGAAGGTGCCGCGTTCCTGATGAGCATGTTCCAGGGCTTGCGTGCGCAAGGGCTTTGGCAGGAAGAGCGCGCCGCAAACCTGCTCGATGGGGGCGCGCCCTGGTACGCCTGCTATGAGACGGCAGACGGCAAACACGTGGCGATCGGTGCGATTGAGGGGCGTTTTTATGCCGCGTTGCTCGCACGCCTTGGGCTCGAAAGCGAAGCGCTGCCCGATCAGCACGACCGCTCAGGTTGGCCGCGCCTGCGCGCGCGGTTTGAAGAGATCTTCAAGTCGAAGACGCAAGCGGCTTGGGATGACGTGTTTGCCGGTTCCGATGCGTGCTACGCGCCGGTGCTCTCCATGGACGAGGCCGCCCGCCACCCGCACAACGTTGCGCGCGGCGTCTTCCATGAGCGCGGTGGTCTGAACTTGCCCACGCCGGTCCCACGCTTTTCGCGCACGCCAGCAACTGTGAGTGCGCCGCCCGCGCCTGCCGGTGAAGCGGCTCATGATGCGTTAAGCGCATGGGGCATCGCCGCCGACGAGATCGATACACTTGCCCGCGATGGCGTCATCGGCGTGCGGCGTTAAACATGTGTGTGATGAAGCGCGCTGCGGTCTTGGCCGAGACCTTGTCGATGTCGAGATGTGGCACCAGTTCGACGACGTTCATGCCGATCAGTTGCGTGCGCAGGCCAAGCCCGAGAATGAGGTCGCTCACGTTTTGGTAGGTGAGCCCGCCTGGAGCCTTCGCCAGCACGGCGGGCATCATGGCGGGATCGAGCGCGTCGCAATCGATCGTGATGAAGGTGCGTGCGCCCGCCGGAACAAGGTCGAGGGCTGCGCCGATGCCGTTGGCGGCAATGTGCTGCGCGGTCAGGATGTGCGCGCCCCACGTTTGCGCGGCGTGCACCTCGTCCGCGCCCGCACTGCCAACGCCGCGGATGCCGACCTGGACGATGCCCTGCACCGCTGCATGTTCGCTCGCCCGTCGCATGGTGCTCGACCAGCCAAGCCGCTCGCCGTGGCGCTCCTCGCACCAGTCGATATGCGCGTCCACTTGGACGATCCAGAACGGCGGCCCGTCGGCCATCGCTTCGAACACGGGGATCGGTACCGCGTCATCGCCGCCGATGACGATCGGGATCGCGTCGGCTTCGCGCAAAGTCGCGACGGTGGCGCGAATGGCGTCGCGGTTCACGTCGGGCTGGTCGGGATGGGTGGCGATGTCGCCCGCATCGAACAGGCGGCGGTCGGGCAGGAGAGGCCCGCCGGTGTCGAAGTCGTGGTGGGTGGCCCAGGGGATGAAGCGTTCGACCGCTGTGCGCAAAGCGCCTGGTGCATCGGCTGCGTGGGACGGCTTACCGGGTTCGTAAGGGGTGCAGTTGCTCGCGCCGACGATGACGATGTCGCCCGGCTGCGCCTCGCGCGGGGCGATCGTCGGCAGGCCCATGAAGGAGGGCGCGGCGGGTATCAGGTGCGGCTCCTGAGATGGCGCGGGTGCCGATGGTGCCTTGGGCGAAGTCTCGGGTGGTGTCTTGGGCGGCGTTTGGGGCGGCGTTTGGGGCGGGTTTTCGGGCGCTTGTGATGTCACGGGCGCTGGTACCTCTTCTCAAGCGGCAAGGGCCGCGTGCGCTAACGGCGCTTGGACCACACCTTTGGCGTCCCTTCCAACTGCGCCGGCAATGCGCTCATTCGCCAGCGGTGGTCACCTTCGGTTGGTCCCGCCGGGCCATCAACTGGGCGATGATGACGGGGGCGGCCAACGCCAGCGCGATCATGTCTGACGTGAAGCCTGGCGCCACCAGGAACAGCCCGGCGAACGCCATGGCCAGCCGCGAGATGACGCCCATGTTAGCCAGGAAATAACCGGTGACGGCAGTGGCGATCATAAGGATGCCGGTCGCGCAGGTGAGTGACACGTGGATGAACTTCCACCAGGTGAAGTACTCCGGCAGCACGATCAACATCGCGGGCTGGTAGACGAACACCATCGGCACCATCAGTTTGGCGAGGCCAAGTGTGAACGCGGAGATGCCCGTTCGGAACGGGTTCGCGCCCGCGATTCCTGCCGCGGCATAAGCGGAGGCGCATACGGGTGGCGTGATCTCGGAAATGACGCCGTAGTAAAGCACAAACATGTGGCTGGCGAGGGCGGGCACGCCCAGTTGGGCGAGCGGAGGCTGCGCGACGGAGACCAACATGATGTAGAGCGCTGTTGTCGGCAGGCCCGCGCCCATGAAGATGCAGGCCATCGCGATCAGCGACAGCGACAGGAAAAGTTGCAGCGAGGTGAGCGAGAACGCGTCTCCGACAAGCGCCGTCGGCATCCAGGCGAACAACGGCAGCAGGGTCTCCGCCATGTCGCGCGCGCCGTTCGTCACGAGGGCGCCCATGCGGAAGCCGAGCCCCGTCGTGTTGATCACACCGACCACGATGCCGACCGCGGTCACCGCCCCGCCGACGGCCAGCGCGTACTGTACGCCTAGATGCAGGCTGTCGAACAGTTCCCGCCACGCTTTGCGCTCACGCCGGTGGATCGTCCCCAGCACAATGCAGGTCAGCAGCACGCCGGTTTGCACGACGTCGAAGTTCCCCACCCCATAGCGCCACGACACGAATGACGCTGCCCCGATGGGGATCGCGAGCGAGAGCGGTTGGCGCCACGAGACGAAGCCCACGATGATGCACAACGTGATCCCCATGAAGGCTGCCATGTAGGGTGTGTTGCCCGAGAAGAGCACCCAGATGAGCGCAACGAGCGGCAGCATCGTCGGCCAACCGTCCACCCACACCTGCCGCAGGTTGGGCAGCATGTCTTTGGCGTAGCCTTCAAGACCAAGGCGTTTGGCTTGGAAGTGCACGATGCCGATGACGCCGATGTAGTGCATCAGCGCCGGGACGATCGCGGCGATCACGATCGTGGAGTAGGGCACCTCCAGAAACTCGGCCATGATGAAGGACGCCGCGCCCATGATGGGGGGCGTGATCTGCCCGCCGGCGCTGGCCGCCGCCTCAACGCCGCCCGCGAAGTGCCCCGGATAGCCGAGCCGCTTCATGTTGGGGATCGTCAGCGAACCGGTTGAGACCGTGTTGGCGATCGATGAGCCTGAAATCGTGCCGAAAAAGGCTGACGACACCACCGACACTTTCGCCGGGCCGCCGGTGTAGCGGCCGGCAAGGATCATCGCGTTGTCGATGAAGAACTGCCCCAGGCCCATGCGCTGGGCGATGACGCCGAACAGCACGAAGTGGAGCACCACCGTCGAGACGATCCACAGCGGTTTGCCGAAGATGCCTTCTGACGGGAAGTACATGTTGTTGATGAACTGACGCCAGTCGACCCCGGGATGCTTCAGGATCTGGATCGGCATGTAGGGGCCGAGCAGCGCGAACAGGATGAAGCCCAGAATGATCAGCGGCAGCACGGGGCCGATCGAGCGGCGCGCCATCTCTAGCGCCAGCACCACAACGATGGTGCCGAAGAAGATATCGGTCGGCGCAGGATCACCTTGACGCAGCGCTTGTTCTGAAAGCTGCAGGCCAAGCCAGGGCCAGTCGAGCCCTTGCCAGGAAAAGCCCAGATACAGTGCGCCCAGGACGCCGAGAGCCGCGAACACCCAATCGTAGATCGGCACATTGCCAAAGCGCCACCAGCGGTCGGGGTTATAGCGACGCGACGCGTTCGACTTGAAAAGCGGGAAGCACGTCAGGATCAGCACCGCGAGCCCGGCCAGGTGGATGCCCATGTGCCAATAGTCGACCGGCAGCCCGAAGCCGGCGGTGTAATAATGGTAGAGCGCGAAGGCGACCGCGAAGCCGTACAAGAACTTGGCCAGGATCGGCCCATGCTCGCGAACCTGGAGGCCGCTGTCGTAGCGCTTCTCCAGTTCAGCAGCAGCGTTCGCGTCGAACGGCTCAGCTCGCTCTGTCATGCAATCTTACGATCTTGCGCGGTTTGGCAGCCGTCAAACGGGGACGCCGCGGGCCAACTGGGTCTCCCCTCCCCGCGTGGGGAGGAGAGACTTCGTGCGATGGGCGCAAAGTGCGCGGCTTACTTCAGCAGGCCGGCTTCTTTGTAGAATTTCGCAGCACCGGGATGCAGCGGTACGCCAAGCGCCTTGATGCCTTTCAGCGCGGTTTCGGCGCGGATCACCTTGCCCTTCGCGTGGCCGTTGTCGAGCAGGCGACGCGCCGTCTTCGACCACATGGCTTTGGTGATCTGGTAGACGAGGTCCTCGGATTGATCAGCGTTGGTGATCAGGATGCCGTTCACCGCAACCGTCTTGGTGGCCTTGTTGTAATTCTCGTAGGTGCCGGCCGGGATGGTTGAAGGCACGTAGTAGGGCAGCACCTTATTCATCATGGCGATCTCTTCAGGCGTGAAGGAATAGAGGACCATGCCTTTGGTGCTGTCGAGCTGCACAACGCCGCCAAGCGGGGTGCCGCCGGCCACGAAGAACGCATCGATCTGACCGTCAGCGAGACGCTCAGCGCTTTGCGCGGTGTTGAGCTCGAACGGCTTGTAGTCGCTGCGGGTCATGTCGAGTTCTTTCAAGAACAACTCGACGGCGATCTGCGTGCCCGAGCCGGCCTGGAAGATGCTGACGCGCTTGCCCTTCAGATCCTTCATGCCGCCTTTGAGGGTCGCGCCCTTAGGCAGCACCAGGTGCAGATCTTCGGGGTAAAGGTTGGCGATCACGCGCAGTTTCGGCTTCTTCTTGCCTTTGAATTTGCCAACGCCGTTGTAGGCCTGGAACAAGGTCGCTGCACCGGTGAGACCGGCTTCAAGCTGCCCTGCGTTGACGGCGGTGCAGTTGTGGGCGGACGCGTTGGTCGATTGCGCGATGGCGACGAGACCGGGCACGCCGCAGTTGCCGCCTTTGTCGCAAGGGCGCGAGCCGGGCGGGTTGGAGATGGCGTTCGCCAGGATGCCGCCGATGGGGAAATATGTGCCGCCGGCGCTGCCCGTACCGATTCGAAAGAACTTCAGTTCTTGCGCTTGTGCGGCGCCTGCACCGAGCAGGAGCGCAAGGGCGGCCGCCCCCACACTCAAGCGTTTCAATAGGGTCATCAGGTGTCCTCCAAGTTTTGGTCGTGACGGGCTTTGCCCGCGTTGCATCCGGTGGAACCGGACCGAGGGGGGTGCCTCTTCTGCAGTTAAGCGCACGTTGGTGCTGCTCTTCAACGTTTGCGTGAGCGAAAGGCGGTTTGCGCCGCGCTCTTGGCTAAGAGCGCAGTCAATGTGCTTAAGGAGTGGCGGGATGCCTCACGGGTTTGCCTGCTCGCTAGGCAGCGCTCATGGTTAGCAGTAGGCGCAAATCTTAGGGGCCAGCGGTATCGCGCACGCTGCGCCGGCGCAGGCGCAATCAACTGGCGATGACACCTGACCTTGTGGTAGCCGGTGGACATGGCAGCGCACGCAACAGCAGCTCCCGAGCGCGATGATGCCCCACAGGTCGTGGTGCTCGGCGGTGGCATCGTCGGTCTATGCACCGCCATCGAAACGCAGCGGCGGGGCTTGCGCACGCTCGTGATCGACCGTGGTGGGCCGGGCGAAGCTTGCTCCTACGGCAACGCTGGCGTGTTGGCGTCCCAGGGCGTGGTGCCCGTCGCGTTGCCCGGCATCGCACGCCAGGCCCCGCGCATGTTGCTCGACCCGAGCGGCCCGCTGGTCATCCGTCGCAAAGGGCTGCGCCATACGATCCCGTGGCTCATCGCGTTCCAGCGCGCCTCCAAAGAAGCGCGTGTGCGTGCGATCGCAAAGGCCATGAAGGCGCTGTTCGCAACCACGGTCGAGCTGCACGAAGGCCTCGCCCGGGACGCAGGTGTGGCCGACCTGATCAAGCGCATGAACTATCTCGTCCTTTATCGTGATCAGAAGGCGGGTGACGTCAACGCCCTGCCCTGGCAGTTGCGCCGTGAGCATGGCGCGATCGTTGAGGTCTTCGATGGTGCCGGCGCGATCCGCGAACTCGAACCGGATGTCGCGCCGCTTTATACGCGCGCGATCCGCTACGGACCGATGGCGTGCACCATCAACCCGTTGCGGCTGTCGCAGGCCTACGCGCGGCTTTTCATCGAGCGTGGCGGGCGGATCAAGCAAGGCGACGTTCAACGGATCGTGCCTGCGCGCGAAGCCGATGGCGGCCGTGCCCAAATCCACTTGCGCGATTCCACGGTGGAGGCGGACCACGTGGTGGTGGCGCTGGGCGCCTGGTCGCGCGCCCTGGTCGAGCCGCTCGGCCTGCGCCTACCGCTCATTGCCGAACGTGGTTATCACGCGATGTTCGCCGACCCTGGCGTCACGCTCTCGCACGTGCTGCACGAGGCAAGCCGCCATTGCGCGATCACGCCGATGGAGGAGGGCCTGCGCATCGGCGGTACCGATGAACTGGGTGATCCCGACGATAGCCCGCGGTGGCGCCGTGCCGATGTGCTTGCCGAAACCGCGCGCGCGATGTTCCCGCGGGCTGACCTATCGCGGATGAAACGCTGGATGGGACCGCGACCCGGTACGCCCGACAGCCTGCCCTACATCGGTCCTCTGCCGGATCATCCCGATGTGCATCTCGCCTGCGGCCATAGCCATTGGGGCCTGACCGGCGCGCCACAGACCGGGCGCATCGTGGCCGGGTTGATCGCGGGCGAGCGCTTCAACATCGATCTGACGCCTTACGCCCCGACGCGGTTTGCGGGTTGATACCGGTCTTGGGCTTTGGCAAACGCTGTTCAGAATGCGGATCAGCACAGGCGCAGCCGTTGCTTGTGCGATGCAGCATGCTTTGGGTATTGTAAAGCGAAACGGCGGTTCGCTGAAGCGATCCGTCCCGAAGAGAGCCACGAAGGAGCGACCCGCGTTGAGCGCCGACACGAAACCCACCGCTGCGCCCGCCACGGACGCCCCTACGCGCGAGCGCGATCGCCCCTGGATCATACGCACCTACTCAGGGCACTCCACGGCCGCGGCCTCCAACAAGCTTTATCGCGCCAATTTGGAGCGTGGCCAAACAGGCCTGTCGATCGCTTTCGACCTGCCCACGCAGACCGGCTATGACGCCGACCACGAGTTGGCCCGCGGCGAAGTCGGCAAAGTCGGCACGCCGGTCTCGCATATTGGCGACATGCGCACGCTGCTCGATGGCATCCCGCTCGCCAAAATGAACACGTCGATGACGATCAACGCCACGGCGGCATGGCTGTTCGCGCTCTACATCGCGGTTGCCGATGAACAGGGAGCTTAGCGCACCGTCCTGACCGGCACCATCCAGAACGACATCATCA
>JBCBJZ010000014.1:0-37247 GCA_038522635.1 Pseudomonadota bacterium | reverse complement strand
TGCACTTTAAGATTAGATCATCTTTGGGCGATTTCGGGCTCACCTGTGGTGATCCCGATAAATCGCCCGATGATCTAACTGTCGATGGGACCGATGGCGGGCACGGGCAAAGATACCGTTGCCGCCTCACCTCCACGCGCGGATGATCGACCAAATAAGACCAACCACAAGGATCAGCGCGCCAAGTGGGATCAGAAAGAAATACAGCGCCCAGCCCGCGCTGACCCAGCCTTGATCACCAACGACAAACGCCATGAACGCCGGAAACGCGTTGATCGAAAATGCGATCAGGATGGCCCACAGTAAGGGCTTCCAAGCGGTCATGTCGTTTGGTCCTTCAGCAAGCGTCACTCGGGAAGCGGGCCGGTCGCCTCAAGCAGCACGCGCAGGCGGGAGAGAAACCGGCGCGGCCCGACATAGCCGCTGATACGCCCGATCTCACGGCCATGCTGCATCAAAATGACGGTCGGCACCAGGCGGAGCGGCGCGCGCAATGCGAGGGCCGTGTGGTCGAGGTCGCTTGCATCCACGTAGCGCACGGCGATCTCGGGCAGATCAACGGCCGCCCTGAACGTGGGCACATCGTGGCTGCGCACCCGCGGGCAATAGCGGCACCCTTGGGCCTCAAAGACGAGCAACATGAGGTCAGGCCGTGCGACGGGACTGACGGGTTTGACAGGACCGGCGGGTTTGGCGGTTGCGCTTGGCGGTGCTGGCACGGGGCTGCGCGCGGCGTGAAGTGGCGCGAGCGCAAGTGAGGTGGCCATCAGTACGCCGACGGCTGCGGACCAGATGAGCGGGCGACGGATGCCAAATCGGGCCGTCGGGGGTGTTGGAGGCGTATCGTTCATGGACGTTCGCGCTGTGTTGGCGTGATGACGAACACGGCGCGCCCTAAAAGATGCGCGGCCATGTCGGGTCGTTCATCAAAGCCAAGTGCAAGCGCGATGCCTCGTGATGCCTCCAGGGCAGGTGCGAGACGGCCGCATGGTCGAAGCGTTAACGCGCTGATCAACCTGATGCAGTTCGCTTCAAGTTGCGGGAACGAGGAACGGGGCCCATGCCACCTAGAGTCGGTTCGCTTCAGATCGAAGCATAACCGACATCTAAGTTTTTGTTTTGCCGTTCATCTTTCGCCTCAGGTGAGTCCACCTGATGCGGATGAACTCTAAAGCATATGATCGCCAGCGCGCTTCAGGTTGGCGGCCGCCTGGGCGTAGCCGCCGCCGGCGCCATCGAGAAAATGCATGTGATCGTCACGGTCCTGCGCGGGGACAATGCACGTCATCAGCGCGTGCTGCTGGCGATGTATGCCGTAGCGCACAAGCCCGGCAGCGCGGGCCTCGGCCAAATAGGCCTCGATGGCATCAAGGCGATCGGGCGCGCAATCAAGCGTCATGCGCAGACCGTCATCGAATTTACGAAAGTCGGTGTTGGTCGCGGTCACCGCCCGGTAGCGACGGGGATCGAAAGCGCCAACCTTGAGGCCAAAGGCGAAGACCGTGCGTGCGATCCAGAGGAAGCGCCGCAACGCGCGACGATGAAAGTCGCGAGGGCGTCCATCGCTGGCGCGGATCGCGATCTCAAGGTCCTGCGCTTGGTGATCGGGCCCGAAGCGCAAGGCATCGAGCGCTGGTGACGCGTCTTGAGGCGTGACGCCATCGGGCCCGCCGGCGGTATCTTCGAACGGCGCGGCCAAACGACCGCTGACACGCTCAAGCAAGCTGTTGGCGATCGCGGCAAAGCTTGCAGGTGTCGCATCTTCCGTGGGCTCAACGATCACCGAAGCGATCACGCCGCGGCGGGCGGCCAACGGTTGCCATCGGCAGGAGAGCCCGGTCAAATCGGGAGCAACACCGCTATCGGCAGGCGCGACCGTGCCGATCCCCGCCTTTAATTGAGTTTCCGCATGGCGCGCCCCGCCGCCGGTGATCATGGCGTAGCTCACGTGTGGTGAGGGGGCGTAGCGGGCGACGCGCACGTCGTGGCCATCCGCACGCAACTGCGCCAACGGATAAAGCCCGCATCGCAGCTCGAGATCGAGGTTGTCGCGGACAAAGGCTGCGGTGGCACCCAACGTGTGCCGCGCGAGCGCCTCGTCGTCAGCGTCCACCAGGAAGGACGCGCCATCGCCGCCGAAAACGAATGGAAACGGGCGGCCGTCCAAGGCGTTCATCAAGGCGCTGATCGCTGCGGCGCCCGCCACGTTGACGGCCTTGTAGCGCCCGGCGTCGATCGATGCGGTCGAGTTCACAACGTCGGTGATGCCGAATAGGGCATCGTCAGGCGCGGCGCGGTAGTGAGCCGCGTGCGTCACATCGCTGAACCGCGTGAAAGGCGTGATCGCCTCGAACCAGGCGTGCAGTGCAGTGCGCGCCTGCGTCAATTGTACGGATCGGCGGCGTCGCGCATGCCATCGCCCATGAAGTTGAACGCCAGCGTTGTCACCACCACCGGCACCATCGGGAACAGCAGCCAGGGGTAAAGCGCGATCGCTTCAACGTTTTGTGCTTCAGCCAGAAGCACACCCCAACTGGTGACGGGCGGCCGCAGCCCAAGGCCTAGGAAACTGAGCGCGGTTTCGCCCAGGATCATGGCGGGCACCGCCAGCGTCGCCGATGCGATGAGATGGCTCATGAAGTTGGGGATCAAGTGCCGCCCGATGATGTGGCCCGGCTTGGCGCCCATCAACTTGCTTGCCACGGCAAAGTCTTCCTGGCGCAGCGACAGCAACTTCGATCTGACCGCGCGCGCAAGCCCGGGCCACTCGAGCAAGCCTAGAATGATCGTGATCCCAAAATAGATGAGGATCGGACTCCAGTTGGCAGGGAGTGCCGCCGATAGCGCCATCCAAAGCGGTAACTCGGGCAGCGACCTCAGGATCTCGATCAATCGCATGATGAGGTTGTCGACGATGCCGCCGAAGAAGCCGGCGATGCCGCCGATCACGATGCCCAGCACGAATGAGACCGCGATCCCGACAAGGCCGATGGTGAGCGAAATGCGTGCACCGTACAAAATGCGCGAAAACAGATCACGCCCCAGCCGGTCGGTGCCAAGCAGGTAGAGCGTCCCGCCCTTGGGCGGGCAGACCAGGTGCACGTTGCCTTCCCACATCCCCCAAAACCGGTAGGCATCGCCGCGGCAGAAGAAGCGCAGCGGCTGCGGGCGCGCGGTATCGTTGGTGTACTCCCGCTTCAGGTTGTCCATGTTGAGGCGATACTTGAGCGGGTAGACGAACGGCGTGCGCAGGCTGCCGTCGTGGAAAATGCGCACCATTTGCGGTGGCGCGTGGATGAAGTCAGCGTTGCGCGTATGCAGTTCGTAGGGCGCAAGCACTTCGATGATCAGGATCGAAAGGTAGGCGATGATCAGGAGCAGCGCGCTGAACATGGCCAGCTTGTGCCGTTTGAACCGCCACCACATCATCTGCCGCGCGGACGCGAGATAGTAAGCTTCCAGCTCAGGCGTCAGCGCTTCTTGTTTGCCCGGTTCGAACGCGACGTCTGACACGTAGTGCGGCAGCTTATCGGGGGCCTGCTCGGTGGTGCTCATGGCGTGCGGGCCTTTTAGCTGTCTAGCCGAATACGGGGGTCGAGGATCGCAAGGGCGATATCCGACAGGAACATGCCGATGACCGTAAGCCCGGCGAGGAACATCAAGAACGAGCCTGCAAGGTAGGTGTCCTGGCTTTGCAGCGCGGTCAGCAGCATCGGTCCGGTGGTCGGCAACGACATCACCGCCGAGACGATGACAGCCCCTGAGACAAGCTGCGGGATCAGCGAGCCGATGTCAGCGATGAACGGGTTAAGCGCCAACCTGAGCGGATAGCGCCAGACGACGCGCCGCTCGTGCAGACCCTTGGCACGCGCCGTCGTCACATACTGCTTTTGCAGCTCATCGAGGAGGTTGGCGCGCAATCGCCGGATCATGCCCGCCGTCCCCGACGAGCCGATCACCAGCACCGGCACCCAAAGGTGCTGCAACACGGAGCCCACTTTGCCCCACGACCAGGGTTCACCGATGTACTCCGGCGCCATCAGACCGCCGATCGACGTGCCAAAGAGCGCGTTCGAGAAATAGAGCAGGATCAGCGCCAGCAGAAAGTTCGGGATCGCGATCCCCAGGAAGCCGAGGAATGTCAGCCCGTGGTCGCCCCAGCTGTACTGGTTGGTGGCCGAATAGACGCCGATCGGAAAGGCGACCAGGTAGACGAAAAGTACGGTCGCGAAGTTCAGCAGCAGCGTCAGGAACAGGCGGTCACCAACCACATCCGCAACCGGCTTGTCATACTCAAACGACCACCCGAGGTCGCCCTGCACGAACCCGGTGATCCATGCGATGTATTGCTGCCAACCGGGCTTATCGAGCCCGTAGCGCTCGCGCAGGAACTGGATGCGCGTCTCATCAACGCTTTCACCCTGTGCCTTTAGCTCCTCGATGTAAGTCGTCAGGTAGTCGCCGGGCGGCAGCTTGATGATGATGAAGACGAGGATCGAGATCACGAACATCGTCACGACCATCGTCAGCAGGCGGCGGATGATGAAGCGCAGCATGTGATCGTTCCTCAAGGCATCGATCGCTCAAGACGGCCGATGGTGGTTGGCGGCGCCATGCTCCAGGCGCGGCGGTTAACTGCGCGGCGGTGGCACGAACCAGAATTGATCCGGGCGAAACACGCCGAAATAGCCACCGGGCTCCCACGAATAGAGCGCTTTGCGTGGCACGTTACGCAGCCCCTTCGCGACCACCACCGGTTGCGGCACGCGGTTGATGATGCCGATCGAAAACACCTGGTCAGCGTAGATCTCAAGCATGGTGCGCCAGATCATCTTACGTTCCGCGTCGTCCAGGCTGACCGTCCAGCGGTTGTAAAGCGCGGCAAGCCGCCGAGCTTCAGGGAGTTGGGGCGCCTCGCCCATCTTGCCGCTGGAGATGTGGTAAAGCCCCCAGTTCGGCCAGTTGAGCTGATCGGTCTGGGTCGGAGCGATCTCACGCGGGGCGCTGTTGGGCAGCGCGATACCGTTATCAAGGCCGTAGAACACCGACATGACGGTCTGGCCCGCGCGCACGCGTCGCCGCAGCACTTCGCGCGTTAGCGGCTTGATGAAAAGCTTGATGCCAGCCTTCGCCCAAGTGTCACGGATCAACTCCAGGACGTCGGAATGTTCGCTGCCCTCGCCCGCGGTCTCGACGATGATTTCCATCGCGCGCCCATCCGGCAAAAGACGGATCCCGCGGCTGTCACGCTTGGTGAGGCCAAGTTCATCGAGGAGCGCGTTGGCGTCGGCCAACCGGTAGGCGGACCAGAGCTTTTGCAGGCGCTTTGAATAAAGCGGGCTCTGCGGCAGGACGGTGTTGCCGCTCTCTTGTGCGAGCCCGAAGTAGATGACCTGGTTGATTTCGTAGCGGTCGATGGCGAGCGAGAGCGCCCGGCGGAAACGCACATCATGGACGAGCTTACGCCACACCGGATCTTTGACGTTGAGGTTTGGGTAGAGCGCAATCTGTGAACCGCGCGACGTCTTCCAAAGGCGCACCTCATAGGCGTGCCGCTTCGAGCCGCGCTTCAGAATTGTGTAGTTGTTGAATTCCAGCCGCCGCGCCTGCAGCGATGGTTCGCCCTTTGAAGCTTTGGCTGCAATCAGCTTTGAAGACGTGATGTTGATCGCCACCCGGTCGATGTAGGGAAGCTGGTGACCGGCCGTATCGATGCGGTGGTAATAGGGGTTGCGCTTGAAAATGTAGCGTTCTGACGGCGACTTGGTGGTGTTCATCCACGGGCCGAGCGTCGGCATCTTCGTGTTGTCCAACCGCAGCATGCGATCCATGCGAAAATGCAGGCCAACCCAGTCGCGGCGGCGCTTCTTTTTGATGAGCTTCTTGAGCGCGTCGGCCTGCGCGTAGCGCTTGTGGAAGCGCCTCAGATAGTGGGCGGGACGATAAATGAAGAGCGGGCTGGCGCCGGCGAGGGCTGGCAGGAAGAACGGGTTGGGCTGCTCCCAGCGGTAGATGATCGTATGGCTGTCGATGATCTCGACGGTGGGCAGTTTGCCGCCCGCAATGAACTGGCGCGGTGGACCTGCCGGCGACAGCGCTTTGTTGCGCGCCATGTCCTCCCAATAATAACGGAAGTCCTCGGTCGTGAAGGGTGTGCCGTCTGACCAGCGATGGCCCTTGCGCAGCTTGAACGTGAACTCGCGCCCCTCGCGCACGGTGAACGAGTGCAGCATGTCGGCTTGAAAGCGGTAATCGCGGTCGTAGCCGATGAGGCGCGCGTAACCGAAAGCGAGCATGCGGCGGATGTCTTTCGCCCGACCCATAAGGCGGGTCATCGTTCCACCGTAGCGGCCCTGGCTGATGCGATCGTCATCGAAGGTGACGATCAGCGGCTGCGCGGGGATGCGTTTGTCGATGGCTGGCAGCGCGCCCGTTTTGACGCGTTGCGCCAGGGCGGGCGGTTCGATCAGCTTGGGGAGCCGGACTGCAGGCTCGAGCGCGATGGTTGTGGGCGTGGTGCCAGTCAACGGTGGGGAAGTCTGTGCAGGGGGAGTCGGCGCTGAGGCATCGGGCGCTGCGGCATTGGCAGGGCTAGCGCCTGAGCCACGCGAGGTCGACTGCGCGGCAGCGGCGTTCACGCCAACCGCAAGCACAAGCCCCGCGGCCATCGCCAAAACGACAGCACGACCCGTTTGCCCCGTGGCCATCTTATGTCTGACGCTCATGAGCGATCCCCCTGCGGTGCGACCAGATAGTTGGCGTATCCCTGGTCGGGGAACACGCGTTCGACGGTGTACTGCCAGCGCGCGAGCCAAGCGGCGAACGCGCCCGTGTTGGCGCTTGCGACTTCGACCAGAAGGCCCGGCCGATGCGAGGCGATAAGCCGTTCAGCGCCCGCCAGCACATCGAGTTCCATGTCTTCGACGTCGATCTTGATGAAGTCGACGCGCTCATCGATCAGCGCATCGAGCGGCGCGATCGGGATCTCCTCGACAAGGTCGCCGGCGCGGCTTGACCCTTCGAGCGTTGTGCCGGTGGGCAGCGGTTCAAGCCGCGCCGAACCGAGGTGGCCTTTGCGGCTGCGTTTGAAGCGCATGGTGGCGTGAGACGCGCCACACGCGATGCCAAGGTGGCGGATGTCCACGCGATCGAAGCCGTTGCGTGCGATCGTTTCGCGCAGCACGCCGGCTGTGAAGGGCGCGGCTTCGAACACGGTGATGCGGCGGCAGTCGGTGTGGCTGGCGAGGTAGCATGCGTGATTGCCGGTGTTGGCGCCGACGTCGACGATATGCGCGCGGGGGCGCAGCGCTGCGGCGACAGCCTCAAGTTCGCGCTGCTCGTAGAAGACGCCTCGCAGTTGCACGCGTTCGATGGTGGGATTGCGGCCGGTGTAGGCGAGATCGACGGTGGCTTGCTCACCGCTTGGCCGGCTCTCTGGCCCACCACTTGGCCCGTTACCCGGTCGCTGCGCTGGTAAAGCGATCCAGGCTGGCGCGCGTTCAAGCGCATCCAGGATCATGGTCCGGCATGCCGGCGCCCTTTCTGGCAGGTCGACAGCACTGGTGAGCGGCTCAGCGATCTTCAGGCAGCGATGGTCACGCCAGGCGGCAAGAAAGAGCGCGGTCGCAACCGTTTCTGGATCGCGCGCTTCGGCGGCGCCCAAGGTCGACCGGAGCTGTGCGGCCAGCGCTCGCGCAACGCCGGCTCGCATCAGGCAACTTGCACCGACCCACCAATGCAACGCGGCGTGCATAGCGTTGACGCGATCATCGCAGCCGTAGCGCGCCACGTTTGGAACCGCGCTCAGATCGCCCAACGCGTAAGTGCGGTTGCGGGGCTCCAGCCGCTCAGAGGCCTCAGAGCGACTCTGGGTTTCGTCGCCACGGTCCTCTCCCGCAGAGTCGTCACCCCCACAGTCTTCCCCAAGCGCAACCCCGCCCCAGACCGCGTCGAAACGCGCCTGTAGCGGGGCCAGCATCGCGGCCGCGCGTGTCCCCAACAGCGTCTCGCGTGGGCCGATCAGCGCAACCCACGCGTTGTCGTCCCCCATGGCCTCCACGGTTGCTGCGATCGCATCAAGCGCGTCAGGACCGGCCAACGCGATCACCGGGAGAGGGTTTGCGGCCATACCGGTCGCGTCCTCGCTCTGCGACGACGATGGTGATGGCGTGACACCCAGCATCCCCGTCCCCTCACGCGCCGCGCTGGCGAACGAAGTGACCATCCGCCACTTCCACCATGCGCGCGCGGTCATCGGCGTGATCATCAAACGGCGCGGGCCAGTTCTCCGGCCGCGTCGCTGCACCATCTCGGATCGCTTCGAAGTCGAGCGGCCGCTTCAGGTCAGGTGATGGCGCCGACGCCAACAGCGCACGCGTATAGGGGTGACGGGCATCGGCGAAGATGTTGCGGCGGGGGGCGAGCTCCACGAGGCGTCCAGCGCACATCACCGCAATGCGATCGGCGACGTAATTCACCACCGCCAGATTGTGCGTGATGAACAGATAGGTCAGGCCCATGTCAGCGCGCAGGTCATTCAGCAGGTTGAGCACCTGCGCCTGCGTCGAAACATCGAGCGCGGATACCGGTTCATCAAGGATCAGCATGCGCGGCGACAGCGTCAGTGCCCGCGCGATCCCCAGGCGCTGGCGCTGGCCACCCGAAAACGAGTGCGGGTAACGGTTCAAAAACCGCGGATCAAGCCGGACGATGTCGAGCAGTTCTTCAACGCGCTGGCGCCGACTTTCTTCAGTACCAACCTTTTGGACGCGCATGGGCTCCGCGACCAACGACAGCACCGTCATGCGCGGGTTGAGCGAACCGTTGGGATCCTGGAACAGGTACTGGATGTGCCGCCGCAGGGGACGCATGCCGGCTTCGTCGAGCTGCGCAAGGTCGACCGGCGGTTCACCCTCATCGCCCGCGTAGATGATCTCGCCTTCGTCAGGGCGCACCGCCCCCATGATCATCTTCGACAACGTCGTCTTGCCACAGCCCGATTCACCGACAAGACCCAGACATTCGCCGGCACGTACATCGAGCGAGATGTTGTCGACCGCTTTCACGGTCTTTGCCGTTTTGCTGTCGAAGCCGAACGTCTCAGCGCGGATTTGGAAGCTCTTGTGCAAGTTGCGCACCGACAAGAGGGGCGTGGAGGCATCGGACCGGGCAGCCAGCGCCTTGGAGTCTCCAGCGGCCGCCCGGGCTCTGGCGCGCGCGGCTTCCTCCGCCTGATCAGCATCCATTCCCATCGGCTGCAGGCGCTGCGGCACTTCGATATCGATGCGCGGCACCGCGTTCATCAGGGCGACGAGGTAGGGATGGCGTGGGGTTGTGAAAATGTCCTGCGCAGTGCCCGCTTCCATGCGTTGTCCGCGGTACAGCACGACAACTTCGTCCGCGACGTTCGCAACCACGCCCATATCGTGCGTGATGAGCATGACCGCCATGCCCAACTCGCTTTGGAGGTCGCGGATCAAGCCAAGGACCTGCGCTTGCACTGTGACGTCGAGCGCCGTCGTCGGTTCGTCCGCGATCAATAGTGATGGGCGGCACACCAACGCCATCGCGATCATCACGCGCTGGCGCAAGCCCCCTGAGAGCTCGAACGGGAACGATTTGTAGCCGCGCTCGGGATCGGGGAAACGCACCAGTTTGAGCATGTCGCGCACGCGCGTTTCCGCCGCTTGACCGCGAACGGAAGCATGCAGCTCAAGCGCCTCGCGGATCTGATCGCCGATGCGGTGAACCGGTGAGAGCGAGGTCATCGGCTCTTGGAAGATCATGGAAATGCGCCCACCGCGGATGCTGCGGAACGCGGTTGAGCGGGGATCAAGGGCGGCCAAGTCGATGCTGGTTGGGGCGGGCTTACCAGCCTGAAGGGTGCGGCCGGACTTGCCGGCGTCGGCCGCGGCCGCGGCGGCAGCCGTTGCAGGGTCATTGAAGGTGATCGTGCCCGCCTCGATCGTGGCATTGCGCGGTAGCAACCCCATGATCGCCTGCGCGGTCACGCTCTTGCCGGAGCCGCTTTCGCCCACGATCGCAACGTTGGAGCCTGCGCGCACGCGAAAGGTGATGCCGCGCAGCGCCGACACCGGACCGCCGGGCGTCATGAACGAGACGGCCAGGTCGTCCACCCGCAGCAGATCGCCCTCCGACGCGGCGGTGCCCGCGGCGGCGGCACCGGCAATCCGGGCTGCCGAATGGGGTGGCGTTATATGCTCGTTCATGGCGCTACCTTGCCCGCCTCGCCTGCGGAAATCCAGGTCACAGCGGGGTGCTGGGCTGTGATTGTGATCAGGTCGTTAAGGAAACCCCAGCACGCGTCATCATGATCACAGTGGTGGCTGAGGATGCCGGTTGCCTCTTTGTGATCGTCAGGTCGGTTGCGTTGGCGCTGTAGGTGGTCGACGAGCGCAGCGAGGCAGCCACGGCTGCCAGCGAAGCGCCGGGTTTGCCTCCAGTCGATGATATCAACATGGGTGTTGCAGACGGCGACGTTGATTTCGTGGCGGCATGGGCCGGCGTGCGCGCCTTGCCAAGCCTGCGCAAACGTCGAGACCGCGCTGAAACCGTGCCGCTTCAACAGTGCCATCCCGCGCGCGCCGATCCGGTTCCAAGGCGGCACGAACATCGCCACACGCCCTGGCATCGCGGCGAGCGCGTCACGGCCGCGGGCGAGATCGTGGGCTAGCTCCTGCGCGCCGCGGTGATCGCCAAACTCAGCCTTCTTTTCACCCGCCGGTGCATGGTTGGTATGGGCGTAGCCGTGCTGCAGCACGCTTGTATGCTGCACCGTTGAGAGGCGTTGCGCCAATTCGGGCGTTGCGGCTGTAGGGATCACCGCGAGTGCAAGCGGGGTCGCGGTGGTTTCGCTCAAGGTGAGCAACCGCTCGAGCGCCGTGGTCACACGGGCCGCATCATCGTCCCGCCACCAAAGCGTGGCGCGCAGACCTGCCCCGTGCCAGCGGTCAAGTTCTTCGGTAAGGGCGGGCCAGGACGTCATCGGTCTATGAGTTCCTGGCGATGCGTGGCAAGCGGGTCGGGCGAATGAGCGTGCTCATCGTGAGATCGCCGTGCCGCGCCGCAGCGCTAGGAGCGTATCGCCCGAGCGTGATGCCCCGTCGATCGCCAGCGCCTCAGGCCCGACCGGCTCCAGGGTCAACGCGCGTTCAACCGAGTCGGCAAGCGTGTCGAGGGTCATTTCATTTTCATCGAGCAGCGCCACCAGGCCCCGGCCTGCAAACGCTTGTGCGCGGTACATTTGCTCGCTCTCGCCATCTTGCGAGAAAGGAACGAGCAGCGCACGCGCGCCCGTGGTCACCACGTCCATCACGGTGTTGTAACCCGCTTGCGAGATCGACAGTCGCGAACGCCGCAGCAGCGCGTGAAAGTCCGGCCGCGCGCGTTCGACAACGATATGAGCGGCATCCGCGGCAAGGTTCTGCAACCGTTCAAACGAGGGTGCGGGCAGCGCATGTCCGCACAGGACACGCCAGCGGTGCCTTTCGCCGCGCTGGGTCAATGCCACGTTGAGCGCACAGGCGAGCAGTGGCATCCCGGCAGCTCCGCCCCCCGCCGATACGATGATCTCATCGGTGCCATCGGGGTTTGCTGCGTCATCGCTGGACGTGGCTGCAGGGTTGTCCGCGGCGTCGCGATCATCGACGACGTAGCCGGTGTAGATCAGCTTATCGGCCAAAGCGCTCGCGGGCGGGAACGTCTCATCAAACGAGATCACCGCGGGATCGCCATGCACCAGAACGGCGTCGAAGTGGTCGCGCGCCAACCCCACCATGTCTTGCGCTTTGGGCACGTTGCCGGTGTCGACCAGCACATCGCGCACCGACGAGACGGTCGTTCCGCCGCGCGCCCGGCAGGCCTTAAGGATGGGGATGATCTCGTGGCGGAACCGCCGCCGTCCGAAGGGAAAGTGCTCGGTCAGGATCATCGCTGGCTGCTCCGCCATGTCAATCGCGTGCAGTTGTTCGGCCCGGCTGCGCCAATAGGCGTCGTCCGCGACAGCACCGCTTTCATCGAGGTAGCGCGTGAAGGTCGCATCCGCTGTGCGCAGCGGCGGCAGATGATGCACCCGTGCTGCGCCAAAATCAGCGCGCGCGTTCGCCATGCCGCCGCTCACCACGCTGACGGTAAGCCCGCGCGCCTGGGCGGCTCGGGCGAGCACGGCGGCACGCCTCATGTGCCCGATGCCCAGCAAATGCTGCACATAGATGAGAATGTCGCAGGGTTGGCTCATCAGGGCGCCTCGGCTGTGGAAGTGGTCGGTCGGCCGCCGGAACGCCCGTGATGCTCGTGCTTGCGCTCGCGCTCGGGCTGGCCGGCGGCGGCCAACGTCCCGCGTGCGATCGCATCGTGCACCAGCGCGGCGAAGGCGGCTCCTCCGCCAGCCAAACTGTGATGGGCGCAGGCGTGGCGGTGGGCTTGCGCGCTAGCGGCGTCCGCTTGAACCGTGGGAGCGCGCAGCGCTGCGGTCAGGGCGCGGGCGAGCGCTTCCGCATCGGCCTCCGGTGGCTGATGCGCGCGATGCTCCATCGCGATCAAGTCACGCACGCCCGGTCGATCGGCGGCGATCACGGGTAAGCCGGCCGCCTGCGCTTCGATGAACACCATGCCGAGCGCCTCATCGATGGCAGGCCACACGAAGCGGTCGGCGCCAGCCATCGCTACCGCCATCGCCGCTTCATCAAGTTGGCCAAGAAACGTGACGTGTGGGGCTAATGCCTCAAAGGCGGCGCGGACATCGGCCGCACACGCGCCATCGCCGGCGATCAGCACATGCCAAGGCGGCCTGCCAGGCGGCCGAACGCGCGTTCGTTGCGTCTCGAGCGTCGTCAGCGCAGCCGCCAGCGTTGCGTAGCTGCGCATTTTCGCACCGGGGCGCATCATACCCGCACTCATCAGCACGCAGGTCTCATCGCTTAAACCCAGCCTTTGTCGGACGTCATGGCGATGCGTAGCGCGCGCCGCGTAAGCGTTCGTGAATGCGGTGAGATCGCGGAACGGGGGAACCGTTGCTGTCGGGCGGTCGGGCGGACGGTGCGTGGCGATCGCGGGCGCGTCCTTCGGGTTGATGTGCACCACCAGGTCGGCGTGCGCCACCGCGTCGATCACGACCGCCAGCCAGGGTGCCCAGGGGCCATCGCGGCGCTTGTCAGAGATGCTCGCCTCCACAACCACGTGGGGGATCGCCAAAGCCCGCGCCACGCGGGGGCCGATCAGATCAGGCGCTTTATAGTAGAGGTGATAGGTCACGAAGGCGCGCGGACGCTGCTCGTGCGGGCAGGCCTGCCACTTTGCGATCATCGCGTCAGCCTGAGCGGCAGCCTGCGCCTCAAGCGTACGCTGCGTGGCGCGGTCGCCTGCGAGATCGAGCGTGCGCAGGCGACTGACGAGTACGGGGCGAAGGTCGGCGGCTTCAAGCGCGGCGAACAGCGCGCGGGCGATCAGGCGGTCGCCGGAGGGCCGTGGGCTGTCTGGCGACTTGAGCGGGGCGTAGAAGGCGACCGGCCCGCTGCGTGCGCCTGGATGCGCGATGCCATCCGGCCCGTTCCCGTTCATCGTGAGGAGCGTGTTGGCCGGTACGCTCACGGTTGGGCCACCGCTTGCGTCGGTTCGGTGCGCGAAGGCTGCAAAGCTTGGTCCAGCTCTTTCGCCGCACCGCCATCGGACGCAACGTCGGGCGTTCGGTAGGCATCAAAGCGCGCGAGCAACGGACCTATCGCTGCGCTGTGAGCGAAGTCGCGATGCACGCGTGCCGCGCCGGCCTGGCCTAACCGGGTGCGCGTCTCAGGATCTGAGATGAGTGCATCGAGGGCCTGTGCGAGCTCTGCCGGATCGCCTGGCGCCACGAGGCGGCCCGTCACGCCGTCCTCGATCAGCTCCGGCACCGCGGAGACCGCCGTCGACACGCACGCAAGCCTCTGACTTTGCGCCTCCATCAGGACGTTCGGCAGCCCGTCGCGATCACCATCATCTGCGATGCGGGAGGCGAGCACGAACAGGTCAGCCTCACGGTAGCGCGCGAGCACATCGGCCTGCGGGCGCGCGCCTAGCCAGGTGATCCGTGACGCAAGCCCAAGTCGTTCTGCCTGGCTTTGCAACGCGGCCCGCAGAGCACCACCACCGATGTGGGTAAGATGCCAGGCGCGGTCCGCTGGCAGGCTCGCAAGCGCGTTGAGAAGGACGTCGTAGCCCTTCTTTTCAACCGCGCGCCCGACCGAGAGCAGTCTGACCGGCGCGCCCGCCTCGCTGCCATCGCGGCGCGCGCCCGCGTGGCCCGCACCCGCGTCAGGCTGAGCGGCGTGGCCGTGTCCCCTCGCTTGAGGTCCCCCTGCCCGAGGTGCTGCCGCCTCATCGGGCCCCTCATTGGGCTGCGCAAAGCGATCCAGATCGATCCCGTGGTAAAGCAGCGTGATCCGTTCCGCCGCGTCCGGCGCGATATCACGCAAGTGCTTGACGTTCGCGCGCGTGCAGGTGACGAGCCAGGCCATCTCATCAAGCTTCTCGCGCGCTTCCCAGGCTGGGATCGTGTAGATGTCTTTGGCGTGGGCGGAGCAGGCCCAGGGCAGGCCGCGCATCAACGCTGCGTAACGGGTGACGGACGCTGGCGTGTGCAAGAAATGCGCGTAGAGGAACGCGGTTGACGCCGGCAGGTTTGCGGCGAGGACCATCGCCTGCCCAAAGCGACGCGCACGGTTGCGGGTGGGGTCGCGCTTGAAATCGCGCAAAAAGGCAGCCCGGGCGGCGCGGTAACCCGGCAGGCGACGACATGCCCGCCAGGCGCGCCAGACCTCGCCCGGTGCCTCATGCAGATATTCCGGCAGATAATGCACGGGCGCGGTGATCGCCGCATGAACCGGATGCGTCGCATCATCGTGCGGGCGGCGTAGCGCGTGGATCGCAAACGGTACGCCATGGCGCTGCAGGCTGAGCAGCTCCTGCGCGATGAACGTCTCTGAAAGGCGCGGATACCCCTTTAGCACAACAGCCACGCGGGGCGTTGTCGCAGATGTGCCGGTGCCGCCTGTCACCGCGCTGGTTCCTTTGGGATGGGCAATGTCGAAACAACCTTTGATCCTGCCGCCTCAGGTTTCGCCGCCGAGCGCTCTCCATCCATGGTGGCCGTCGGCGTCACTCGGCGATCACGCGGTTTGCGGCAGCCCGGTTGGCGCGTTGAGGCATTGACGGCCGGTTGGCTCGACCTGCCGTTCGCACATCTTCAAGATGCGCGGGCTCCGCTTCGTTGGTGGCCCGCGGCAGCATGCCCGCCACCATGGCGTTGATGGAGTGGAAGCCATCGAGAAAGCCCGCTGGCTGCCGCCGCGATGGCGGGGGCGCCTTCGTCAGCATCTGGATGGCGCGCGAAAGTTGCCGCGGATCACGCAGCATATCCGCTGTGATCATCTGCACGAGGCCCAACTGCTCCATCTGCGACACACGGATATACTGCTCCAGGCGCGGCTCGGTACGCGGTAGGATCAGCGACGGCTTGTCGGCGGTCAGGATCTCGCAAAACGTATTGTAGCCGCCCATCGCGATGACGCCGCTTGCACGGCGCATCACCCGCTCCAGCCCCGGGACGAATGCCGTCAAGTGGACGAAGGGCAGTTTCGCGGCGCGTTGCTGGTAGCGGGCGAGCAGATCGGACGGCAGGAACGGACCGGTGACGATGAACGCGCGCTGGCGCAGGCGCGGGTCCTGCTCATAAGCGCGCAGCACACCATCGATCAGGGATGCACCATCGCCGCCACCGCCGGCCGTTACCAGCAGGAAGTCGTTGCCCAGTTCCGCTGGCAGCGTGACCGCCGGCCCGCCCACTTCGTCCACTTCGCGGCGCAGATAGCCGGTGTACGTCACCTTTGCGTTGACAGCCTCAGGCACTTCCAGCCCGACGAGCGGGTTGTAGACATCCTCGCGGCCGTAAATCCAGATGTCGTCATAGAGGTTTTCAAGCGCGGGCATCGCGCCTTTGCGGTCCCATTCCTCATCGAGCTTGCCCGGGTCATCCATGATGTCGCGCAGGCCGAGCACCAGCCGGGTCCCCATGCCTTTGAGGGCATGCAGCGTGCGTTCGACTTCGCCCTGCAGGCCAAGCGGTTCCTTGTCGACCAGGAAAACATGCGGGCGAAAACTCTCCGCACTGGCGCGGATCAAGTATTCGCGCATGCCGATCGCGTCCTCGATGGAGATGTCGAGGCCGCGCGCGGAATAGCTGCCGTTGCGCAGCTTTACGACGCCCGGGATGCGCACGAAATCGACGCGCGGCTTGAACCCGTAGGAGCCGATCAGCGGTGAACCCGAAAGGATGAGGATCGACAGATCACGGCGTGTTTCCACCAGCGAATGGGCAATCGCTCGGCAGCGGCGCAAATGCCCCAGGCCGAAGGTGTCGTGCGAGTAAATCAGCACGCGGCCGGATTCGCGGTTGGTCAATGACATCGGCGCTGTTCCCGCGTACGTTTGCAAACGCAAAGGGAAGCCGCGCGATCGCGCGTGCAAGACGCGCCTCGCCGCTGTCGCGTGGCCTCCGCTTCATTACCGTGTGAGACGCTAAACACCGTCTTGGACGGAATTCAACTCAAACATGGCGGGGGGGCCTCAAAGTTGATTAAGGTCGCGACACCGCTCTTTCGAAGACGAACTGCAATCAACAAAATCTTTTGATCTACAACACGCTACGCTGGTCAACGGCGAGCGTACAGCGCAAGTTGTGGCGCGCGCAACGTACGGTACTGCGGAGGCCCCAGCTCCCGGCGTGGTTCGGCGTTGCCAGCAGCCACGGCTGAAGCTTGAAAGCGCATCGATCCGATGGAACCCAATCTCTTCAAATACGTCTGGCAACACACCCGCTTGCAGCAGCTTTACGTGCTGGGCATCGTGCTGATTTCAATGCCGTTCCTGTTCCTGTCGTTGGATTTGCCACGCCAGATCGTGAACGGACCCATCCAGGGCGCCGGCTTCAGCGCGCCCGGTGACACGCAGACCCTCTTGAAGATCACCGTGCCCTTCAGCGGGAGCGAGCAGACGCCACCCGTTGTCCTGTTCGAAGGGTTCCAATTCGACCGGTCAGCAACCCTGCTGGTGCTGAGCCTGATCTTCCTGACGCTCGTCATCATCAACGGGCTCTTCAAGTTCTACATCAACACCTACAAGGGGCGGCTCGGTGAGCGCATGCTGCGCCGCCTGCGCTATGAACTTGTCGACCGGGTGTTGCGCTTTCCCCTGCCGCACATGCGTAAAGTCAAGTCGGCCGAGGTCGCCAGCATGGTGAAGGATGAGGTGGAGCCGCTCGGGGGCTTCATCGGTGATGCGTTCGTGCAACCGGTGTTCCTTGCCGGCCAGGCGCTAACAGCGCTCGCGTTCATTATGATCCAGAGCTTCTGGCTGGGGCTGATCGCGGTCGCCATCGTGGCGTTGCAAGCGGTGCTGATCCCGCGATTGCGGCGACGACTGCTGGTTCTGGGCAAGCAGCGTCAGTTGACCGCGCGGGCCCTGTCGGGGCGCGTCGGCGAGATCGTCGACGGCATGGGCGAAGTGCGCGCCAACGATGCTTCGAACTTCGAACGTTCAGACATCGTCGCCCGCTTGGGGCGGATTTTTTTCATTCGCTACGAGCTCTACCAGCGGAAGTTCTTCGTCAAGTTTATCAATAACTTCCTGTCGCAAGTGACGCCGTTCCTGTTCTTTCTGGCCGGCGGCTATTTCGCCATCCAGGGCACGCTCGACATCGGCCAACTGGTGGCGGTGATCGCCGCCTACAAGGACCTCCCTTCGCCGATCCGCGAACTGATCAACTGGGATCAAATCCGCCAAGACGTGCAGATCAAATATTCGCAAGTGGCCGAGCAGTTCGCGCCGGGCCCCCTGTTGGATGCCGCCTCGCAGACGGCTCTAGTCGCGGCAGTGCCAGCGCTGGCCTGGCCCGTGAAGGTGGAGCGGCTGTCGATCACGGATGAAACGGGCGCCAAACTGCTGGAGAATGCGTCCTTCTCCATCGAGCGCGGCGAAGTGATCGCGGCGCTGGGTGAATTGACCGCCGGCGCCGATGTGACGGCCGATGCACTGGCGCGGTTCGTGCCGGCGACCGGTGGGTCGATCAGGCTGGGCGACGACAACCTCAACGACATGCCCGAAAGCGTGGCGGGCAAGCGCATCGCCTACGTTGGACCGGACAGCTACTTGCGCAGCGGATCGCTGATGCAGGCGCTGACCTATGGCTTGGTGCGAGCACCGGCGCGGGCGCAAGGCGAACCGGATCTTGAAACCCATGAGACGCTGGCGTCCGGCAATCCGCTTTATGAGCCGCCAGGCGAATCATGGGTGTCGTACGATCTTGCAGGCGTCGACGGACTGCCAGCACTCACGCGCGAAGTGCTCGATCTGCTGACGATGGTGGAACTGGAGGATGATGTCTTCAAGCTCGGCCTGCGGGTGGTTATCGATCCGGACAAATCGGCAGCGATCGCAGCACGCATGCTGGAAGGGCGGGCAGCCCTACGTACGCGGCTGACCGTTGAGGGGCTGGATGACCTCGTCGAGTTTTTCGATGCGAACGCCTACGCAGAGCAAGCCTCCATCGAGCGCAATTTGTTCTTCGGACTGCCGCGCACCGGCGAACTGACCACCGCTGCCCTGTTGCGAGATCCGAGCGTCGAGGCGGTTCTGAACAGCGAAGGCCTTGCGGGTGAGCTGTTTGGCATCGGCCGGCAGATGGCGATGACGGCAAGCGAACTGTTCCGCGATTTGCCGCCGGACCATCCCTTCTTCGAGCAACTCACCTACATGGAGCCCGAAGAGCTCGCGGCCTACGATGCGCTGCTCAGCCGTGTCGATGGTCTGACCGTGAGCGAAGTGGCAAGCGCCGACCGCGAGGACCTGCTCACACTTGGCATGCGCTATTGCGAGCCTCGCCATCGCCTTGGCCTTCTCAACGACGACATGCGTCTCATGTTCGTTGAAGCGCGCGCGCGGATCGGCGCCACGCTGAGTGATGCGCTTCGCCAGCAGATCGCCTTTTTCGACGCGGACGCCTACAACGCCGGCGCCAATCTGGAAGACAACATTCTGTTCGGCCGCGTGGTCTACGGCATCGCCGACGCGCAACGGCGGATCACCGAACAGATCCGCAAGGTGCTGGATGATCTGGCCTTGCGCGACGTGGTCGCTGAAGCCGGGCTGAACTACGACGTTGGCCCGGGCGGTAAGCGGTTGAGCGTCAGCCAACGCCAACGCATTGGGCTTGCCCGCGCGCTGCTCAAGCGGCCCGAACTCCTGATCGTCAACCGGGGCTTAAGCGCGTTGTCGGCGCGTTCCCAACAGGCGATCGTCTCACGCACCATCGCGAGGGCGAAAGCGTCCGCCGAGGTCAACCCTATGGCGATGTTCTGGGTGCTTGCCAGCCCGGCGGTTGTCAGTATCTTCGATCGCGTGCTGGTGTTCCGCGATGGGCGTATCGATGAACAAGGCCCCCCTGCGGACCTGGCAGAGCAAGATGGTGAGTTCAAGCGGCTGGTTGGTTAGAGTTCATCCGCTTCAGGTGGAATCACCTGAAGCGCAAGATGAACGACAAAACAGAGACTGAGATGTCGGTTCTGCTTCAAGCTGAAGCGAACCAACTCTAGTGAACGACGGGCCGGCGTGCGGTTTCGATCGTTAAGCGTCATGCAACTTCAAGGCGAGCGGAAAACCGGCGATGAGTATCGAACAGGACGTCGCAACGTTGCGGAAAATCCCGCTGTTCGCCGGCATCGACAAGATCAAGTTGAAGCTGCTCGCCTTCACCTCGCAGCGCCTCACCTACGCGGCCGGCCAGGAGCTCTTCCATCAAGGTGACGACGGTGATGCCGCCTACGTTATCATCGAAGGTGAGGGCGAGGTCCTCGTTGACACCGACGATGGGCCGGTGCGCCTGGCGGTGGTCGCGAAGAACTCGATCGTCGGCGAAATCGCCATCTTGTGCGACGTGCCGCGCACCGCCACGATCCGGGCCAGCACGTCGCTTCTGACGCTGCGCATCGAGAAGAAACAGTTCGTGGAGCTGATCACAAAGTTTCCCGAACTCGCCATTGAGATCATGCGCGTGCTGGGCGACCGGCTGACCGCAAGCAATCAGGAATTGACCCGCATGCGCGCGGCGCTGCGCGACCAGGCGTGACGCCGCGGACCCCACTGCGATAGCCGTAACACCCGCTGCAAGGAGCCTCATATGGCCGGCAAAGGCAACACGACGACGCTAACCAGCCTGCGGCGCGACCTTGCCAGCGCGCTTCGCCTGGCCGCCCATCACGACTTCCACGAGGGCATCTGTAACCACTTCTCCGTGGTGGTGCCGGGCGATGATGAGCGCTACCTCATCAATCCCTACGGCGTGCACTGGTCTCGCATGTGCCCGCACCACCTGCTGCTGATTGACGGTGATGGCACGGTGCTCGAAGGGGAAGGCGAGGTCGAAGCGACGGCGCGCTATATTCACGTGGCCGGACACCGCGCGAACCCACGCCATCAGGCGATTTTGCACGTCCACATGCCGTTCGCCACATCGCTGACGATGATCGAAGGCGGACGCCTTGAGATGGCGCATCAAACGGCGGCGCGCTTTTACAGCCGCGTCGCCTACCACGGGTTTGGAGGCGTCGCGCATGATGCGGGCGAAGGCGAACGCATCGCTGCGGTGCAGCGCGAAAACGCCAGCGCCGACATCATCTTCCTGGAGCACCATGGCGTCAGCGTCGGTGCGCCGAGCATCGCGATCGCGTTCGATGATCTCTATTATCTGGAGCGCGCCTGCCGCCAACAGGTGCTCGCCATGTCGACGGGGCGCCCGCTGAAGCTGATCGACGAGGAGATGGTGCGCCACACGCACCGGCAGATGATGCAAACGCTGCAGGTTCAGGCCGATGCGCATTTTGCGGCGCTGCAGCATGCGCACGGCCTTTGAAGCGGTATCGACAGGGACGCGCACGCGTCGCGCACTCGCCACGACTTGAACCCGTCCGGCCACAGCCATTGACCGTAATTCGCGAAAGTCTTCCTCGCGAACGCGCGCCGTTGAAATGACGCCCCAAAAAATCTAGGCTTCGATCTGCGACAGTTGCGCCATCCGAAGGCGCGGCGTTCGCGCAGGAAACAACACGGCCGCAAAGGTCGGTAGGGAGGGACGCCACGCGGCGTTGGCAAGCGGCGCGCCCGCGGGCCACCGTGCGTGCATGCGCATCTCAACACCGCCTATCACGACCGTCTCGACGCAACAGCCGGGAACCACGGGACGCTTGTGTCCCTCAGTCCCAGCGGGCGACCGCGCCTGACTAAGGTGCGCCCATGCCGCGAAGGTGAAGAAAGCCCATGGACCAAACCGTCAGCCAGCCGGCCAGCGCGACCAGGCTGCTCGATGTCGAAAACCTCGTTGTCAATTTTCCGATGGACAGCGGGCGGGTGGTGCGCGCCGTGCGCGGTGTGACGTTCCACATCAACCAGGGCGAGACGCTCGCGATCGTGGGTGAATCTGGATCCGGCAAATCGGTGAGCGCGATGGCCTGCATGCGCCTGCACGACACCTCCAACGGTGTGCAGCAGCAGGGCAGGATCATGCTGAGCCCGGTCAATCACGAGCCGATCAACATCATGACGGCGACGGAAGACGACATGCACGATGTGCGCGGGCGCCACGTGTCGATGATTTTCCAGGAGCCGATGACGTCGCTCAACCCGGTTCTGCAGAACGGCTTCCAGGTGATGGAATCGATCCTGTGCCATCAGAACACGAGCGAGCAGGAAGCGCGCAAACGAGCGCTTGAACTGTTCGATCTGGTGCGCATCCCGGAAGCGAAAAAACGCTTCAACCAGTACCCGCACCATTTGTCCGGGGGGATGTGCCAGCGCGTGATGATCGCGATGGCGCTGTCGTGCCGGCCGAGTTTGTTGATCGCCGATGAGCCGACCACCGCGCTCGACGTGACCATTCAGGCGCAGATCCTCGATCTGGTGAAGATGCTGCAAAAGGAGATCGGGATGTCCGTGCTCTTCATCACGCACGATATGGGCGTGGTGGCGGAGGTCGCCGATCGGGTCGCCGTGATGTTGCTCGGAGAGAAGATTGAAGAGGGGCCGGCTGCCGATATCTTCCATCGCCCGCAGCACCCCTACACCCAGGCCTTGCTGAACGCGGTGCCGCGTCTGGGGAGCATGAAGGGCAAGTCCATGCCTGAGAAGTTCGCCAACGTGGAAGTGCGTGGCACCTTCGCAGAAGCGGAGAAAGCCTGAGCCGCTAAGCGCCCTTCCGCGCATGCGCACCGCGCCGCGCCGAACGCTGCACTCAACGCTCTGCCATGTCTGTCCATCCGCTATCGTCACCGCCCCGCCAAAGTCCCAACAGGAACGACCCTCCATGAACGCGATGAACGGTTCCCACGTAAACGGCTCAGCGCCGTCGGCTCCCGCAACCGACAAGGCGCTCCTCGAAGCCGATGGGCTGACCACCTACTTTAATTTGACCGGGGCGTTCGGCCAGACGGTTTCGCGGGTGCATGCCGTTGAGAACGTGTCGTTCAAGGTCGCGCCCGGCGAGACCTTGGCGCTGGTGGGCGAAAGCGGCTGCGGTAAATCGACGATCGGGCGCACGTTGCTGGGCCTCGAGAAGGCGACCGCTGGCACCATCAAATTTGACGGCGCCGATCTCATGTCGCTGCCGCGCAAAGAGCTGCAGCCCTACCGCCTGAAAATGCAGATGATCTTCCAGGACCCTTATTCGTCGCTGAACCCGCGCATTACGGCGGGCGGCTCGATCGGCGAGCCGATGCGGGTGCACAAGATCCTGCCCGCCGGCGATGTGAAGGGCGAGGTGATCGGCCTGCTCAAGAAGGTGGGGCTTGGCGAAGAGCACTACGACCGCTACCCGCACGAGTTTTCGGGCGGGCAGCGGCAGCGGCTGTGCATCGCGCGTGCGCTTGGCCTGCGCCCGCAGCTTATCGTCGCCGATGAAGCCGTCTCCGCGCTCGACGTGACCATCCAGGCGCAGGTGATCAACCTCTTCATGGACCTACAGCAGGAACTCGGGCTGTCGCTGCTGTTCATCTCGCACGACATGGCGGTGGTGGAGCGCATCAGCCACCGCGTTGCGGTGATGTATCTGGGGCGCATCGTCGAGGTCGGCCCGCGCGCCGCCGTGTTTGAGAACCCGCAGCACTCCTATACCCGCAAGCTTCTCTCCGCTGTGCCGGTGGCCGATCCCGATTTCGAGCGTCCGCCACGCCAGCTCATGAACGATGAGATCCCCAGTGCTGTGAAGCCGCTCAGCTATCGGCCGGGATCGCTGAGCTACCGCGATCTGGGCAACGGCCACATGGTTGCGATCGAGTAGGGCCTACCCTTGCGCGTGCCGGGCGGTGGTCGCTGATCAGTCTGACGAACGTTCAATCGTGGCGTCGATTGGCGCTCACGTTTCCCACGGCACGCCGCCCGCGTAGGTCCGATAGCTCACTGCCGACAGCCATCCCGCGTCGACCGGCAGCAGCACGCCCGTGATGGCCCGGGCCGCATCCGACAACAAAAAGTGGATGGCCGCCGCGATGTCATCGGGCTCAGGGAGGCGCGGCAATGCATGCACGCCCATGATCTTGTCGGGATCGCGCTTGCCCGCTGCGATTGCGGCTTGCAGCGGCGGCGTCATCACATAGGTCGGCCCGACCGCGTTAACGCGGATCTCGTGGCGTCCAAGTTCCACCGCCAGCAATTGCGTCAGCCGCTCGATAGCCGCCTTGCCGGGATTGTAGGCGGGCAGCGGCAAGGGCAGGCGTGAGTTGATCGACCCCAAGGTGACGATCGCACCGCGTTTGGCCGCGATCATGCCGGGCGCAAAGGCGCGCACCGCGTGGACGGTGCCGTTATAGTTGACGTCCCACATGCGCTGGTGGGCTGCCATGTCCATTTCGAGGATCGATTCGGTGTTCGGGATCAGCCCCGCGCTGGTGACAAGCGCCTGTGCGGGCCCCATCTGGGCCGCCACCGTTTCGGCCGCCTCGTTGAGGGCGTTCTCATCGCTGACGTCGCAGCGCAGATAGGTGGCTTGAGCGCCGTCATCGCGCAGGGCGGCGCTGAGCGCTTCCCCCGCCTCGTCCGCGACATCGAGCAGCGCAACGCCGTAACCTGCGGCTGCGAGCTGCCGTGCCGTCGCCGCACCGATGCCACTGGCGCCGCCGGTGATGACCGCAACCTGTTGATCCGCCATGTCGCCCTCCTGCCGTCTGTGATCGAGACGAAGTGTGGCCGGGCGACCGTGCGTTCGCAAGCGCTGCGCGCTATGGCTCTCAGCGAACAAACGGTTAGGGCCGAAGAGCGGTGCTCTTTCGCGATCGGTGATGGCACGTCCGGCGGCTTAACTTCAAAGGTCGCCGGCAGAACGGTTGAAGGCGCGCGACCAAGCGGTGATACCGCCGCCTGTGGCATGCGTGGCGGTGCCCGGGCCAGCAGCCATCGCCAGAGATGACACAGGCTGAGCACTGGATGCAGGCCGCGCATGCGGCGCGTTGTCCATGAGGTGCGCAGCAGCAGGACGCGCAGCAGAGGCGCGCGCTGCAGGCGGGAGTGGCGGCGGCGTGGTCGCCGGCCGCTGGCCGTGCCCTCTCGGCCCTTGGGGGGCCTCGCCAGACGCGGACCTGCGTGCCCTTAGCCCTGAAGCTGGTGGCACATGCGCGCTCGCACGCGTCCCCGTGGGCGGCATGCTGTTGGCTCCACCCCCCGTCACGGGCGCCTGCCCCGCCTGTGTCCCTCGCGCGAGCCCTTGACCGAGCCCTTTGCCTTGCCCCAGTCCCGGCCTTGCCACGGGCGTCACCGGGGGCGCGTCGTTGACCGCATACCCAAGGTTCTTCGCATGCTCGACCGGGTCCACCTGGTTGATCACCACGCCCGCCACCTGCCGCGCCTGCGCGCCGAGCGACTGGATCGCTCGCGCCGCCAGAGCCGTTGGCGTACGACGCCAGGTCATGGTGAAGACGATCTGGTCCGCATGCGCTGCGATCAGCCGGCCATCCACCACCGGCAGCAGCGGCGGCGTATCGATCACGATCGTATCGTAGCGCAGACGCAACGCCGTCAACGTCGCCGCCAGCGCCGGCCCGTTCAGGATTTCAGCAGCCGGCGTCAATGGACGATGCGGCCCGAGTGCCGGAAGAAAACTCAGGTTCGTCTTCGCGTCGTTGAGAATGAGCTTATCCACCGGCGCCTGCGCGCTCAGCACATCGATCAGGCCGCCAGCCACACCTGGCGCCAGCGCATGGGTCAACGTCGCTTTGCGCAGATCGCCATCGATCAGCAGCGTGCGCCGCCCCATCGTCGCGCCATGGTGCGCCAGGTTGGACGCGATCAGCGATTTCCCCTCGCACGGTAGCGCGGAGGCCAGCATCACGACCCGAGGCCCGGGGCCCGCTGCACGATTATCGAGTTCATGCGCCAAAGAGCGCAGCGCCTCCGCGAAGGCCGACTGCGGCTCAGCCACGATCCATCGCGCCGCACGCATCGGCGTTGGCGGCTGTCCCGCCCTTGGCGGAATGAGCGGCAGCGGCGAGAAATGCTCCAACGCAAGCGCATCGCCGTCACCGGGTTTCTTCAACAGGCCTGGCAGCAGGTGGTCGAGCGCGAACGCCAACCCCCCACCCAGGCCGATGCCCAGGAAGAACGCAACGAGCAGGATCTGCTTGCGTTTGGGACCCTTGGGGCGCAGCGGGACAACCGCTTCGGTGATGACGCGGTTGTCGGGGAGCTGCAGCGCTTGAGCTTCGGCCGTCTGCTTGTAGCGCGCGAGAAACGCCTCGTAGACGAGCCGCGATGACTTCGCCTCACGCTGCAATTCGCGCAGCTTCACCGTCTCTTCCTTGATGCCGCCCTGCTTACGCTTCAGCGCCAACAGATCTGCCTTCAGCGTGCGCTCACGCAGCTTCGCGACTTCGAACTCATTGCGCAGGTTTTTAACGAGCTTATCGATCTCCGCATCGACCAGCGACCTGATCTCCCGGAACTCCGCGCCGATTTTGTGGATCGCGGGATGACGCGGCCCGTACTTCGTCTGCAGCTCCGCGCGTCGCCGCGTCACCTTCGCAAGTTGGTCCTTGAGCATGCGAACCGTGTGGCTCTTGAGAACGTCGTCGGTGATGTTCCGGTTGCGCCCGCTGCGCACCATCGCAAGGACTTGCTCGTATTTGGCTTCGGCCTGTGCCGCGTTGTTGCGCGCGATGATGTTCTGCTCCATCAGGCGCGCGAGCCGCTTTTCGCCCAGGATCTGGCCTTCACTATCGAAAATGTCGTGCTCGTTCTTGAAGCGCTGCACCACAAATTCCGCTTCCGTCACGCGCGCGCGCAACTGCGCCAGGCGCGCCTTCATGAAGCTTGTGACGCGCTTGCTCGCTTCCACTTTTGCCTGGAGCTGCTCCTGCACGTAGACGCTGGCGATGGCGTTGGCGATGCGCGCGGCACTCTCCGGGCTGCGGGAGAGGAAGGTGACCTTGATCAGGTGCGTGTTGCGCACCCGCTTGGCTTCCAGCTTCGCCATGAAGGCCGCCAGCACCCAATCGCGCTTTTCATCGAGCGCAGCGGCTTTCTTTTTGCTGCCACCGCTGACCGCGAACAGTGAGAGGACCTCGTGGAAGGAACTGCGGCCCTTCTTGAACTCTTCATGCTCGCGAAGCTTGAGTTTCTCGATGACTTTCAGCGCGATCGCCTTGGAACCGAGGATCTCAACCTGGCTTTCCACGGCCGGGGTATCGATGTGGATTTCTTCAAGGACCTTGCCGACACCGGCGGTGGTCTTCTTGCGCGCATCGATCAGGACGGTGGCGGTCGCCTCGTAGGTGTTGGGGATCAACAACACGACGATGGTGGCGATCGCAACCACGGCCAGGACCGTGCTGACGATGAGCCACTTACGGTTGAAGATGAGCGTGATGATATCGCCGAACCCGAAGCCGCCCGAAGAGGGCTCATCGGGCGTGCCGCCGTGGCCAACCGGGCTGCCGCCAGCGCTTGAAACGTTCGCGGGAACGGTTGTGAGGGCTTGTGCGTTGTCCAAGACCGCCCCCTTTAGAACCGCAACTTGGCACCCACCCGAATACGGGTGCGCGACGTCGCGAACTGAGGGTCGGTCGGCGAATAGCGATAATCGTATTTAATCTTGGCGTCGAACTTCCAATTCTTGGTGTGAAGATAATCGACACCGAGCGTCGCGGACCAGGATTGATCGATCCGCTCTAACCCAACAAAGTCGGTTTGGTGGTATTCGGCCGTCGCATTGACGATCAGGTTGCGCCAAACCTCATACTCAAGCCGCCCGATGATGTTGGTATTGATGAACGCGCTGCCATCGGTGGCGATCGCATCGGCATAAGCGCGATTGATCGTGGTGTAGATCGTCATGCGCTGCGTTGCGAGCCAGGTGGCTTGCGCTTCGATCAGCCAGGAGGCGGTCGGATCGTAACCGGCGTGGTCGTAGGTGATGGCACCGTAGCCGCCGAGCACACGCATGCGGATCAGCGGGTTCAGCTCAAAGGCAAGGCCCGACAGTGCCTCGTAGCCCGTACCATTGCGGTTGAAGGTGCCGGTGCCGAGCGTCCACTGACGGATGAGGCGCACTTTCGCGAGCCACTCATAGCCAGGCGAAATGCGGTAGCCGAGGCTTAGCTCGTTGGTCAGCCGACGGATGTCACGGATGTCTTGGTCGATCGTCGAGCCATCAAAGGCGATGACGTCGAAATAGTCGTTGTCCTCTAGGCGCAAACTGAACGTGCCGTACAGACGGCCGACATCGCGCGTGATCCCGATGACCGCGCGGTTATACCAACTGGGCACGCGGGTGCGCGCGTTCTCGGGCGCAACGGGATCGGCCCGGTCCTCGTGCAGGAAGTTCGACGTCAGCGCGATTGAGATCGTGTGAGCGTGATCGAAATGGAAGCTCGTTTCCAGATGACCGAAGCCCTCGACGAAATCGAGGTTCTTGTAGCGCAGATGGTTTACCGAACGCGCGCCGAGAACCACCTTCATGCGGTGGCGGGGAAAGCGGGACTGAAGCTTGATGACCGGGTTGATGTCGGTCCGCAGGTCTGATTCGCGATGACGCTGTGACCAGTAGATGTTGTCGTCGCTCTCGATGGCGACCCCAAGCGTCGGGAACACCAGGAAATTGCCAAAGCGCCAACCGTCCGGCTCCCACGGGCGGCGCGGCCGATCTTGCATCGTTTCAGCGCCGTATTTCTTGGCGTTATCGTAGTCGCGAAGGCGCTGCGTGTGCGCGATGGTGCGACGGTGCAGACCGTCACTGTCGTCAAACGACAGCGTGTTGGCGCGCGCGGGCGGACTGAACGCGAGCGCGCAGGCCATCGTGACGGCAGCCGTGATCAGACAGGCTTCGCCAAGCCACCTGAGGGGGCCACGCATGCGTTGCCGCCCGGGCTCGGCGAGGCCCGCGATCGGCTCGCGATCCGCGCGTATGGTCGCTAGCGCCATCAAAAGAAGCGCTCCGGCACACGGATGTTGTCGCCGGGCAGGATACGCAAATCGGACGGCAGTTCGACGCGGACCTGACGTTCTGCATCCTCGCGCAGAAGAATGACGTAGTTGCGCTTGGCGCGGTACGTGAAGCCGCCCGCCGTGGCGATCGCGTCGCTCATCGACAGGCCGATCTTGTAGGGGAACTCACCTGCGGAACGCACTTCGCCATGGACGAAGATCGAGCGGTAGTTGAGGACTTCGACGGAGACCTTCGGGTCGCGCAAATAACCGTTGCCAAGTTTGGCCACCAGCATCGCGCGGAACTCAGCGATCGAGAGGTCTTTGGCGCGCACTTCGCCGATCAGCGGCATCGGCACACTGCCAAGCACGTTCACTTCGCGGCGGCCCGACAGTTGTTGTTCGCCGAACACCGTGATCTTCAGCTTGTCGCCGATGCCAAGGCGATAGACGCGGGGAATGGCGTTTGCGGCGAGGCCGCCGTTACCGTTGTAACGCTTCAACGTCATCGCTTCGTCGGTGGCACAACCCCCGACCAGCGATGCGAGCAGGACGACGCATAAGACCTGCACCCGCGCTTGTATCAACTCACGCACAACCATGACGCTCAACTGTTTTCATTGCGATGCCGACCAGACGCAACAGGGGCGTTGATGGACGGCGTCGATGTGAACGCAGTTATAGTGTGCGGTCATTAAAAACGCGCTAAGTGGATATGGCGCGTTTGAGAGGACTGTGTGCTAGATGATACGAAAATGAGATAAGAATTAAAAACATTAAGTCTAGCGGGCGATCGACGATCTTTTGTGTATGGCATTTGTCCCTGATTGGCCGTTCATTTCATTAAGTCTAAACGCGCAGTATTTGTTAAGCGCCAATAATAATCCGCTCCATTATGACGCAAGCGCGAAAGGGCGCGAACCGCGCGTGACTCACACGCGAAAGACCGCTGCCTGCCGGTTGACGATGTCGTATTCGCAAATCACGCGGCGCGCTGTGCCGCCGGGCGTCACCAGCAAGAATGGATGACGGAACTTCGCCGGCCACAGCGCATGGCCCATCTGCCAGAACTGCACGTTGAGGCTGCGCTTACCGATCACCAGATCGAGGTCTGCCGGGCGCGTCCAGGCGCGGGACGAACCGACCATGCGGTTGATGGTGGCGGCGCGGAAGCACGCGTTGAGCGCGCGGGTTCGGTACGCATCGATCAAGGAGGTGTGGAGGGCCGTGCGGTAGGTGTACTCCTGGTAACCCACCTTGCCCGCGGCCAGGATCGCCAGCAGGATCACGAGAGTACGCATCAAACAGCTTCCAAACGCTTGGGCCCGCCCAGGCGCATAAAGGCGCACACAGGCGCGGGCCGGGCCATGAACACATACAGCCGTGGCAGCTTCTATCGCCATGGTTAACGCGCGGTTAACCGAAGCACCGATAGCGGTCCGTCTGCGCGAACCATGTGCCGGGCATCTACGCGTCGGGCACGATTTCAAGGGCAACACCGCAGGCGTCCGGGGCGGCGATTAAGAGCCGCGCAGGTTCGTCGAGCGCAAGGTTCACGCCACGGTCCAGCAGGGCCTGACGTGTTCCGGTAAGGTCGCGGGCGCCCAAGGTGATCGCCGCGATGTAGGGTGCTTGAGCCCCATCAGGGGTTTGCCCAAACATCGCGTGCGTTGCGTGATCGCTATCGTCACGCAGGTAAAGCGCGCCCCGGTCGAGCGTGAGTTGCGCGCCAGCCATGTCACGAGCGGTGAAGCGTGTAAGCTTTTCACGCGTTACCGCCGGCGTGGCGCTGACCAGGTGCGCGGCCTTCAGGCTGGTGATGCCGTTGGCATGAGCGGTGTAGCGCGGCTGCCAGACATGCTCCGGCGTATGATGGGTTAAGAGCTGCACACGGCCCTCATCAAACGTGTTGAAGGCCGGCCGCAGCACGCTGAAGGCGACCTCCACCTCACCGCCGGCCTCAGCTTCAAGCATGCGCCGCAGCGGCACGGTGGGTTGCACGCTGAAGCCGGCGTCAACGAGCCGGGTGCGTGCTGCATCCGTATCGGCGATGCTCAGCGCCAACAAGTGGACGCCAACGTGGCGCGCTAGGCACGCCTGCATATGGTCAACGACGGGCGCTTGCACGGCCCCTGTGGGCGTCAGGATTTCCAGGTAACCCTGTTCCAGCATCACGAGCCTGTTGGCGGTGCCAAGCGGCCGCGGCACGCCGGTCGCAGGATCGGCCGCCGCATGAACAGCAAAGGGCGTCAGCGTGAAACCGAGGGCTTCGAACGCGCTGCTGGCATCGTCCATGGCGGGCACGAACCAGCCCACGTGATCGAGGAACATCTCGTCGGCATCGGGGGTCTGTTTCATGGTGCCGCGTCTCCGCGCATGTGATGTGCCGGCGCGCTTCAGGCTGATCCGATCGACGGGTTCGCTCGCTTCGGCTACACCGGGTCATCGCAACGCTAAGGTAGCAGCGTCCCGCCATGCAACACCCCTCAACCCCGCAACACGAGGGCCCACAACCCGATGGCCGGCAACGTATCGGCTTTGTGGGGCTCGGCGTGATGGGCGAAGCGATGTGTCGGAACCTGGTTGGGACCCAGCGCTTTACGGTCACCGCCTATGATCGCGATCCGGCCGCGGTTGCGCGCCTCGAGGCGGCGGGCGCAGCACGAGCCGGAGACCTGCAGGCGTTGGCGGGGTGCTGCGATGTGATCATCCTGTGTCTGCCAGGCGGCCGCGAGGTCGAACAGGTCTGCCTGGGCGAGGCGGGCGCGGCGGGGCTGGTGACGCACCTGCAACCCGGCCAAACGTTGATCGATATGTCCACATCGCCGCCGGCGCTGATGCGGCAGCTTGCGCAAGCCTGCGCTGCCAAGGGGGCCGCCTTCGCCGATGCGCCGATCGCCCGCACGCGGGTGGCCGCCGCCGAAGGCACGCTGGCGATCATGGTCGGCGCGGATGCCACCACCTTCGACGCGATCCTGCCCGTGCTGCGCACTATGGGTACGGACATCAACCACTGCGGTGACGTCGGCTGCGGGCAAGTGGTGAAACTGATGAACAACATGGTGTTGTTCCAGACCGTGCAAGCCCTTGCTGAAGCGCATGCGATCGCGCAGGCCCAAGGCGTGGACCCGCAGCTCCTCTTTGAGACGCTGGCGCAAGGGTCAGCGGACAGCTTCGCGCTGCGCCATCACGGCATGAAGGCGATCCTGCCTGAAACGTTCCCGTTGAAAGCGTTCTCGGTCGCTTATGCCGCCAAGGACCTCAACTATGCCCGCGCGTTGGCGGCCGAAGCTGGCCTTGAGGCGCCCGGCGCGGCGGTGGTGGCCGGTTCGTTCACAGCGGCGCGCAACGCGGGGGATGGTGATCGCTACTTCCCGGTGATACGTAAAGCCCTGAAACGCCAACACGACTGAGGCGGTCCACGTTCGGCCGTCTGAGGCCGATCAACACGCTCTTTCACCGTCGATCTTATCGCTCAGGTGCTACCACCTGAGGCGGATGAACGCTAAAGCCCCTCCACAGCCTGTGGAATCGATACCAAGCCCTATTGACGCCAGGCGCGACGTGCGTGCGGCGAGAACGGTCATTCAAGCCCGGAGCGTGAGGTCCATGTCGCAGACGGCCATCGGCAAGCCTGCAGATCGTCCGCCCCCCACCGCTGAAGGGGAGCGGAACCGCGCTGCCGTACCCGATGGCGCGCGTTACGATCTCATCCTGGTCGGCGGCGGTCTGGCCAATGGACTGCTCGCCTACCGGCTGCGTCAGACGCAGCCCGATCTCAAGCTGTTGCTCATCGAAAAGGCCGAACATCTGGGCGGTGATCACACCTGGTCCTTTCACGCGACCGACATCACGGCTGAGCAAATGGCCTGGGTGGCGCCCTTCATCGTCAAGGCCTGGCCGCGCCAGGAAGTGCGGTTTCCAGGCTACGAGCGGGTGATCGAGACCGGCTATCGCTCGGCGAATTCCGATGCCTTCCGCGCGGTGCTTAACGACACGCTGGGTGATGCGATCCTCACCGGGGTCGGTGTCCAGTCGATCGAAGGCGACCGTGTTCAGCTTGACGATCAACGCGTGCTGCGCGCATCCTGCGTGGTCGATGGCCGAGGCGCGATCGCGGACCCTTCGATGGCGCTCGGCTTTCAAAAGTTCGTCGGCCTCGAGGTCGACATCGACGCTGGCCACGGCCAAGAACATCCGATCATCATGGATGCGACCGTCCCGCAGAACGACGGCTACCGCTTCATGTATACGCTGCCGTTTTCGCCCACGCGCATCCTGATCGAAGACACCTACTACAGCGACGGCGATGATCTCGCTGACGACAAACTGCATGCAGAAATCGAGGCCTACGCGGCTAAGCGCGGCTGGGAGATCTCGCGGATCGTGCGCCAGGAAGCGGGCATTCTGCCGATCGTGCTGGCGGGTGACATCGATACCTTCTGGCAGCGTGCAGGTGCTGTGGTACCGCGAGCCGGGTTGCGCGCAGGCCTGTTTCATCCGGTCACCGGTTACTCGCTCCCCGATGCGGTGCGCTTGGCCGATCGCCTTGCGGGGCGTATGCCGATGACGTCATCGGCGCTTGCCAGCGAGATCGCGGCCTATGCGAAAACGCGGTGGCGGTCGCATGCCTTCTTCCGGCTGCTCAACCGTATGCTTTTCATCGCGGCGACGCCGACCGAGCGCGTGCGGGTCATGCAACGCTTCTACGGTTTGTCACGCCCGTTGATCGAGCGGTTCTACGCCGGCCAACCGCTGGCGCGGGACAAGGCGCGGGTGCTGACGGGGAAACCCCCGGTGCCGCTTGGCAAGGCTGTCACCTGCCTGACCGATCATCGGGCGTGGACGTTCGCAGCGCACAATCGTAGCGCGTCGGGTGCGCCTTGATGTTCGTACAGGCGGCGGCGTTGGCCAAAGCCGCGGGGAGGCTGCGTGGACGAGATCGTTGAACACGCCCGTACACTCATCCAGAAGGGCTCCAAGAGCTTTGCGGGTGCAGCCCGGCTGTTCGCGCCGGAACAACGCGACAGCGCCTACATGCTCTACGCCTGGTGCCGCCATTGCGATGATGTGATCGATGGCCAGGAGTTGGGGCATACGCCTGCGTCCGCCGCGGTGACGACGGCGTACGGCACATCGGGTGCGCAAGTAGCGGCACCGGCCACAGGTGAGCCGCCCCCTGATGCCCGAGAAACCCCAGCCGCCAGCGCCGCCGCCTTCGCCGCCGCCGGCCCGAGCGCGGCTGAACAGCAGCACGCGTTGGAAGGCCTGCAGTGCCAGACCGAGCAGGCCTTGCGCGGCGATGCGGTGGACCCGGTGTTCATCGCCCTGTCACGTGTGGTCGACCGCCATGCGATCCCGCACCGGCATCCGTTTGAGTTGCTCGAAGGCTTCCGCATGGATGTGGAGGGCGCGCGCTACACCACCATCGATGACACGCTGCGGTACTGCTACCACGTCGCGGGCGTGGTCGGCGTCATGATGGCGATGGTGATGGGCGTGAAAGCGCGCGAGACGCTCAACCGGGCGAGCGATTTGGGTCTTGGCTTCCAATTGACCAACATCGCGCGCGACGTGATCCCTGATGCGCAAGCGGGACGCGTCTATTTGCCAGCGGCATGGCTGGAGGACGTTGGCGTGCCGGCGACGCCTGAGGCTGTGGCGGCGGTCGAAAACCGCGAGGCGGTCGCGTGCGTCGTACGCCGTCTGCTCGACGAGGCGGAACGCTATTACGAGAGCGCACGCCACGGACTGCCTGCGCTCGACTCACGCTCGGCCTGGGCGATCGCGTCGGCGCGCCATGTGTACCGCGATATCGGTTCGCTGGTGCGCGAGCGGGGGTCGAAAGCCTGGGACCGGCGCGCGGTGGTCTCGCGCATGCGTAAGCGGATCGGCGTTGCTGTCGCTGGCGGTTTGGTCGCGCACTCACGAATCGGCCGGCATCTGGGGATCGGTACATTGCCGCCGCGTGAGGGGCTGTGGACCATGCCGGGGCTGGGCGACGCTTAGAGTTCATCCGCTTCAGGTGGAGGCACCTGAAGCGAAAGATGAACGGCAAAACAAAGGCTTAGATGTCGGTTCCGCTTCAAGCTGAAGCGAACCGACTCTAGAACATCGGGCGCTACGCGCCGGCGGCGCCCCGCGTTTCGCGGGTGCTGGCCATCAAGGCCGCGTGCTCTGCCGGCAATCGCCACCACGGTACGCCCGGCTTCAGATGATGCTCGTGGTGGTAGCCGAAATGAAAGCAGGTCAGCAACGAGAGCCACGCCGGATAATCGTTCGTCCGCGCATTATGGCGATCGCTGAATCCGGGCGGTGCCGGACGGTGCGGCAGATAGGTGCCAAACGTGAAAAGCTGCAGCGATGACACCACCGCAGGCACGGTCCAAAACAGCATCAGGTGCAAGATCGGCGCGCCGAGGATGAGCGCGTAGAACCAGAACGCGGCCGCGATGATCGCGATCTGCTTCCAGGAAAAATACTCCAGGAAGAATTTCATGTACCAGGGCCAGAACGCGTGCGGTTCGTGGTCATGGAAATCCGGGTCATCGCCGGTTCCCGAGTGGCGATGATGATCGTGGTGCTTGGTGATCATGGCGTCGAAGGAGAAACCCGCGTAGAGGAACAGGCACAGCCGCCCCACGTTGCGGTTGATCGCCGGGCGGAAGGGCACCAGCGAGCCGTGCATACAATCGTGCGCGACGATGAAGAGGCCGACGTAAAGCCAGCAAAGCACCGCCATCATGAAGGGCGCAAGCAGCCATAGCGCGCCGCCCCACGGGATCAGGAAGATCGCGCTGATGTGTGCGAACAGCCAGCCGCCGATCACCAGGCTGGCGAGAATGAGGCCGATAGCGCCTTGGTGCTGGGCGTCAGCGTCGCCTGTGGTGCGTCGCTCAGGGCCGATGCTGAGGGTGGTCGGTGAGGTCAAACGGGTCATGAGCGCCTTTATACACCCCCTTCACACCCAACGTCGCGCGTTCACATGTGCGGCGAACAGCCCCGCCAATCCGATCCCGGCGAGCACCCACCACGGCGTCCATAGATGCTCGATCCCATCGCCGCGCCAGAAGATCGACGAATAGGCTTCGAGCGCCCAGGTGTGCGGCGTGAGCCAGCCGAGGTCTTGGATGGCAGGCGGCATTAAAAAGCGCGGCACCATCGCGCCGCCAAGCGCCGAAAGCACGATCACCAGCATTTGCCCCGTCTGATGGGCTTGTTGCGGCGAGCGGCACAACGTCACGAAGAACATGGCGAGGCCGGCCGCTGCCAACGCCGACGCGAACGTGGTCATCGCCCAGGGGCCAAGGTGGGCTGGCACGTCCATGCCAAAGCCGAGCCACGCCACCGCGAAGATGATGCTGACCTGCAAAAATCCCTGCAGCACCAGAAACAAAAACTTGCCGTCGAGCAGCACGCCGATGCCGCCGGGGCCGCCCGCAAGCCGGTCGAGCAGGCCGCTCTCACGCTCCACCAGCAAGCTCGTTGCCCCCGTAAGACATGTGTAGAGCAGGAACAACATGGAGACGGCGCCGGCGTAGTAGGCCACGCCTGACGCGAGCCCATCGCCGGCGTTGGCGTCGCGCCGTTCAAACAGTTTATCGAGGCGGAACCCGCTATTTTGTGGGGCTTCGCCTTTGGCAGCTTGTGTCGCCAGCGCCTCAAGGCCTCGCTCCAGCCTGATACGTTGGCCGGCGTTGAAGTTCACAAACCGTTTGTCCACGATATCGGCCATCGAGCGGATCGCGGCGTCGGGCAAACTGGAGAAGTAGGTCTTCTGCAGCGCGCCCTGGATCATGAAGACGGCGATCTCGCGGGTCTGATCGCCGATAAGCTCGATCGGCGCGGGGCCGTCGCCCGATAGATCGCTCAGACCGCGCCCGCCCTTGCGCACCACAAGGCCAACGTCGACCTTGCCATCGCGGACCAAGCGACGCACATCATCGCGCGAGGCGGTCGCATCGCCCACCCGGGTCAGTTGGCTGTCGCTCAACAGGCCCTTCACCAGCCGCTTCGATGTTGCGGTGCCGCGCTCATCGGCGATCGCAATGCGGATCGCAAGGTCGCCGCCGCTGGCGTTTGAGAAGATCAGCGCGAAAATCACGTAGACGAGTCCCGGCAGCAGGAAGCTCATCGCGAAGGCGCCACGGTCGCGGAAGAGCGTGAGCGCCATCACCTTGAAGACGCTGAGCGTTTTCATGTCGCACCTCCCGATGAGCGGCGCAGCGGCGGCGCTTGGGAGAGGTCCGCAATTTCACCCGTTGGGTTATGTGCGGTCGTCGATGCACGCGCCGTGTCGTGCTGCAGGCCCCACGTGCTCTCAGGGGGCAGCTCAGGCCGGCGCAGAGAGGTTTCCATCGCGGCCGGCTGTGGCAGCGTTGCAGCATCAGACGCTTGGCCAGTGGCGTGATCCCCCGGCGTTTGATCCTCCTTACGACGGCGTTGGCCAAGACTGCCGGTGTAGCTCGCCAACAGTGTATCGAGACCTGGACGGCGCACCCGCAATTCCTCGATCAGCACGTCCGCGCCGGGAATGCTCGCCAGCAACTGTTGAATGTGTGAGCTGCGTCCGTCGATGAACCCGCTCCATTGGTCGAGCGTGTCATGTGGCCGCAGGCCGAAGTCGCGAAGCGCGCGTTCAAAACGTACGCCAAGCCAGCTCTTCAGGCGTTCTTCGCGCGGGCCAGCCAGGGTCAACGTGACCAGCTGATGGGCGCCAAAGCGATCCTCGATCAGATGAG
>JBCBJZ010000013.1:0-40381 GCA_038522635.1 Pseudomonadota bacterium | reverse complement strand
GGGCACATCTTCAGCGATCACCGTGCCCTGAGCGAGCACGGAAATCTTGTTGGCGAGGGAGAAGACGACGTGCATGTCGTGCTCGATCACGATTTTCGTGATGCCTCGCTCGCCGATGCGTTTGAGAAGTTCGATCGTGTTGTTCGTGTCAGCGCGTGACATGCCGGCGGTGGGCTCATCGAGCAGCAGCAGTTTGGGGTGCTGCATCAGGCACATCGCTAGTTCGAGCCGGCGTTTGTCACCACGTGAAAGCTGGTTGGCGATGGTATCGCGCTGGTTGGCGAGGCCGACCTCCGAGAGCATGTGCAGGCCCTCGTCGTAGACCGCGCCGCGGGAGCTAACGCCGTTCCACCCGTTGAGGCGGAAGGCACCGTCCTGCTTTGCGAACGCCGGGATCATCACGTTTTCGAGCAACGACATATCGCCGAAGATTTCCGGCGTCTGGAACACGCGGGCGACGCCAAGTTGGTTGATCTCGTAAGGCTTGATGCCGCCGAGCAGCGATTGGCCATTGAACATGACCGCACCGCTGTCTGGCTCAAGTTTGCCGACGAAGCAGTTGAGCAACGTCGATTTGCCAGCGCCGTTTGGACCGATGATGGCGTGCACCGTGCCCTCTTCCACCGAGAGGTTCACTTCGTTCAGCGCCTTGAGGCCGCCGAAACTTTTGTTGACGCCGGAGACTTCGAGCAGAGCCATGCTTGTTTCGCGCCTCTTCTATTCAGCCGGTTTGGTTTCAGCAGACAGCGTCGCTGATGCGCTCGCATCACTTGTGCGCGCGCGGTTCTTGAACATCGCCATGATCCGTTCGACGCCTTCCATGAGGCCGCCGGGCAGGAAGATCACGATCAGCATGAAGAGCACGCCAAGCGTCAGATGCCAGCCTTCGCCCACGAACAGGCCGGCGACGTAGACGAACGCATCCTGGACCCCGTCAGGCAGGAAGGCGAACAGCGCGTTCAAGTCCTGCGAGCCGATGCCGGAGAAGATGTTTTCAAAGTACTTGATGATGCCAGCACCGAGGACCGGACCGATCAGCGTGCCTGCGCCGCCAAGGATGGTCATCAGCACCACCTCGCCCGACGCGGTCCACTGCATGCGCTCAGCGCCCGCGAATGGATCGGTGACCGCCATCAACGCGCCGGCGAGGCCTGCGTACATGCCCGAGATCACAAAGGCTGCCAGCGTGTAGGGCCGCGTGCTGAGACCCGTGTAATCAAGCCGGGTCTGGTTCGACTTGACCGCGCGCAACATCATGCCAAAGGGCGACCGGAAGATGCGCAGCGCGATGTAGAAGGCGATGATCAGGATGATCGCGCAAATGTAGTAGCCCAGATTGAAAGTGACCGGTCCCGACAGGAACGGGAAGGACACTTCGAAGCTCGATTTCAAGCTGTAGCCGAAGAAATCCGTTGAGGGGATGCCGGCGGGTGGGGATGCGATCATCGCATCGATGTAACGCGGGTCGTTCAACGTGAGCTGGAGCGCGGTCTCGCCGTTGGTGATGGGCACGAGCACGGAGTACGCAAGCGCGTAGAACATCTCAGCAAAGGCCAACGTCAGGATCGAAAAGTAGATGCCTGAGCGGCGCAGGCACAACCATCCGATCAGCAGCGCGAAGAGCCCCGACATGAAGACCGCAAAGATGATCGCCGGGATGATGTTCATCGTGAACAGCTTGAACATCCATACGGCGGCGTAAGAGCCTATGCCGACGAACGCGGCGTGGCCGAACGACAGGTATCCCGTCAAACCGAAGAGGATGTTGAAGCCAATCGCGAAGATGCCGAAGATCGCGAACTTTTGCAGCAAGTCGGGATAGGCCGCGCCGAACGGATGCAGCAGGATCGGCCCGAGCAGAACGGCCAGGGTTACAACCACCATCAGCGTCATGTCGCTTCGTGCGGTCTTCTTGTTGATCTCGTGGACGTCGATGACCACGGGTTCCTGATCGAGGGTTGATTTGGCCATGTCAGCTCTCCATCACGCCCTTGCGGCCCATCAGCCCGCGGGGACGCACCAGCAGGATGCCCACCGCGACCAGATAGATGATGATTTGGTCGATACCCTTGAACGGCTGCAGACCGTAGATCTGGAACTGCGTCACCTCGTTCATGGAGGCGAAGCTTTCGACGATCCCCAGCAGCAAGCCGGCTGCCACAGCACCTGGCAGCGATCCCATCCCACCGACCACGACGACCACGAAGGAAAGGACCAAGAAGTCCATGCCCATGTGGAAGTCGGGTGGGAGGATCGGGGTGTACATAACGCCCGCCAGCCCTGCGACGGCGGCCGCGATACCGAACACCATGGTGAAGCGGCGATCGATGTCGATCCCAAGCAGCCCCACCGTCTCTCGGTCGTGCATGCCCGCGCGCACCACCATGCCGTAGGTCGTGAACTGGAGGAACGAAAACACCATCGCGATCAAGATGAACGCGAACACCATGTAGACAAGGCGCCACCAGGGGTAGGCGATGATCGCATCTGACCCGATCCAGGCGCCAATGTTGGCGCTGCCGGCGAGCGCAGCGGGAGCGTCCATCGAGATCGAATTCGCACCGAAGAAGTGCTTGATGATTTCCTGGATGACGATCGCCAGGCCGAAGGTGACAAGGATCTGATCGGCATGCGGGCGCTTGTAGAAGTGTCGGATGAGGCCGCGCTCCATAATGAAGCCGACGAGCACCATCACGGGTATGGCGAGCAAAATGGATAAAGGCACCGAATAATCGACGATAAAACTACCGTAGGAGCCGAGGTTTGATTCAGCCCAAGTGGTTTTGAGTTCCAGTGGCGTTCCCCACGGCGTCTTTTTGACGGGGTCGATCGTGACGATCGGCAGCGTGATCAGCTTGTTCAGCGTGACCGCGCAAAACGCGCCGAGCATGAAAAGCGTGCCATGGGCGAAGTTCACGACACCGAGCGTTCCGAACACCAGCGTCAAGCCGAGCGCGATCAGCGCGTAAGCGCCGCCTTTCGAAAGGCCGTCGAGTAATTGAAGGAGGATCGCGTCCATCGGTCCACTGCCCTGTCATCCACACCGAACGCCCGCCACCTTAAAGAACGGGTGCGTAGCGTGGTGTTGAGCGCGCAAAGTTCGCGCCATGCGGTGCATTTCATCTCCGCACCGCTCGCTTTAACGTAAAGGATCCACCCGGCACCCGAAGGCACCGGGTGGAGAAACGACGATTACTCGTCTTTGTAGGGACCAAGTTCACCCGGGAAGAAGTCGGGCTTGTACTCGACCTGCGCCCGCGGCACGACCTGCACGATCTTGAGCAGATCGTAATCGGTCTTCGGTGCCGGGTTACCGCGCATGACCAGCACATCTTTGAAGCACTGGTGGTCAGCGGCACGGTACTCGGTCGCGCCATTGCCCATGCCGTCGAACTTGAAGCCTTCAAGCGCGCGGATCACAGCCGGCGGGAAGAACGTGCCGGCACGCTCAACGGCATCGGCATAGAGGATCGTCTGCACGTAGCAGGTGTGAGCGGCCTGCGAGGGCGGGAAGCCGTACTTCGTCGCGAACGACTTCACGAACGCCTTCGAGCCTTCGTCCTGCAGCGCCCAGTTCCAGTTGGTGGTGCCGAGAATGCCTTGCAGGTTTTTGCCAGCGCCTTGCGCCATCAAACGCGAGTAAAGCGGCACAACGATCTCGAACTGCTTGCCGTTGATCTGCTTGTCGCGCATGCCGAAGCCCACAGCCTGCGTCAGGCTGTCGACCATGTTCTTGCCGTAGTGGTTCAAAATCAGCACGTCGGCGCCGGAGTTCAGAACCGGCGTCAGGAACGACGAGAAGTCGCGTGACTTCAACGGCGTGCGCACGGCTTTCACCGTTTGCCAGCCGAGTTTCTCGGTCGCGTTCTTGATCGATTCTTCCTGCGTCCAACCCCAGTTGTAGTCGGCCGTCAGGTGGTAGGCGCGACGCTCTTTGCCCATCTCTTTTTCGAGCACGGGACCAAGCGCCTGACCGGACATGTAAGCGTTGAAGAAGTGGCGGAAGCCGTAGCGCTTTTTGTCCTTGCCGGTGGTGTCGTTTGAGTGCGTCAGACCGGCCATGAAGATGACGCCCATCTCCTGGGCCAGCGACTGCTGGGCGACCGCGACCGACGATGACGAACCGCCACCGAACATGATCACGCCGTCCTTCTCGATCATGCGGCGGGCGGAAGCGCGAGCGGCGGGAGCCTTCGTCTGCGTGTCGCCTTCCACGTATTCGATTTTCTTGCCGAGAACGCCGTTACCTTTCAGAGCAAGCGGCTTCATCGTCGCCATCATGCCCTGGTCTTTGCCGGTGCCGTTGATGTGCTCAACCGCCAGCTTGTAGGCGCGCAGCTCGTCCTTGCCCTCTTCGGAGTAGGGACCGGTTTGCGGCACGTTGAAGCCGAACTTGACCGACTTGCCCTGGGTGCGGGCAGGAAAGTTGCCGATGGCCTTTTCGGCCCAGGCTTCACGGACGAAATGGAACGGTGCGGTCACAACGGCCGCGCCGGCGAGGCCGGTTTTGAGCACGGTACGCCGTGAGTGGTTTTGGTCGCTCATATAGTCCTCCCAGACTAAGTGTCGTTTGATCGGTCTACCGTCGCGCCTTGCATCAGCGCTTGGACTTTGTAATTGGCACTGCGGCGCAGGGCAGACCGGAAGGGCGGACATGAGAAGCCGCGCCCTGAGCGAAATCATTAGAACAAATGAAGAGCGTTGGAACCTAGGCAATTGGTCTACGCGTCGAAGGGCTTAGCCCCTTTGGCCAACGGCTGCGCATTTCGCAGGCGCAGCATTACGCACCGCATAGGCACGCTTCGCCTACAGCGCGCAGAGCACATACAGCGACAAAACACGGGAACTATTGAAATGTGCAACGCACCATATTCAAACCGGTTCTGGCCGCTTCTGGCCGCTTCTGGCTGGCTTCAGCCGATTTCGGGCGTTTTCAATCGCGCATTTATTGCGTCGCACAAAACGTTAGTTTAACAACCGCTCAATCGTCTGAGGGCTCACGCGTGCCGGCGTGTTGCGCTCCGGGCGTGCGGGACGACGTGGCGCGCTACGGTCAGGCGTGCGCGCCTTGCGGGAGGGCTCACCCTGTCGGCCTGCTGTCGTTGATGTGGTCGGCTGGCGACGCGCTGGAATGATCAACCGCTGCCCGATCCGCATCTGCGTCGGATCTTTGATGCCGTTGGCCGTCGCCAGGACACGCCAAGCGGTGTTGCGACCAAGGAAACGACGCGCCAACTTTATCAACGTGTCGCCCTGCTTCACCGTGTAGGTCAAAGGTGCCGGCGGTGTGGCGGCTGCGGGACCGACAGCGCGCACGGTGGCGCCAGGACGATCCTGCGAGCGCCCCGGTGCCACGCCAGTCGCCGGCGGCACATCACGCGCGGGCGGCTGTGCACCCTGGGGCGCTGTGTCCGGAGCCGAGGCCTTTGGGGGCTTCGGTGGCGTGAGCGGCGGCACTTTTAGGGCAAGGACCGGCTGCGGCCGTTGGGCGTCCGGTGTCTCCCGTGCCGCAATGTCACCCGTTGCCGCGAGTTGCTTGACAACGGGATAGAGCGCGGCAATCGCGCGCCGATCTGCCACCGTCAGGGCGTTCGCCGGCGTTTCGGTGCAGCGTGCCGGTGCTGGCGCATCGAACAACGCCGCCGGGAAGGTCGGACGCATCACGGACGCTTCGCCGGGCTTATAAAGCGCGGTCGCGTCGTCAGCCTCAACGAGCGCTGCCTGGATGGCCTTGCCGTCCCAGAAAAACGGCGCGCCAGCCAGCGCCTTAAGGCCCGCTTCAGAAAACGCCTTCACGCACCCCGCCGCGTGGCTGCTGAACTCGCCGCCAAAGCCGAAGGCATGGCCGAACATCCGTAGCACCGCCGCGTCCCAGGCCTCACGGCGCCAGGCCCCCTCACGGTCGAGCCCGGCCAGGCTCATCGAGGCTTCGCTCTGCCCCAACAGATTGATCGCTTCGGCACCGACCACCGACCATCGACTGCGACCACGAAATGTGATGCGGATGTCGCTCATGACAGCCGTTGTGCACTGACGCGGGTTTGTTTCGGCGCCGCCATCCAAGCGCAGCGCCACCTTATCGCTCAACCATCGACGCGCGACGCGCAACACCTCGCGCCGCGCTTGCGCATCGCCATCGAAGAAGCAGACTTTGAGTTGGCCATTCGGGGGGCGCCAAAGCCTGGCCGCACTGATGGCGAGGGCCGGCGTACGCGGTCCGATGCCGGCGAGATCGACCTGCTCGATCTGTCGGGCGCGCTGGCGGGCGAGCTGCATGCGCCGGCGCACCTGGGTGGGCTGCGCCATGATGTAGAGGCCGACCTGGGTGCTAAGATCGGAACGCGGTTCCTTCAATGCCCCGGCGTTTGCAGGCTGCCCCATCGGGCTAACGATGAGCCCGGCGCTGGCACTCGCAAGGCAACAGACGACAACCTGAAACATCCATGCACGAAACATCTGCACCACCCAGAATGATCATTTGGTGGGTGGTAGCAAAGCTCAGATCGCTTGTCTCCCGGCCGAACTAAGCCGCTCGACAATATCCTTAATTGCGAAACATCGTAAATCCGTTCACGCGAGCGCAAAGCGACATCTTCGCGATCAACGCACGTCAGGCGGTCCCTAAGTCCTTCGCGCTAAACGCGTAGGCTCTGCGGCAAAATTCGCACACCACCTCGACCTCACCCGCATCGTTGCGCATGTCGGCCAGATCTTCGGCGGGAAACCGCTTCAGCACTTCGACAAGGCGCTCGCGCGAACAGCGGCATCTGGCCGTCAACGGCGTTGCCTTCGAGGCGCGCACGCCTTCTTCGTGGAACAGACGGTAGAGCAGGCGGTCCGCGGGCAGCGTCGCGTCGAGCAGCTCGTGATCCTCCACGCTTTGCGCCAGGATGTTGACCCGCTGCCAGCTCTCATCATCTTCGCCGAAGAGGCGGCCCAGACGCTCCTCATTGGCCCGCGCCTCATCTTCGGCCTCAGGGTCACGCCCGCCTTCAGGCGATACATGCTGCACCAACAGCCCACCGGCACGCCATTGCCACGTGCCGCCCTGGTCGCCACCGCCCGTATAGGCACGCGCGACGGCCAGCCGAATGAACGTCGGCAACTGTTCGGACTGCCTGAAATACGTGAACGCGGCATCGCCCAGCGGTTCGCCCTCCAGCGCAACGATCCCCTGGTAGCGCTCCATGTCAGGGCCCTGGTCGATCGTCATCGCCAGGTAGCCTTTGCCGAGCAGGGCGCCCTGTTGGTCCCGGCGGGCCAGCGCGCCATCGGCCACCAGGTCCGCGACCGCCTTTTCATCGAAGTTCGCATAGCCACGCAGCGCGCTTGGTGACTGCGCGGTTGGCGCGGCGTAGTCGACCACCAGAAAATCGAGGGGCCCATCGCTTTTCGTCTGCAGCGTCAGCTTGCCTTCGAACTTGAGGGCCGCGCCCAGCATCGCTGTCAAAGCGAGCGCTTCGCCGAGCACGATGCTGACCGGTTCGGGGTAAGCGTGACGCGACAGGATCGTATCGACGATGGCGCCCATGCGCACCAAGCGGCCGCTCACACGCGAACGCACGGTCCGGAATGGCAGCACGACATCATCACCAAGCCCTAGCTCTTCGAGGCTCAGTTCGCGATCGCCATCATGGTCACGATCCTGGTTCAACGGTTTACCTCGTTAGATCATCTGAGCGAGTCATCGGGATCACCATAGGTGAGCCCGCAATCGCCCAAAGATGATCAAGCCTCAAAATGCAAAGCAACTTTGGGCACAAAAGCAAGGCGTGCTTGTTGAAGCCGGTGCTTCGCACTTTGCGCCCGTGCTCTGGGCTCTCTTTGCGCCCCTACCCCCGTACTCAGCGGCCCAGGCACCATGCCAGGATAGCCTTTTGCGCGTGCAGCCGGTTCTCAGCCTCATCGAACACCACCGAGCGCGGCCCATCGATCACGGCTTCGCTGACCTCAAGACCACGGTAGGCGGGCAGGCAGTGCATGAAGATCGCCGCCCGTTTCGCATGCCCCATCAGCGCTTCATCAACGGCGTAGGGCGCAAGCAGTTGCTTACGGCGCCCGGCATCCTTCTGCCCCATCGAAACCCAGGTATCGGTCACCAGGCAATCAGCCCCCTTGGCCGCTTCCACCGGGTCATCGGTGACGCTGACGGCCGCGCCCTCCTCTTTCACCCACGCCATGACCGCTGCATCCGGTTTGAGCACGCGCGGACAAGCGATGGCGAGCTTGAACCCAAAGCGGGCCGCCGCATGCGCCCAGGACGAGGCGACGTTATTGCCGTCACCCACCCAGGCGATCTTCTTGCCCTTGATGGCGCCGCGGTGCTCTTCGAAGGTCATGATGTCGGCGATCACCTGACAGGGGTGGCTCTCATCCGTCAGGCCGTTGATGATCGGCACGCTCGCATGGGCGGCAAGCTCGGTGATGGTTGCGTGTTCGTTGGCGCGGATCATGACCGCGTCGATGTAGCGTGACAGCACGCGCGCGGTATCCGCAATCGTCTCGCCGCGCCCCAGTTGCAGGTCATCGCGATTGAGCCCCAGCGTAGAGCCGCCCAGTTGGCGCATGGCGACATCAAACGAGACACGGGTACGCGTCGACGGCTTTTCAAAGATCATCGCCAGCACCTGGTCTTTGATGCCGGGCGGTTTGAGCTTGGCTGGCGTACGTTTGCCGGCAGCCTTCATCGCGTGCGCATCATCCACGATGCGGCGCAAGGTCTTCGCGTCAAGGTGATGGATATCGATGAAATGCCGTGGCGCCATAACGGTTGGCGGGCTCCTGTGCAGCGTCGAAAAGGAACGGTTGGATCGCGCGCTTGTCGAGCAACGCGTAGGGCTTGGAGTGAAGGGATGGGATGGGATGGGATGGGACGATGGGAAGAGCGCTGACTGACCGCCTAGTACACGTTTCAAGCGCACGGTTTACGCTCAGCCAGATGAGGAGAAGCCAGATCGAAAGAGAGCGGGGCGACCGCGCTTTGCGGCGCCGCGCCTCCGCTCAATCCGGCATTCGCAAGGGCGTCAGCTTGCGGCGCGCTTGAGCGAGGCAAGCGCGTCGGAGAGTTTTCGCACACCAAGCGCGATCTCCTCGTCGGTGGCGTTGAGCGGCGGGATAATCCGCGCGACGTTCTCGCCAGCACCAACCAGAAGCAGGCGCTGTGCGCTCGCAGCCTTCGTCACTTCACCCACCGGCAGCTTCAATTTCACACCCATCAGCAGGCCGTCCCCCCGTATCTCCTCAACCGCATCGCCATGCTCATCGTGGAGGGCGGCAAGCGCTTGGCGCAAGCGCAACGCCTTATCGCGCACCGCTTCCAAGAACCCATCGGCGAGCATCACGTCGAGCACCGCGTTTCCGCAGGCCATGGCGAGCATGTTGCCGCCGAACGTGGAGCCGTGCGTGCCCGGCACCATCGCGCGGCCCACCGCTTCACTCGCGAGAAAGGCGCCCACGGGGAAGCCGCCGCCAAGGCCTTTGGCGATCGCCATCAAATCAGGTTCGATGCCGGCCGCCTGATGCGCGAACAGGTGGCCCAAGCGCCCCATGCCCGATTGCACCTCGTCGAAGATCAGTAGCAGGCCGTGCTCGTCGCAAAGTTCACGCAGGCCGATCAGGCACTGACGCGGGACCACGCGGATGCCGCCTTCCCCCTGCACCGGCTCAACCATAATCGCGGCCGTCTCATCCGTGATCGCCGCTTTGAGCGCCTCATGGTCGCCGAACGGGACGTGATCGAAGCCGCTGGCCGGCTCGCCGAAACCTTCCAGATACGACGCATTCCCGGCCGCCGCGATCGTCGCCAGCGTGCGACCGTGGAACGACCCACTGAAGGTGATGATCCGCGTGCGCTCGCCAGCACCGTTGGCGTAGTGGTAACGGCGTGCGGCCTTGATCACGCCTTCGCAGGCTTCCGCGCCTGAATTGCAAAAGAAGACCCGGTCGGCGAACGTGTTCGCGCACAGGCGTTCGGCCAAGCGTTCTTGCCCTGCAACCCGGTAAAGGTTGGAGGTGTGCCACAGCTTGCCCACCTGCTCTTGCAGCGCGGCGACCAGATGCGGATGGTTATGCCCCAACGCATTGACCGCGATGCCGGATGCGAAATCGAGGTAGCGCTCGCCGTTTTGGTCGATGAGCCACGCCCCCTCGCCTCGTTCGAACACCACGCCCTGTCGGTTGTACGTACCCATCACGGCCGACGAAGACGAGGCCGCAGCTGTCGTGGGTGTCGTGACGGTCGCTAAGCCGGCTGTGCCGGCCGAGGCATGGGCGTGTGACATGGCGCATGTCCATCGATGGCGAGGGCAACGGCCGTGCTTGATGAAAGGCGTGCCCTGGGGGTGTGGAAACAAAAAAGCCGCCTTGGAAGGCGGCCTCGCGAAGTCTTAAACGTACGTTTGAGGCGTTTCGCTGTCAATCGATTGCCCGAATTGTAGGGCAGGGCTGTTCGTGGAATCGCTAGCCCGCTTGGCTTGGCGTACGGCGCAAGGGTTGAGCGCGAAACATACCGCGAACGCACGCAAGAGTTGCTGCAGAGCAACATTCGATTCGTCAATGGGTCGTCGCGATCATCGCCGTGCTTGTAGCAGCGATTCTGGATGTTGTAGACCATCGCGGCGGGGCTGCGAGATTTAGCGTGCCTTTTGAAGAACTTGCAGTTGCCACCTGGGCATAGACCCAGGGTCGTGTTGCCCGCCAGTAAAGTCCGCCCGTCCCCTTGCAAGGGTGATCGTTGCGGCACATGTCGCGTCAAGCGTTGTTGCGTTTGCGCCTGTTGGCGCTCCTAACCAGGGATCGGCGTGAGGCTTTAGCCCACGTGAGTGCCGTCCCAAAGCGGGCCGTCGCCCGCCGCAACAGTTTCGCGTGCTTTCAAAAAGTGTCGTGCGTCAAGTGTTCAGCTTGGTCGCCATCGCCGTTGTGCGCCGTGCGCGCACCCTGTGGCGGGGCGTTGGAGCTGGACGTGAGGGTGTCCTCGCGCGCTGGGTTGCGTCGTGATCGGCCAGATGGGCCACCGAACGCATACCGATGATGACCGCCTCGCCGGGCAAACAAGGCGGGCTGGTTCAAACGCGCGAGGCCTAGAAGTGCAGTGCCAAGGGAGACTGAACGATGGCCTGGACAGACGAACGGGTAGAAATCCTGAAAAAGCTTTGGGCCGAGGGCCTGAGCGCAAGCCAAATCGCAGGTCGCCTTGGGGAGGTTACCCGCAACGCCGTAATCGGTAAGGTCCACCGCCTGGGCCTTTCAGGCCGCGCCACCACCTCGCGGCTGAAATCCCATCGCCCGCGTGTGCGCTCAAACGCCAAACGCACCGCGAAACGTCGCTTCGATGGCAAAGTCTCACCGCTTGGCGCGCTCTATGGCGGTGAAGCTGAACCTTACGTGCCGCCGGCCGAAGAGATCGAGATCCCGCTGGAAGAGCGCAAGTACATCCAGACGCTGGAGGCCAATGACTGCCGTTGGCCGATTGGCGACCCCCAGTCGGCGGACTTTCACTTCTGCGGAAAGCCTAAAGCGCCAGGTCTGCCCTATTGCGAATGCCACGCCCGTCGCGCGTTCCAGCCGCCGCAGGCACGCCGCAAAGACCGTAGTGATCAGCGCCAGCGCCAACCTGTGCCCGCACTGACGCAGGAGGGGGAAAAACAACTCACCGAGGCGTGAACCTCCCTCGCGCGTGCGCTACAACACGTGTGAGTTAAGTTGGTCGTGCCGCTTCGCACAGGATTGAAGCGTGAAAGCGCAGCGGCAGACTTAACGCTAAAGACGTCGGTACCGTTTTCGGTTGAAGCGGGCCGACTTCAGTTACCGCGCCATCGTCATTTCGGGGGACGTGACGGGGGCAGCGGTTCAGGGCTGGACGCCACAGGGGCGGCGTCCAGCCCTTCTTCGTTTCGGAGCTGAGTTCGCCCAGACCGTGATAAGACGGCAAAGTGGATCGGATGCGTTGGGAGTTTCGCATCAGCACCGGTTGAAGCCGCGCGCATGACGCGATACATCGGTCTCGGGAGGTTGGCGGCGGACGAGTCCCTCGCCAACCGGGTCAGATCCGGAAGGAAGCAGCCCTAACGAGCCAGACGCGGGTCGTTTGTCAGCCTCCTCTTCGCGCCCTCAGCCCTGCTCGCGCCTATCCGGCGCCCGCCTGCGGCGGAAGAACGCTCTGATGGAAGCGTTCATCCTCGGCCTGTGACTCCACTTGCGGGGAACGGTCGACTAACGGGAAATGCATCTCCCGCGATACAGCACTTTCGCGCCGGCGCCGCGAGCGAAACAGGCGTTGCCGTACGTCCGCGGCTTACGACCACGCACCCGCGCACAGACCGGACGGAAGATCTGCGGGCAAATCACCGGCCGCGGACGCGGTCGACGGCAAACCCCACGGTGAATGATCCGCCCACCGGCACGCCGCGCCTCACAAGCGTTCGGGAACGTCCGGGTCACCCGACCACGCACACGTGCGCAAACCGGCCGGTACTCGCGCGTGCAAAACTGCGGGCGTGGACGGACGGGTTGGCAAGGACCGCGTGCGATGATGCGGGCGCCGGCCGACGTTGCCATACAGGCGTTGCCGTATGTGCGGCGCTGCACACCGCGTTGCCCGCAAACGGGGCGGAAGACCTTCGGACAAATGTTCGGCGCGCCCCGATTTTGCGTGAGCTGAAGGAGGCTTGCGCTGCCTTGCGGCGCTGTCATCGGCGACGAAAGCGCGCCCGCATGAGCGCTCCCTGTCGTTGCGAACAGGGCAAAGCCAAGAGTAACGGCGCCCAGCGTCGCTGCCAGGGTGTTATGCGTGTGATGAAACATGGAAAAAGTCGTCCTGCGAAGTGTGGTTGAACGTGTCTGAAAAAAACCGATCGACACCGGTCTCCGCACCATAAGGCGCCTTGCCACATGAACCCGTCATGAAGCCTGCCAGCCCGTCAGGCCCTGCCCCAAAACACGGTAAAGCGCTTGCTAACGTGCAGGCTCGGTCGCGTCTTCATCCTCATCGAAGATCGGGCCGCCCTGGGCCGCTTCGGCGATCAACCCGATGCGGTCCTCGGCCTGCTCAGGCCGCGCCACATCGGCGATATGAAACAGCGCGTCGGCCTGATTAACCACCGACACCGTGGTCCCGCCGATGATGATGCCGGGGCCGCTTGCGCGCACATCGAAGATCGTCCCCTCGTAGGGGTTGGTGATACGGCCGATCACATCATCAGCGCTGACGCTGTCGCCCGGCGCGCGCACCGCTTGAAACAGCCCCGCTTCAGGTGCCCGGATCCAGCGCGATGTCTGCGCGATAACGGGAACGGCTTTCGCCTTGGCACGCCGCCCGCGGATCAGCCCACGCGCCGCCAGGATGTTGAGCACACCGCGCACACCCACCCGGATCGCCAGCTCATCCAGCCGCAACGCTTCGCCCGCCTCATAAAGCAGCACATCAACGCCCCGCGCCGCCGCCTCAGCGCGCAACGAGCCTTCACGCAACCGCGACTGCAGAATAACCGGCGCGCCGAACGCAACCGCCAGTTCGCGCAACGCGGGCCGTGAAAAATCACCGCGCAGTTGCGGCAGGTTCGTGCGGTTGATGGCGCCGGTGTGCAGATCGATGCCCAGTTCGCATCGCATGGCGATGTCGTTCAAAAACAGATGCGCCAATTGCCCGGCAAGCGAGCCTTTGGCTGCGCCAGGGAAAGCACGGTTTAAGTCGCGGCGATCGGGCAAGTAACGCGATCCCGCAATGAAGCCGAACGCGTTGACGATAGGGATGAGCAACAGCGTGCCTTGCACACGCTTCAGGGCCGGCGTGTTCAACAACCGGCGGATGATCTCGATGCCGACGACCTCATCGCCGTGGATGGCGGCGCTGATGAAAACCGTCGGTCCAGCGCGGCGGCCGTGGATCACGTGCACCGGCAAGGTCACCGGCGTGTGGTTGGAAAGGAGGGCGACCGGCAGGTCGATCAACGCGCGGGTGCCAGGCGCTACGCTCTGGCCACCAAACAGGAACGGGGCGGCGCGTTCAGCTTTGAGCGCACCATCGCGGCGCGCGCGCGCGTCCGAAGAAGCTAGCGGTATGCCCTGCTCTTGCCCCTGGCTCTGCCCCGGCGCCTGACCGTGCCCCTCTCCGCGGACCGCACCGCCGGAGGCGCGAACGGACCGCCTAGCCACGCCCGCGCGTCCGCGTCTTCCCCGGCTTGGCGTTCTTCTCGATGAACTCGATGATGCGCCCGGCGATGTCCTTCTCCGTCGCCTTCTCGATGCCCTCAAGGCCCGGCGAAGAGTTGACCTCCATGATCACCGGCCCGTGGTTGGCGCGCAGCATATCAACACCGCACACATTAAGCCCCATGGCCTTCGCCGCGCCGACCGCAGCCAACCGCTCCTGCGCCGTGATCTTGATCGTCCGGGCCGAACCACCGCGGTGCAGGTTGGAGCGGAAGTCGCCCTCCGCCCCCTTGCGCTGCATGGAAGCCACCACCGTATCGCCGATCACGAGGCAGCGGATGTCCGTCCCGCCGGCTTCGCGGATGAACTCCTGCGCAAGGATGTTCACGTTGGCGCCGCGGAAGGCTTCGATCACCGACTTCGCCGAGTTTGTGGTTTCAGCGAGCACCACGCCAATGCCCTGCGTGCCTTCAAGCAGCTTGATCACCACCGGCGCACCACCGGCCATCTCCACCACTTCACCGGCAGCCTTGGGATCGTGCGCGAACACCGTCACCGGCAGACCGATGCCGCGGCGCGACAGCAGTTGCATCGAGCGCAGTTTGTCGCGCGAACGCCCGATCGCGACCGACTCATTCAGCGGCCAAACCCCCGCCATCTCAAACTGGCGCAACACCGCCAGCCCGTAGAACGTGACCGACGCGCCTATGCGTGGGATTACGGCGTCATAGCCCTCAAGCTTATTGCCGTCGTAGTAGATGTCGGGATGGTGCGCAGCGATGTTGATCGTGCAGCGCAGCGTGTTGATGATGTCCACCGTATGCCCGCGCGCTTCGGCCGACTCCACGATGCGGCGATGCGAATAGAGCGCAGGATTGCGCGCCATCATGAGCAGCTTCATCGGGGTCTCCTTGCCGTGGGGCTCAATTTTTGACGCAAAACATAGCCCAAAGAGGCAGCCCTGTGGCAAGGCTTCCCCAGGGTTATGAAGCCTGCAGCGGCGTTAATCGTGCTTGGCATGAACGGTTACATGGCACGCGCGGACGCGCCGTTGAACGGGCACCCTCGACGTCGCTAGGGTTGTCAGTGGAACTGACCGCCTAAGCGCGCGGCCAGTGCCAGAAGCCCACGATCGCTCCCGCGCGCACCGATCAACCCAAAGCCGACCGGCAGCCCATCGATATCGCCGAGCGGAAGGCTGACCTGAGGCAGGCCGGCGAGCCCCGCAAGCGACAGCAGGGTCAACAGCGTGAAACGGTATTTCTCAAGCGCTTCGGCAGGCTGATCGCGTACAGGCGCAGCACCCGGTGCCACTGGCAAAGCGATCACCGCACCATCGGCCAGCAGATCATCGACCCGCGCGCGCCATTGCGCCTGACGCGCGCCCGCAGCGGCCACTTCATCGTTGGTGATCGTTGCCGTCCAGGCGAAGCGTTCTGCAATGCCAGGCCCAAAATGCGGCTCATGCTCCTTGATCCAAGCGCCATGGGTGCGCCAGATGTCGGCGCCCTGGAGCACGCGGAAATCATTCATCAGCGCCCCCATTTCATCGGCCGGCACGCGCACATGATCATGCGCGCCGAGCGCCTGTGCGACCACGTCCATGCCCGGTTGCAACGCTTCCACCACGTCAGGGCCTGCGATCGAGAATGCATCGCCCAACACACGTAGTTTGGTCGGCGGCGGCGCGACATCGGCGTCAGGCAACATCACCATCCCGACACGCTCAAACAAGGCCGCATCCGCGGTGAACCACCCGACCGTGTCGAACGAGGGAGCAAGCGGGACAACCCCATCGGCCGCGATCCGCCCGTGCGTGGTGCGGATCCCGTAGATGCCACAGTAGCTTGCCGGCAGGCGCACCGATCCGCCCGTGTCAGAGCCAAGCGCGATATCGGCGAGCCCGGCTGCCACGGCCACCGCTGAACCGCTCGAGGATCCACCGGGGATACGACCGGGCGCCGCCGGATTGTCCGGCGTACCGTAGTGGACGTTCTCACCGTTGAGCGCGTAGCAAAGCTCATCGCAATGCGTTTTGCCGACAATCCGCGTACCGGCATCCAGCAGCGTCGTCACAGCCGATGCCGTATGCTGGGCCGGCGGATGGGTGTCATGCCACGTCGGGTTGCCGTTCCCGGTCCGGTGCCCGGCGATCGCGTAGGCGTCTTTGACCGCCAACGTCAGGCCATGCAGGGGGCCGTCGGGCGCACCTTCCATGGCCACGTGGGTGTGCGTGCAAAACGCCCCGTAAGGGTCATGGGGCAGTGGCGGGACCGGTGAAGCGTCAGATGACATGGCGAACCTGTTTTTTGCAAAAGCGGCTGAAGGGCATGCTGACGTTCATCCGCATCGGGTGGAGCCACGTCGGTTCCGCTTCGACGCGAAAACCGAACCGACCCTCAAGCGGCCTGCGATAACGTCCATCCACGCGGAACGCGGCGCCACAACACTCAGAGCAAATTCGCCTGCTCGCGCAAGCGCGCCCGTTCCGGGCTTGCCGGGTAAGCGCCCAGAATCTGCACGTTGCGGGAGAAAAACGACAACTCCTCCAAGGCCAGCTTGAGCGGCCGTTCATTCGGGTGCCCCTCGACGTCAGCGTAAAACATCGACGCATTGAACGAACCGCCAAGCTGATAGCTCTCCAGCTTGGTCATGTTGACGCCGTTGGTGGCGAACCCGCCAAGCGCCTTGTAGAGCGCGGCCGGTACGTTGCGGACCTGAAAGATGAAGGTCGTCACAATCGTGCCGTCGCCTTCATCGGCATCCGCGTCATCGGGCGCGTTGGCGAGCACGATGAAACGCGTGGTGTTATGCGTTTCATCTTCGATGTCGGTGCGCAGAACCTTGAGCCCGTAAATCTCCGCGGCGAGGGCGCTCGCGATCGCAGCGACCGTGTCATCATCGCTTTCCGCAACCAAGCGGGCTGAACCGGCCGTATCGGCCTCAGGCACCGGCGTCAGATTGAGGTCGCGCAGCGTGTTGCGGCATTGGCCAAGCGCCTGGGTGTGAGAGAGCACGCGCTTCACGGTGTCAAGGCTGGCCGTCGGCCGCGCCATCAGCGTATGGCGCACGCGCTCGAAGTGTTCACCTACGATATAGAGCCCCGCATCGGGCAACAGGTGGTGGATGTCGGCCACGCGCCCGGCAACCGAGTTCTCGATCGGGATCATGGCAAGCGCCGCATCACCTTTGCTGACGTGCGACAGCGCATCCTCGAAGGTTGGGCAGGCCATCGGCGTCATGCGCGGGTACATGGTTGTGCACGCGATGTGCGAGTTCGCACCGGGTTCGCCCTGGTAGGCGATGGTGCCAGTGCGGGTGGCAGGAGCAGGCGAGGCGTCGGGCATGGTGGGCTCAGTGGTGATAGGGTGTGGGTTGGACGGGCGTGCGATCTGTGGGTGCGCGCTGATCAGCGCGTGGGCGCGAACCTAGATCATCGGGCGTGGCCACATTTACTGCAATATCGCGCGGGTCCGCACTCACTTTGGCGCTGGACGTGCCCGCACTCACTCTAGCGCCGCACGTGCCCGTGCGAGATCCCCCGCCGTATCCACACCCAACGGCACCGTATCCACGATCATCGCGTCGATCCGCATCCCATGCTCCAGCGCGCGCAACTGCTCCAACCTCTCACGACGCTCAAGCGGTGAAGGCGAAAGCGCAACGAACGCATCAAGGGCCGACCGCCGGTACGCGTAAATTCCGATATGGTGATAGAGCGGACCTTCACCGGACGGCGCGGTCGCGCGGGTGAAATAGAGCGCCCGCAGCCGCGCATCGCCGCGTGGGGTGCCCACACATTTGACCACGTTCGGATTGTCGCGCTCGCTCGCTTGCGTAATCGGGCAGACAAGCGTCGCGATGTCCACTTCCGCGTCGGCGAGGCCCGCCACACAGGCCGAGATCAGGCGCGGCTCCAGTGTCGGCAGATCCCCTTGCAAATTCACGATGACTTGCGCGCGCGCATCTGGATCGCAGGCCAGCATCGCTTCATGGATGCGATCTGATCCAGACGTGTGGTGCGCACCGGTCATTTGGGCGCGCCCGCCGGCGGCCTCCACGGCTTTGACGATGCGTTCATCGTCCGTCGCCACGATCACATCGCCCACGGCGGCTTCGCGCGCACGCGCCATCACATGCACGATCATTGGCGCATCGCCGATCATCGCCAACGGCTTATCGGGCAGGCGGGTGGATGCCATCCGCGCCGGGATCATAACTAAAGTGTCGCTCATGCCGCTACCCTTTACGATCCCTGGGCCGCCGCCTCAATCGTATCCGCCGCCATCGCCACCCTGCCCCGTCGGGCAGCATGCGCGAGACACGCTGCAACGTTGCGAACAAACCATGATCACGCCGCCCAAGCGATCGGACGATCGTAGGACGAGATGACCCGTTGCGTCGCCTTTGCGAACCAATATAGTCCAGGCCAACTCCCGCTCGAACAGGGCACGCACAGGTTCCACGGCGCAGATGGACGATGACCCTGCCCTGGCCCGACCACGCGTTGCCAACGCAAGGATGACGGACGATGGACTACAAGATCTGGGGCTGCATCTTCGCAGCGTTCCTGACCCTCTTCGGCACGAAGACCTTCTTTGAGGTTCGCGAAGAGATGTCTCACAAAGAGGTGGGAAAGCTTGGCTACAGCCTGCCCAAGCCTGAGCCGGCAGCCGACAGCGGCAACAAGCCTGCGGCCGAGAAGGTCGCGTTCAGCTTTGATCTCGTGAAACCGCTGCTCGCCTCAGCAAGCGCGGAGGCTGGGCAAAAGGTGTTCCGCAAATGCGCAGCCTGCCACACGCCGAACAAGGGCGGTGCGAACCGTGTCGGCCCGAACCTGTGGAACGTCGTCAACCGCGACATCGCCTCGCTGTCCAGCTTCAACTACTCGAGCGCGCTCAAGAAAATCGAAGGCGGCTGGACGTTTGAAGAGCTCAGCAAGTTCATGCACAAGCCGAAGAAGTACGCAGCCGGCACCAAAATGGTTTTCGCTGGGCTCAAGTCCGAAAGCGATATCGCCGACCTGCTGGCCTATCTGAACTCGCTGTCCGACAGCCCGCAGGCCATGGGCTCAAACTGAGTTCAAGGTGGGCGGCCGCGGGATCGCGCCGCCCCCATGACGACACGATCGAAGGCCTCATCGACGCCCGCGGTTCGGTTGCGGATGGCCCGCCCGCTCAAATGCGATGACCAACAATTAACTTGGCTTCGGCCTGGCCTTGTCCTCACTCTCACCCCAAAAGAGGTCAGCCGGATCAAGGCCAAAGGCGGTGGTCCACCGCTCATCTGCCTCCGGCGTCCATCACGAGCCCGGAGTTATGATGCAGCTTCTTTCTCAGCCTCTCTCCCGCCTTACCGCACCCTTGCGTGCTCGTGCAGCACGCGGGCCTCTCGTTTTCAGCGCCGGAATCGCGGTCGCGGTATCATGCGCCTCTATCGCTGCCCCTTCAGCGTTCGCCAACGAGGTGAGGCGGCACGCTCTATCGCTGGTGGGCAAGCCGCAATACGGCCCCGACTTCAAGCACTTCAAGTGGGTCAACCCCAACGCGCCAAAAGGCGGCCGCGTACGCCTTTGGCAGCAGGGCAGCTTTGATTCGCTGAACCCGTTCTCGCGCCAGGGCGATTCCGCGATCGCGGGCGGTTTGCCGTTCGACACGCTGATGGCCAACAGCCCCGACGAGCCGAACGCCGAATACGGCTTGATCGCAGAATGGGTGTCCCATCCCGACGATTTTTCATCGGTCACCTTCGGTCTACGCCCGCAAGCGCGCTGGCACGACGGTAAACCGATCACGCCTGAAGACGTGGTCTTTTCGCTGTCCGCACTGAAAAAGGCGCATCCGCAATACGCGTTTTATTACAAGAACGTCGTTTCGGCTGCGAAAACGGGCGAGCGCCAGGTGACGTTCAAGTTCGACGTCAAAAATAACCGCGAACTGCCGCAAATCGTCGGTCAATTGCCGATTTTGCCCAAGCATTGGTGGAGCGCCAAGAACGCCAAAGGTGAAGCACGCAACCCTGCGAGCGCCATGCTCGAACCTTTGCTGGGTTCAGGGCCTTACAAAGTCGCTGAATATGATGCCGGTAATTTCATAACCTACAAGCGGGTGAAGGACTATTGGGCCAAAGACCTTCCCATCGTGAAGGGTCAATGGAATTTCGATGAGATCCGTTACACGTATTATCGCAACCTCGATGCAGCGTTGGAGAGCTTCAAGCTCGATCAGATCGATTACTGGCGCGCCTCCAGCGCAAAGAACTGGGCGACGGCGTTCAACATCCCCGCGGTCAGCAAAGGCCTGATCCGCAAAGAGCGGATCAAGCTGAAGCGCCCGGTCTCGATGCAGGCGTTTGTGCTGAACACACGACGCTTGGCGTTTCAAGATGCACGCGTACGCCAAGCGTTCAACTTGGCCTTCGATTTTGAGACGGCGAACAAAAACCTGTTCTACGAGCAATATGAGCGCACGGGCAGTTATTTCGCAGGGACCGAGCTTGCATCGTCAGGACTGCCCAAGGGGCGCGAACTGGAGTTGCTGACGCCGCTTAAAGATAAGATCCCCGCAGAAGTTTTCACCACGCCGTTTGAAAACCCGGTCGTCAAGGCGCCCGGCGACGTGCGCAAGAACCTGCGGCAAGCCTTCAAGCTGCTCACCGCCGCCGGCTGGTCCGTCAAGAATGCACCCGGTGGCAGTGGTCGTGTGCTGCACAATAAGGACGGCAAACCGCTCAAGGTGGAATTCCTGCTCGTATCGGAGTCGTTCAAGCGGATCGTGCTTCCCTACGCGCAAACGTTGAATCGCCTTGGCATTCAAACTTCGGTGCGCATCGTCGATAGCGCGCAATACCAGCGCCGCTACGACCGGTTCGATTTCGACATCGTTGTCGGTCAGTTCCCGCAAAGTTTCTCGCCCGGTAACGAACAACGCGATTATTGGAGCAGCACGGCCGCAGACCGCAACGGTTCGCGCAATCTGATCGGGATCAAGAACCCGGCGGTTGATGCCTTGATCGACAAGATCATCTTCGCGCCCGATCGCGCGGAGTTGGTGGCGGCGACCCGGGCGCTCGATCGCGTCCTTCTGTGGAACCACTACGTTGTACCCCAGTGGCACGTGCCCTATGCCCGCGTTGCGTTTTGGAACCGGTTCGGTCGCCCCAAAACGTTGCCGTCACAAAGCGTCTCGTTCTTGCAGGTGTGGTGGTATGACAAAGCCGCCGCCAGCGCGTTGGCGGACGCGAAGTAAGCGTAATAGCGCTCAGCCGTGGTTAGAAGGATCGGTTCGATCGTTAAACCGCGGCTGCGCCCCCCCCACGAAGGATCTGCCACCACGTGGATCTGCGTAGCCCCCATCGCATGGCGTGCGCTGCGGTGATGCCCCATTGCCGGGCTAGGATGTTTCCGACGAACACAGCGATCCGCGCCTGGCCGTAGCTCTCGCGGGCGCCCTTCATCACCGCCCCATCATTGTTGTTTCAGAGGTCCCCCATGTCCCCACCGTTGGCACCCCCGCAACCGACCGTGAAAACGGGCGGCGCACGCGGCTGGACCCGAGCGCTGTTGGCGTACGCCGCCGCCGCGTTGACGACGCTCGCCTTCGCCTTCAGCGCACAGGCCGCCCCACGCCACGGGCTCTCGCCGTTCGGCGACCTCAAATACCCCGCCGGCTTCAAGCACTTCGATTACGTTAACCCGTCCGCACCCAAGGGCGGCAAACTGTCGATGATCGGCACCGCGGGGATCACCACCTTCGACAGCTTCAACGCCTTTATTCGCGAGGGCGACGCTGCACAGGGGCTCAGTTTCCTGTTCGACTCGTTGATGGTGCCAGCCGGCGATGAGCCAGGTTCCGTCTACGGCCTCGTCGCGCGCACGGCGGAGATCGCCGACGATAAAAAGGCGGTAACGTTTGTTTTGCGCAAAGCTGCACGCTTTTCCGATGGGAGCAAACTGACCGCCGCGGACGTCGTTTTCAGTTTCGACATCCTCAAAAAAGACGGCGCTCCGGTCTACCGCAACCTGCTGCGCGATGTCGTCAAGGCGGAGGCGCTCGACGACTACACCGTCCGCTACACCTTCAAGGGCGACTTGGTACGCAACCTTCCGGTGACGGTGGCAACTTTGCCAATCCTGTCCAAGGCCTATTACAGCAAGCGGCGCTTCAAAGAGGTAACATTGGAGCCGCCGCTCGGTTCAGGTCCCTATAAAATCGAGAAGTTCGACCAGGGTCGTTTCATCGCTTACAGTCGCCGCACGGATTACTGGGCCAAAGATCTGCCGGTCAACGTGGGACGCTTCAACTTCAACACGTTGCGCTATGAATACTATCTGAACCGTAGCGCGGAATTGGAAAGCCTGAAATCCGGCAACTACGATTTGCGCGAGGAGTTCACCTCAAAAGACTGGGCCACCGCCTATAACATCAGAGCCGTACGCAACAAGCAGCTCATCCGCTTGACCTTGCCCGACAAGCGCCCCGGTGGCGCGCAAGGATTCTTCATCAACACCCGCCGCGACAAATTCAAGGACGTGCGTGTTCGCAAGGCGTTGGACTTCGCGTTCGATTTCGAGACCACCAACAAAAACCTTTTTTTCTCGCTCTACAAGCGCACGCAATCGTTCTTCGAAAACTCCGACATGAAGGCCAGCGGCAAGCCGAGCCCGGCCGAGTTGGCCTTGCTTGAGCCTTTTCGCGATAAGCTTCCACCGGAGGTTTTCGCCGCCCCTTATGAGCCGCCCAGCACGGATGGCTCCGGCAATAATCGCGCGCAATTACGTGAAGCGTTTTCGCTGTTGCGGCAGGCCGGCTTCAAACCGGGGGCCGGCGGCGTGCTGCGTGACAAAAAGGGCCAACCGCTAACGATCGAGTTCCTCACGTTCTCGCCGAGCTTCGATAAAATCATCAACACCTACATTCGCAACCTGCGCCGTCTGGGCATCCAGGCCACCATCCGACGGGTGGATTCGGCGCAGTATCAGCGGCGTGTGAAGTCCTTCGATTTCGATATCACGACGCGGCGCTATGTGCTCGCCATGACGCCAGGCGTTGAAATGCGCAACTACTGGGGGAGCGCTGCGGCCGACATCCAGGGCAGCCTCAACATTTCCGGCGTCAAAGACCCGGTGATCGACGCGCTGACCAACAAGATGATTGCGGCCAAGTCGCGTAAAGAGTTGGTGACGGCGGCTCGTGCGTTCGACCGGGTTTGGCGCGCTGGCCATTACTGGGTGCCGCAGTGGTACAAGGCGGCGCACAATGTGGTGTACTGGGATAAGTTTGCCCGGCCCGCACGCAAGCCCGATTTCGCGCGCGGCATCATCGATTTATGGTGGTACGACGAAGGCAAGGCGGACGAGCTTGCGAAAGCGCGCGGCCAATGATGCTCTTAACCGCGGCTGTCGCACGCGCGGCATTGAGACGTCAGCGCGGCGGCCGCCGGACCATAGCGCGGCATCGCCCATCGATCTGAAGGCCCCGTTCAACCCGCCTAGCCCGCTGCAAAATCCCCCGCAAAGCCTCCCCGCGTCGTCCGCAGTCCTTTGAAGCCCATCTGAAGATCCAAGGCTCACCCTCGATGGCCAACTATCTGATCAAGCGCCTTTTGTTGATCATCCCGACCATCTTCGGGCTGATCCTAATCACGTTCGTTCTGGTGCAGTTTGCGCCGGGCGGCCCCGTCGAACGGGTGCTCGCCGAGTTGAGCGGCAACGATGTGTCGGCCACGCAAAGCATCAGCGGCGGCGGCGGCGACGGGATTGCGACACGCGATCAGCAGTCCTCCCCTGCAGCGACGGGGGGCGCGGGCAGCAAATACATCGGCTCACAAGGCCTTGATCCGAAGTTCATCGCGGAGATCGAGAAGGAATTCGGCTTCGACAAGCCGCCGGTTGAGCGCTTCTTCCTGCTGTTGGGCAATTACACCTGCATCAATTATCTGCGCGAGCAGTTCTTCCAGAGTTTCAGCAAGGCCGGCGAGCGCGTTCCAGGCTGCCCCGAGTTCGGCAAGAGCTACTTCAAGGGCCGCCCCGTCGTTGATCTCATCATCGAGAAGCTCCCCGTCTCGATCTCGCTCGGGTTATGGATGACGCTGATCAGCTACCTGGTCTCGATCCCGCTCGGCATCCGCAAGGCCGTGCACTATGGTGAGCCGTTCGATACCTGGACGAGCGGCGCGCTGGTGCTCGGCTACGCCATCCCCGGGTTCCTGTTCGCCGTGTTGCTGATGGTGCTGTTTGCCAGCAGTTCGTTCCTGCAAATTTTCCCCAACCGAGGGCTGTTTTCAGAGAACTGGAATGAGCTTTCAACGCTTGGCAAGATCGGCGACTATTTCTGGCACCTCACGCTGCCGCTGATATCGATCGCGGTCGGCGCATTCACCACCACCGCCTTCCTCACCAAGAACTCATTCATCGATGAGATCCGCAAGCAGTACGTGATGACGGCGCGCGCCAAGGGGCTGACCGAGAACCAGGTGCTCTACGGCCACGTGTTCCGCAACGCGATGTTGCTGATCATCGCCGGTTTCCCGGCCGCTTTCATCGGCGCGTTTTTCGCGGGCAGCCTTCTGATCGAACAGATTTTCTCGCTCGACGGCCTCGGCCTTCTGGGCTTCAAGGCGATCATCGACCGCGACTACCCGATCGTGTTCGGCACACTCTTCATCTTCGGACTGCTCGGCATGGTGGTGAACTTGCTCTCCGACTTCATCTACACGCTCGTCGATCCACGCATCGACTTTGAATCGCGGGAGGTTTGACGCGCATGGCGATCGAGAGCCCCGAGCGGCGTGCGGCGAAGCCGGCAGCCAAGCGCCCCGATCCCAAGGGCAAAGGCAAGGCGCCGGCGAGCGGTGCGCCCAAGACCCCATCGAAAAGCGTTGCAGGCGGCCTGTCGACGAGGCCCACCGAAGAGATCACGCCCACGCGGCGCGGCTGGTTCACCTTATCGCCGATCAACCGGCGGCGTTGGCAGGCCTTCAAGGCCAACCGCCGCGGCTACTGGAGTTTATGGATCTTCCTGGTGCTGTTCGTGGTCAGCATGATGGCCGAGTTCATCGCCAACGATAAGCCGATCCTGATCCGGTACAAAGGCGAGTTCCTGTTCCCCATCGCGGTCAATTACTCTGAAGAAAAGTTCGGCGGTTTCCTGCCCAAGACCGATTACAAGGACCCCACCAACGCAACCGAGATCAACGCCAACGGCTGGATGTTGTGGCCGCCGATCCGCTACAGCTACGACACGATCAACAACGACTACCCGCGCCGACGGGCGGGCAATTCGGACATCTGTCTGGGGTTCCCTTCACCGCCCCCCTGGGCCTCCAGCGCCACCTACTGCGACGCGCCCAAAGCCAAAATCGATCGCTACGAAGCGTTGGGCAACCGCAACTGGCTTGGCACCGATGACCAGGGCCGCGACGTGGCCGCCCGCATCATCTACGGCTTTCGGATCTCGGTTTTGTTCGGCGTGCTGCTGACGATCGCGTCGGCGCTGATCGGCATCGTCGCGGGCGCCATCCAGGGCTACTTCGGCGGACGCGTGGACCTCATCTTCCAACGCGCACTCGAGATCTGGTCGTCGGTGCCGTCGCTCTACGTGTTGTTGATCATATCGTCCGTGCTGGTGCCGAGTTTCTGGACGCTCTTCTTCGTCTTGCTCGCCTTCCACTGGGTCTATCTGGTGGGGGTAGTGCGCGCGGAATTCCTGCGTGGGCGCAACTTTGAATACATCACCGCGGCGCGCGCGCTTGGTCTGTCCAACGCCAAGATCATGGCCAAGCACCTCTTTCCCAACGCGATGGTCGCGACGCTGACGTTCCTGCCCTTCAAGCTCTCCGGATCGATCACGGCGCTGACCGCTCTCGATTTTCTGGGCCTCGGCCTCCCGCCAACGGAAGCTTCGCTCGGCGAACTGCTCAAACAGGGCAATGACAACCGCCAGGCACCCTGGCTCGGCATCGCGGGCTTCGTGTCGCTCGGGATGTTGTTGTCGTTGTTGATCTTCATCGGCGAAGCGGTCCGCGACGCTTTCGACCCGCGCAAGACCTTCCGCTAATCCGGCCGCCGAACCTGGAAAGGGTCACACCGTGGCTTTGAAACCCAAACCGATCATCCGCTCCAGCAGCGAGCCGGCACAAACACTGGTCGCGGTACGCAACCTGGCGATCGAGTTCCAGGCGGGCGAAGAAGTTTCGCGCGCCGTCGATGGGGTCTCGTTCACCATCGGCAAGGGCGAGACGGTCGCGCTCGTGGGCGAATCAGGTTCGGGGAAAACCGTTTCGGCCCTCTCGATCATGCGGCTGCTGCCGAATTCGGCAAGCCACCCTTCGGGCGAGATCTATTTCCGCGGCAAAGACCTGCTCAAGGCGCCGATCGGCGATATGCGCGAGATCCGCGGCGCGGCGATCTCGATCATTTTCCAAGAGCCGATGACGTCTTTGAACCCGCTGCACACCATCGGCAAGCAGGTCGGCGAAGTGCTGCGCGTGCACCGCGGCATGGGCAGCGAGGAGCGTGAAGCCCGTGTGATCGATCTGCTGACCAAGGTCGGCATTCGCGATCCTGAAAAGCGGTTACAGTCCTACCCGCACCAACTCTCCGGCGGCCAGCGTCAGCGCGTGATGATCGCGATCGCGCTTGCCAATGAGCCCGACCTGCTGATCGCCGACGAGCCGACCACGGCGCTCGACGTCACCATCCAAGCGCAGATCCTGCAGCTCCTGAAAGACCTGCAGCGCGAGTACAACATGGCCATGCTGCTCATCACCCACGACCTCGGTGTGGTCGGCAAGATGGCCGATCGCGTCTACGTGATGAACAAGGGCGAGGTGGTCGAGACCGGCGACAGCGAGGCGGTGCTGGAGGATCCTCAGCATCCCTACACGCAGCACCTGCTCGCCAGTCAGCCCAAGGGTGATCCTCCGCAGGCCGACCATGAGGCGCCGGTGGTCATGGAGACCGAAAACCTCAAGGTCTGGTTTCCGATCAAACGCGGGTTGCTGAAGCGGACGGTGGATCACGTCAAGGCTGTGAACGGGCTATCGTTGCGGTTACGGGCGGGGCAAACGCTCGGGGTGGTGGGTGAATCGGGGTCCGGCAAAACCACGCTCGGCCTCGCGCTGCTGCGGCTCATCTCGTCCGACGGCCCCATCGTCTACCAAGGGCAGCGGATCGATGGCTTGAGCTCTGGTCGCATGCGCCCGTTGCGCCGGCACATGCAGATCGTGTTTCAGGACCCCTACGGTTCGCTGAGCCCGCGCATGTCGGTGGGGCAAATCATCGAGGAAGGGCTGATCATCCAGAGCCCTGACCTCAGCTACAACGAGCGGCGTACACGCGTCAGCCGCGCGCTCGAAGAGGTCGGTCTCGATGCCGAGACGCAGGACCGTTATCCCCATGAGTTTTCCGGCGGTCAACGCCAGCGGATCGCCATCGCGCGTGCCATGGTGCTGGAGCCCAAGTTCGTCATGCTCGATGAACCGACCAGCGCGCTCGACATGTCGGTGCAGGCGCAGATCGTCGACCTGCTGCGCGATCTCCAACGCAAGCACGGCCTCGCCTATCTGTTCATCTCCCACGACCTCAAAGTGGTCCGCGCGCTTTCCAACGACGTCATCGTGATGCGCAACGGTGAGGTGGTTGAGGAGGGGCCGGCAGCGCAGATTTTCGATACGCCGCAACAACCTTACACCAAGGCGCTGTTGTCGGCGGCCTTCGATCTGACGTTGCGGACCGATGCGCCGCTTGAGGATGTCGTTGCGGATTAATGACGGTTCGCGGTCTGCTGGGGCAGACGAGAGCGCACGCGAAGGAACCTGATCCCATGAGCCTTCTTGTTGTTGGCAGTCAACGCGTCCCGCTGTTCGTTGCCGGTTTGCGCGCGTTGCAACCCGACATCGCTCTACAGGTCTGGCCGGACGAGGTGCCCGATCCTGACGCTGTGCGCCACGCGCTCGCCTGGGGTGCTCCCGATGGCGTTCTGGCTGGCTTTCAAAACCTCAAGCTCATGGTCTCGGTGGGCGCAGGCGTCGACCATCTGCTCAAGGACCCGCATCTCCCCGACGTGCCGCTGGTCCGCTTCGTCGATCCCGACCTCACGCAACGCATGACGAGCTACATCGCGCTGCAATGCCTCTACCATCACCGGCGCATGTGCGAATTCGCGACCGCCCAACGCGCCGGCCGCTGGGAGCATCTGGTCGAGCCGAACGCGCCCGATGTGACGGTCAGCGTGCTGGGAACGGGCGTGCTCGGCCAGGCCGCCCTAACCGCGCTGCGCGGGCTCGGTTACCGTCTGCAAGGCTGGAGCCGCACGCCCAAGTCGCTTGCGGGGGTGACCACGTTCGATGGTGCGGACGGCTTGGACGCCTGCCTCGCCACCACCGACATCCTGGTGTGCTTGCTGCCGTTAACGCCGGCCACGCGAGGCATGCTCAACGCCGATTTGTTCGCCAAGTTGAAGCGCAACGGCGCCTTGCCCGGTCCGGTGCTGATCAACGCCGGTCGCGGTGGGCTTCAGGTCGAGACGGACATCCTCGCAGCGCTCCAAGACGGCACGCTCTATGCCGCCTCGCTCGACGTGTTCGAGAACGAACCGCTACCCAGCGCAAGCCCGCTTTGGGCCCACGAGCGCGTCGTCATCACGCCGCACTGCGCCGCAGAAAGCGATCCCAACGCCATCGCCGCCTACACGCTACGCCAGATCGCAGCCTTCGAGGCTGGCGAACCGCTCGACCACCTCGTCGACCGCACCCGCGGTTACTGACGGCTACCCGCGTGGCCGTTCATCTTGCGTCTCAGATGATCCTACCTGACGCGCCCGTTGCTCTAAGCGCGGATGAATATCAGGCCGCAAAGCCCAGTGCCGGCAGCCGACGGATCGCCGTGATCCCGCCCGAACCGGCACCCACAGCCTCATCGCCCGCCTGCCGCGTGATGCGCGCCACCGCTTCGGCCAACGGTTCCACCGCCGTCGCCATGTGATGCGCGTTGCAATGCAACAGAAGCAACCCATCCATCATCATACCGACGTGCCCCTTCCAGAAGATCAGATCGCCCCGGCGCAAACCCTCAAGGTTCGACGGGATCAAAACCTCATCGCCCAGATCCTCCTGCTGCATATCGCTGTCGCGCGGTGCCGCGAGCCCCGCCGCCTCCAGCGACACCTGCACAAGGCCCGAACAGTCGAGCCCCATGCGCGTCTTGCCGCCCCACATGTAGGGCGTGCCGATGAAGCGCTCGGCGACCTCGACGAAATCGAGCGCGGTCCGCCCGGTCTCCGCCACGTGGCGGGCGATGATGAAGCCACCGCCCTGCAGCTCGATGAACCGCTCGCCCACGTCGCTTGCCGTGACGCCGGCGTTCATGGACAGCGTCATCAGCGGTGGCGCTTTGATGTCGGGCGCGGGGTACACGAACGTGCCGATGGCGCTAATGCGATGCGTGGGCGTTGACACGTCCTGGCTCAGGGTCGCGCGGGGCAGATAGCCGACGTAGTCATCGCTCGCGATTTGCCCCCACGCCCAATCGCCCTCTTCGTCGTAGACCGTTACATGCGCGCCGAAGAGCGCTTCCGTCGTCAGTTGCGCAGCCGGGCTCGGCTCAGCGCGCACGGGCACGTTGGCGCGTACCACCTGACGGACCTCGCCGCTCACGAAGCGCTCCGCCTCGACCTTTCCCCGCAGCGCATCTGCGGCGAGGTCGGCACGGTAGGCGTGACGGCGCGGATCGAGCTTTGAAGCGGTCTTGCTCATGCGTGAAGTGCGGTCCTTGGTGCAGCGCTGAATGAGGCGAAGATCACGTAGCCTTACTCTCGTTGGCGATGACCTTGAAGGCAGCACGCGCCGCTTGGGGCTCACCGCCCTTGGGGCCGAGTGGATCGTGCTCCGGGCGCCATCCGTATATGTCGAAATGGGCGTAGCGGCGAGCCTTGCGCGCAAACCGTCGCAGAAACAGGGCCGCCAGGATCGAGCCGGCAAACCCGTTAAACGCGATGTTGTTCATATCGGCCGTCGGGCTATCCAACATGCGCTCATAACCGCTCCAGAACGGCAGGCGCCAGACCGGATCACCGACCTTGTCCCCGGCGTCCGTCAAAGCGGCCGCAAGGCTCTCGTCATCGGTGAAAAACGGCGGCAGATCGGGTCCCAGCGCCACCCGCGCTGCCCCCGTCAGCGTTGCAAACGTGAGCAAAAGATCGGGACGCTCTTCACACGCGAGCGCCATGGCATCGGCCAACACCAACCGGCCTTCGGCATCCGTGTTGCCGATTTCCACGCTCGGACCCGCGCGCGAGGTGATGATGTCGCCGGGGCGGAAGGCAGACCCCGCAACCGCATTCTCGACCGCCGGTATCAACAGCCGCAACCGCACGTTGAGGCCGTGCGCCATCACCATCTGAGCCAACGCCAACGCGCTTGCCGCCCCGCCCATATCCTTTTTCATCAGCAGCATGCCCGCCGACGGCTTCAGGTTCAGCCCGCCGGTATCGAAGCACACACCCTTGCCCACCACGGTGACGCGCGGGCCACTCGTGCCCCACCGCAGATCGATCAGCCGTGGCTCGCGGTCGCTTGCACGCCCGACCGCATGGATCAGCGGAAAATTGCGTTGCTGCAACTCTGCACCGCGGATCGAGGTGACGTCGGCCTCAAACGCAGCCGCCACCTCGCGGGTCACCGCTTCGAGTTCGGCCGGCCCCATGTCATTGGAGGGTCGATTGATGAGGTCGCGCCCGAGCCAGACCGCTTCGAGCTGAGCGACGATGCTGTCGAGATCGGCTTTCCGTTCCAACAGCAAAACGGGCGGGGTGCGGGCTGGCCCATCGCGGTAGGCGCTGAAGCTGTAGGCGCCAAGTCCCCACGCGATCCCCGCCAAGGTTGGATCGAGTTTTGGCCCCGCGACATGGTAGGTGCCCGACGGCAATTGCGCGCCCAGATGGCCGAGCGCGCGCGCATCATCCATCGGGCCGGCAGCCTTCTTGATGGTGCCCGCGACCACGCCAGCGAGCTTGCCTTCGCGACCGGGCAGCAGCACATGCGCGCCTTGCCGGCCGGTGAACCCGCACGAAGAAAGCCAAGCGCGTTGGACGGGTGTGAGCTGGTCTTTCTTGACGAGCGCATCGGGGTTTTGCGTCAGCCAGAGAGGCACGCTATCCGCCTTCGCCTGCCCCTTGCCCTCGCTTGCACGCGCAAACAGATCGCGGGGTGTGAAAGCCCGTGCCGCTGCCGTTGTCTTGCCCATACGCGCCGTCCGCTCCCTCAACGTTGGTGTCACGCGATCATCGCGCGTTGCCAAACGTAGCGCGCCCACCACAAAACGCCAGCCGCGCGAAGGCCCTTAAGGCTTTGTTGACCGGTGTCCCAGAAAGTGACGGGGACGAGGGTTTATCCAGCGCGCCCGCGCGCCTGCCGATAGAGGGACGATCCATGGGTGTTGACGTGAGCGGAACGGCGCAGAACGCGCACAAAGACGGTGCTGCAACGCGCGCTATTCTGAAACGCTGCGCCCTAGGGCTCGTGCTGCCGAGCGCACTGCTGCTTGGCGCATGCGCGCAAACCGGCCTGACCGCGTTGTCGGATGCCACGACGCCGTTACAAAAGGCGCAAGCCTCACCTGCTGAAACGCAAAAGGCGTTGCAGGAAGCGACGTATTACTGGGGCAAAGAATTTTCCAAGGACCCGCGCAACGCCAAAAAGGCGATCGCCTACGCGAAGAACCTGAAGGCGATGGGCCAAAAGCGGCGCGCCCTTGCGGTGCTGCAGCAAGCATCCATGTTCAACGGCAACAACGTCGATCTGATCTCGGAATACGGTCGCCTGGCGCTCGACGTGGGCCAGGTGCAGATCGCGCACAAGCTGTTGGCCAAGGCTGACATCCCGAGCCGGCCCGACTGGAAAGTGATCTCCGCGCGCGGTGCCTCTTACGCGAAGCTTGGCAAACATGCTCAGGCGGTTCGTCACTTCGAGCGGGCGATCGCGCTTGCACCGAACCAACCGTCGGTGCTGAACAACCTCGCGCTCGCCTACGCGCTGAACGGCAACCCTGGCAAAGCTGAAACGCTGTTGCGCAAGGCCGCCGCAAGCGACAACCCGGCCCTGCCGCGCATCCGTCAAAACCTGGCGCTGGTGCTAGGCCTTCAGGGCAAATACGCCGAAGCCAAACAACTGGCCCAACGCGACCTGGGCCAGGCGCGCGCCTCGCAGAACATCGCAGCGATCCGCCAAATGGTTGCGTTGCCGCCGAAGCCGGCGCCTGCCCCTGCCGCGACCCAGCCCACGCGCATTGCGAAGCCGACGGCCCTTGCTACAGCGCGTCCTGTGGCCCGTCCTCGCCCGGCCCGTCCTAGCTTGACTCGTCCGGCCGCACCGGCAAGGCCGCTGACGCCGGCGGAACTGATCGCCCTTGCCCAGGCAGCTGATTTGCGCCGCGGCAAAGCGCCTACGCCTCGTGCACAACGCCGTCCGGTCCGGGCCGCCGCTGCACGCGGTCCGCTCGACCTGAAACCGGCCCAGCGCTGATCGGTCACTGTTGAGCGGTCGAACGCGCCACATACGATCTGGCCACAGTCGGTCTGGCCAGCGCGACCTTCTGCCCGGATCGATGGCGTAACGGCCATTGGCTTGAGTGGTGTCATCCTACGAAGATGCGTGCGGCCTCGCGAAACGTTGCCTCATAGACGTCCACGGTGGCTTCGATCGGGTCTGCATAGCCACCGCCCACCGCGACCGCGCAGGCGATGCCAATTTCATTGAGCGTCGAGAAGACGAGACCGTCGCGCACACGTAGTGCTTCGGCGGACACCTCAAGCCGACCCAAGCGATCGCTCGCCAGCGCATCAGCGCCCGAAAGGTAAAAAACGAGGTCCGGATCGAACGCCAGCACAGCGCTGAGCGCTTCGTTGACAGCGGTCAGATAGGCCGCGTCGCCGGTTCCGGTCGCAAGCGCGACGTCCTTCGACGACGTGGCCTTCTCGAAGGGGAAGTTGCCCGCCCCGTGCACCGAGCAAGTGAACGCACGCGGCTCGTCTCGCAGGACCGCGGCGGTGCCATCGCCCTGGTGGACGTCGAGATCGAGCACGGCGATGCGGGCCACGATGCCCTCTTCAAGCAACACCAACGCGGCAACGGCGATGTCGTTGAAGACGCAGAAGCCCGATCCATGGCCCTTATGCGCGTGATGGGTGCCGCCGGCGAGCTGACCCGAAAAGCCGCTAACCAGCGCAGCACGTGCAGCCGCCAAGGTGCCGCCCACGGTGGCGCGTGAGCGCTGCATCAAGACCTCGCTCCAGGGCAGGCCGATCCGCTTCATCGCAGCCGACGTCACCGCGCCGCTCAACATCGCATCGACGTAGGCCGCATCATGCGCCTTCATCAACAGCGTGCGGTTTGCCAGCGGAGATGCGTCCAACCGCATGTTGTCCAGCGGGCGCGCTTCGAAGCGCTCCAGCAGCATCCGGTATTTGCCGCCGGGAAAACGGTGGCCCGCCGGCAAAGGCAGATTACGGATACGCGGGTAATAGAGCGTGTGCATGGCTTGCGTCAGCTTGAAGGCCTGTTCCGAGGTCAATCGCCCGCCTATCTTCAAAACCGCAGAACGCGCAACCAATACGCAATGTCGAGCATGCTCCGCGCGGCCGCTGCCACATAGGTCAACGCGGCCGCCTTCAAGATGCGTCGCGCCGCGATCAGATCGCGCTCCGACAGGTAACCGCCCACCTGCAGCAGCGGTAGCGCGCGGCGGTAGCTTGCATCGAACTCGACCGGCAACGTGGTCAGATGCATCAGCGCCGTTGTGCCGATGATGAGCGCGCCGGCGAGGATCTCCATCATCAGCAGGTGCGGGGAGCGCGAGAAGATCATCACCAGCGGTGCGCCCAGCATCAAGATCGAGCCCACTTGCTGGATGCGATGGGCCTGCTTGGCAAGCGTGGTGCGCGCCTTCAGCGGACGGTAGCCGGTCGCATCCTGCATCGCATGGCCGACCTCGTGGGCGGCGATCACCACAGCGGACAGCGAACGTCCGTCCAGGTGTTTCGGCGCCAGGCGCACGACCTTCTCTTCCGGATCGTAGTGGTCGCCGATTTCCGTCGCCTCAACGCGCACGTGACGCAGGTTCATCTCATCGAGCACGTGGCGTGCGAACTGCCCGCCGGTCCCGGGAAAATCGGGCCGCTCGGCACTGTGGCGCGCGATGACGCGTTGCACCCACAGCGAGGGCAGAAACGCCAGCAGCGCGACCAGGAACAAGGCGATGATCAAAAGGGCCATGGGCACCGGTACGCAAACGGGACACGACAGGATGACGGCGACCGCGAACGCAGCCGGTAAAGGTCATCGGCAGCCGCGCCTGTTATGATATGGTGCCCTTCAGACCTGACGTCCACGGGCTGCGCCAACCTGCGGCCGGCGCTGGCTGAAGCCTTGCCTCATTCGGCCTTGCATCAGTCGCCCTTCCCCATTCGCCCTGGCCTCGATCGCACGGGCCTCAATCGCCGCGCAGGCGCCGGGTGGCGACCGGGTACAGCCCCTCCTGCCCCATCATCCAGACCTTCATGCCGCCGGTCCCGATCAACGGCAGAAAAGCACCATCGAGCACGTTTAGCCCGCCGGTCAGCGTACCGAAGGCCGGCAGGATCAGCCGATTGCCGTTGCCCAGGAAGCAAGGCCGGCGGATCGAATGGCCATACATCGACAGGCGCGCTGCTGGATGCATATGCCCGGCGATTTCGTGCGTCACGGGCCCCGGATGCGGCTCATGGCGCAACGTGACGCCGGCGGTGCGCACCTGTGCGCGCACCTCGCCTCCAAGGATCGCGGGGATTTCCGGATCGTGGTTGCCGGTGATCCAGGTCCAGCGACGGTCATCCTGCATGATGTGCAAGATCTCAAGGTCCTGGGCATCGATCCGCGCGCCCGCCTGGCGATCGTGCAGGCTGTCGCCCAGTGCCACAACATGGCCGGCTTCAAATCGATCGATCACTTCCGCCAGGCGCATCAACGTTTCGCGCGTATCGTAAGGCGGTAGGAACTGGCCACCGCGCGCATAACTGGACGCTTTCTCCAGGTGCAGATCGGCGACGATCAGCATGTCCGCGGCCGGGCAATAAAGGGCACCTGACTGATCCGCAATGAACGCGCTGCCGCCCAAGGCGATCCGCTGCGTGTTGTACTCGTTGAGCCCCACGCGCTCAGGTTTGAGCTCCAGCATCGCCCGTCCCCTCCCCCACAGCCTCCGCCAGCAGTTCGTCCGCCGCAAGCCGCATCATGTCTTCGCGCGCCGTGCCCAGCACCGGCTCACGTCCGATTTCAAGCATAACGGGCACCGCGAGAGGCGACACCCGTTGCAGCGGTTGATGCACAATATTACCAGCGATTCGGTGCAGGAATTCGCCCAACCTCGCGATATCGAGCAACCCCGTCGCGGCGTCGGCCCAAGCGGCCTCCAGCAGGATGTGGTCGGGCTCATGTTGGCGCAGCACATCGTAAATCAGATCCGACGAGATCGTGACCTGGCGGCCGCTCTTCTCTTTGCCGGGATGCTTGCGTTCGATCAGCCCGGCGATCACCGCGCAGTAGCGGAACGTGCGCTTCATCAGCATCGAGTCGGCGAGCCACGCATCGAGATCATCGCCCAGCATGTCCTCATCGAACAGCCGATCGATGTCGAGGCGTTGCTCGGCCACCATCGCGTTGAGATTGCCCATGCCCCAGATCGAAAACGCGTAGTCGTTTGCCACGAAACCAAGCGGGCGCGCACCGGCGCGGTCAAGCCGCCGCGTCAACAACATGCCGAGCGTCTGGTGGGCGAGGCGACCTTCGAACGCGTAGACCACCAGGTGGTGCTTGTTGCCACGCGGAAACGTCTCCACGAGCACCTGGTGCGGTGCCGGCATGACGGAGTTTTCAAGCTGCAGGTCGAGCCAGTCATGCACCTGCTCAGGCAGGCCCGGCCATGCCGATCCGTCCGCCAGCATGTGGCGGACCCGCGTTGCCAGGTGCGTGGAGAGCGGGAACTTCCCCCCCTGGTAGGAGGGGACCATCGGGTCGCGGTCAGGCGCGCGCGAAACGTAAGCGTCAGTATCGCGCAAACCTTCCAGCCGCAGCACTTCGCCGCCGAACAAGAACGTATCGCCGGGCGCCAACTGCTCGATGAACCACTCTTCGAGTTCGCCCATGACGCGACCGCCCACCAGCGCGCGCGGCGCGGGCGCCTGCGTTCGCGCGCTCCCTGTCGAGGCGCCGCCACGCCCCGAGGCACGCGCTGCCCGCTTTGAGGTCAGGCGCACCTTGATCATCGGCGCTTCGACGATCGTGCCGACATTCATGCGGTATTGTTGCGCAAATCGTGGATGGGCAAGGCGCATATGGCCATCGTCGGTCGGTTTGATCCGTGCGTAGCGCTCGTAACTTTTGAGCGCGTAACCACCGGTCGCAACGAACGAGACAACGCGCTCAAACGTGCGCCGCTCAAGCCCAGCGTAAGGCGCTGCCGACGTTACCTCCTCAAACAGCGCTTCGGGCCTGAACGCCGCATGGCAAGCGCAGCCGAGCACATGTTGTGCGAGCACATCGAGGCCGCCGACGCGCTGCGTGACCGCGTCCTGCTCGCCGTTGCGCGCCGCATCGAGGGCCGCGCGGCACTCCAGCACTTCAAACCGGTTCGCCGGCACCAGGATCGCGCGCGACGGATCATCCAGCCGGTGGTTGGCGCGGCCGATGCGTTGCAGCAAGCGGCTTGCTCCCTTGGGCGCGCCGATGTTGACCACCAGATCGACGTCGCCCCAATCGATGCCGAGGTCCAACGTCGACGTGGCCACCACCGCCCGCAGCCGCCCCTGCGTCATCGCCTGCTCCACCTTTCGGCGTTGCGCGACATCGAGCGAGCCGTGATGCAGCGCGATCGGCAGGTTGTCATCGTTGATGCGCCACAGGTCCTGAAACACCGCTTCGGCCTGGCTGCGCGTGTTCACGAACACGAGCGTCAAGCGATGGGCTTTGAGCGCGGCGTAGACTTCGGGCATGGCGTAGCGGCAGGTATGCCCGGACCAGGGGAGGCGCTCAGCGGAGGTGAGAATTTCGATCTGCGGGTCGGCCCCACCGCCCGTTTGCACGACGTCAGCAAGGCGATAGGCGTCAGGCGAGGTCTGCGGTTCAAGGTAGGCGCGCAACTGCGTGGGGTAGGCAACGGTCGCCGACAGCCCGATCAAGCGCAGGTCAGGCGCGAAACGGCGCAGCCGCGCGATGTCGAGCGCAAGCAGATCGCCACGCTTGTTGGGCGCCAGGGCGTGCAACTCATCGAGCACGATCAACTTCACGCTGCCGAAAAGATGCTGCGCTTCATCGTGGGCGAGCATAAGCGCGATCTGCTCCGGTGTGGTGAGCAGGATTTGCGGCGGTTTCAGCCGCTGGCGCTGGCGTCGGTTCACGGGCGTATCGCCGGTCCGCGTTTCGATGGTGAGCGACAGGCCCATCTCTTCGACCGGCTGCAGCAGGTTGCGGGCGACATCGACGGCGAGCGCCTTAAGCGGTGAGATGTAGAGCGTGTGCAGGGCGCTTGGACCGGGCTCGAAGTCGTCGGCCGTCAACGCGGTCAGGCTCGGCAGGAAGCCGGCGAGCGTTTTGCCCGCACCGGTCGGCGCAATCAGCAACGTGGAGCGGCCGGCCCGGTAGCGCGCCAAAAGGTCAAGCTGGTGCGGGCGCGGCGCCCAGCCGCGCGCGTCGAACCATGCTTGGAATTGGGGTGGCAGTGACGCTGCAACATCGCTGGTCTGATCGGTCATTGACGGCGCTTCGGGCCGGCGGGTGGTACGCGCCTTCGACTTCAAGGGCTTGCGCGCCACCTTACCAGACGGCGGCTTGGTGGTGGCTTTTCCCTTGGCCCCACCACGCTTTGGCACTGGTGATGACGCTTGCGCGGTTTGCGCTTGCTTGGGCGTGTCTGCCGGCGCTGCCACCGCAGGCAGTGTCCGCACCATGCGAGCGCGCTTGCCCTTCGCACCGGCGGCCGCCCTCGCTCCACCTTCAACAGCGTCGTCGGCGCGCTCGATGGCGTCGCCCGCCGCCTTGGATCGCGCAGCCCGAGGCTTCGCGGAGGCCGCGCGCGTCCTTGTGGAACCGCGGCGCCCGCGCGCGCCCTGATCATCCTGCGCCATGCGCTACCGCTAGCACGTTTAGCAAGCCTCAGATACGGCTGGCACCGCGCCTCACAACCCGCCCCTCGCGCGGCCCCTTGCGCTGTGCTACCGACACCGCGTGGGGACTTGGGCCCACACATGGATCCAAGAGATAGATCCCAGACACGGAGCCCACCCTGGGTCCCACGCGGGCTGGGCCGCGCCAACCTGGCGGAACGTTCGAGGTCAAAGGGCCGTTCGACGCGTCGCCGACGTGAACGGACCTTTGCGGGAGATCACGATGGAACGCATCTTCGGCGGCAACCCGATCGCCGTCATCATCCGCCTGGTCATCATTTCGGTGATCGTCGGCATCGTCATGGCCGCCCTCGACATCCAGCCGCAAGAACTGATCGAGCGCCTGGGTTTGCTCGCGCGGCGCATCTACGACATGGGCTTTGGCGCCATCGAATGGGGCCTGCAGTATTTCTTGCTGGGCGCGATCGTCGTGATCCCGATCTGGGTCATCATGCGGCTGATCGGTTCGGCGCGCGGCTCGAAGGATCGCAACCGACCGTGATCACCCTGCGCGCGATGATCTGCACTTTAGATTTAGATCATCTTTGGTCGGTTTCGGGCTCACCTATGGTGATCCCGATCAATCGCCCGATGATCTAAGCGCCGCCATGGTCGTTGAACCAGCGCCACGCGGACCTGCCGCCGCCAACGCTCCGCTGCGCCACCGCGACATCCTCACGATCGCGGTGCCGATCATCCTGTCAAACGCCACGACACCGCTTGTCGGCTACGTGGACCTGGCGGTCATCGGCACCTACGGCTCCACCCAGCTCACCGGCGCGATGGCGCTCGCCGCCCAGCTCTTCAACTTCATCTTCTGGACGTTCGGCTTTCTGCGCATGGGCACCACCGGCCTTACCGCGCAGGCGGCAGGCGCGGGCCATGCCGACGAAACCGCAGCACATCTTGGCCGGGCGCTGCTGATCGGGACCGTGATCGGCATCGTGCTGATCGTGTTCCAGGGGCCGATCGCGAAGCTCGCGCTATGGGCCTTTGGCGCATCCGAAGCGATCAACGCGCTCGCCATGACCTATTACGATGTGCGCATCTGGAGTGCGCCGCTGACGATGATGAACTACGCGCTGTTGGGCTGGTTCATCGGGCTTGGCCGTGCCGGGCGGGCGTTCGCGATCCAGTTGCTGTTGAACGGCGTCAACATCGTGCTGGCGATCGCGCTCACAATCGGTCTCGGCTACGGGATGACCGGGGTTGCGGCGTCGTCTGTGGTCGCTGAGGCGGTCGCGCTTGCGGTGGGGCTGTGGCTTGCCATGCGCGAGATCCGCGCCCGCGGCGGCGCGTTGCGGTGGGAGAGCCTTGTTGCACGCGCCGCCCTCGTGCGGGCCTTCAACGTGAACCGCGATCTCATGATCCGCACGCTCGCGCTTGAGGTTGCGTTCGGCTTCTTCCTCGCCCAGGGCGCCCGCGCCGGCGACCTCACGCTTGCGGCCAACGGCGTGTTGCAGGCCATCATCACGGTCACGATGTACCTGCTCGACGGGTTCGCGTTCGCCGCGGAGACGCTGACCGGCCAGGCGATCGGCGCGCGCGCGCGACCACGGTTCGATCACGCGGTGTGGTTATCGACAGCCTGGGCTGGTGTTTTGGCGTTGCTGGTGTCGGCCGCGCTATGGGTGGTCGGCCCGGCGCTAATCGATCTTTCAACGCGCGCTGAGGATGTGCGCGAAGCGGCCCGGCTCTATCTGTTTTGGGCCGCGCTGGTCCCGATCGCCGGCGTCTGGTGCTTCCAGCTCGACGGCATTTTTATTGGCGCGACCCGCACAGCCGCGATGCGCAATATGATGCTGCTCAGCCTGATCATCTACCTGGCTGCGGCGGTTCCGCTGACCGCTGCGTTCGGCAATCACGGGCTTTGGCTCGCGTTTCTGGGCTTCTTCGGCGTGCGCGCGCTGACGCTGCTGTGGTGCTATCCCGCACTGATCCGCGACAGCTTCGCAACTGCACGCTGACGTCACTGTGGTGGCACGCTGCGCTAGAGCAACGGGCGCAAAGTGCGAGTCACCGGCCAAACACGCACGCCTTGG